>NZ_CAVK010000246.1 GCF_000382885.1 Sphingobium indicum BiD32
CGCCGCCAGCCTTGAGCGCGGCTTCGCCGGCGAAATAATCCTTGTGATCGTCGCCAATGTCGCTGCCGCTCATATTCTGGTGCTTCACGCAGGCGATGCCCTGACGGATTTCCTTGCGCTGGACACCCTCGACATAGCCCAGCATCCCTTCCTCGCCGAAATAGGTCTTGGCGAGATTGTCGGTGCTGAGCGCGGCCGTGTGATAGGTCGGCAGGGTGATGAGGTGGTGGAAAATCCCTGCCCGCGCCGCCGCATCCTTCTGGAAGGTGCGAATCTTGTCGTCCGCTTCCCGGCCCAGATCGGTGTCGTCATAATCGACGCTCATCAACCGGGCGCGGTCATAGGCCGACACATCCTTGCCCGCCTCGACCCAGGCATCATAGATCTGCTGACGGAAGTTCAGCGTCCAGTTGAAGCTGGGCGAATTATTATAGACCAGCTTGGCGTTGGGGATGACTTCGCGGATGCGGTCGACCATTGAGGCGATCTGCTCGATATGCGGCTTTTCCGTCTCGATCCACAGCAGGTCCGCGCCGTTCTGGAGCGAGGTGATGCAGTCGAGGACGCAGCGGTCCGCGCCGGTGCCTTCGCGGAACTGGAACAGGTTGCTGGGCAGGCGTTTGGGACGCAGCAGCTTGCCGTCGCGGTTCAGGATGACGTCGCCATTCTTCGCCGTCGCCGGATCAATCTCCTCGCAATCAAGGAAGCTGTTATACTGGTCGCCGATATCGCCCGGCACCTTGCTGACCGCGATCTGCTTGGTCAGGCCAGCGCCCAGCGAGTCGGTGCGGGTGACGATGATGCCATCGTCAACGCCCAGTTCCAGAAAGGCGTAGCGGCAGGCGCGGACCTTCGCCAGAAAGTCCTCATGCGGCACGGTGACCTTGCCGTCCTGATGGCCGCACTGCTTTTCGTCCGAAACCTGATTTTCGATCTGGAGCGCGCAGGCACCCGCCTCGATCATCTTCTTGGCGAGCAGATAGGTGGCTTCCGCATTGCCAAAGCCCGCGTCGATGTCCGCGATGATGGGAACGACATGGGTTTCATAATTGTCGATGGCGTGGGTCAGGCGCTGCGCCTCGACCGCGTTGCCAGCCTCGCGCGCCTTGTCGAGATCGCGGAACATCATGCCGAGTTCGCGGGCGTCGGCCTGTTTGAGGAAGGTGTAAAGTTCCTCGATCAGCGCGGCAACGCTGGTCTTTTCGTGCATCGACTGGTCAGGCAGCGGCCCGAAGTCGCTGCGCAGCGCGGCGACCATCCAGCCGGACAAATACAGATATTTCTGCTTGGTCGTGCCGAAATGCTTTTTGATCGCGATCAGCTTCTGCTGGCCGATGAAACCGTGCCAGCAGCCCAGCGACTGGGTGTAATTGGCCGGATCAAGATCATAGGCGGCCATGTCGCGGCGCATGATGCCAGCGGTATATTTGGCGATGTCGAGGCCGGTGTTGAAGCGGTTTTGCAGCTTCATCCGGGCAACGGACTCGGCGTTGATGCCGTCCCAGGTGCCGGGGTGGCTGCCGATGAGCTGCTGCGCCTTCGCGATATTGTCCTGGTAGGTCATGGGCCGATCCTTGCGTGGAAAGTGAGCTGTTGAACCCCGCCTAACCCTTGCTGTTGCAGGGCGGCAGTCCTGCCGAAGTTCAGTTGTCGATCTTTACAAATTTATGCTGTAAAGTTGTAAAGCCTGCACAGGAGTCGACCCGATGCGTAAAGATAGTCCGGTCTATATGGGGCCACGGTTGCGCCGGTTGCGCCGTGACCTTGGCCTGACCCAGGCCGATATGGCCGCCGATCTCGACATTTCTGCCTCCTATGTCGCGCTGCTCGAACGTAACCAGCGCCCACTGACCGCCGACATGCTGCTGCGGCTGGCCCGCACCTACAAGCTCGACATGGCGGAGGTGGCGGGCGATGGCGGGACTGAGCAGACCGCGCGGCTGCACGCGGTGCTCAAAGACCCGATGTTTGCCGATCTGGACTTGCCCTCCCTCGCCACAGGGGACGTCGCGGTCAATTATCCCGGTATCACCGAAGCGCTGCTGCGGCTCTACACCAGCTATCGGGAGGAGCATCTGGCGCTGGCCGACCAAGGTGCCACGCCCGACGATGCGCCCGATCCGGTCGCGGAATCGCGGCGTTTTCTTGCCGCCCGGCGCAACAGCTTTCCGTTGCTGGACGATGCGGCGGAAAAACTGGCAGCGGAAGCGGAGGTCGAGGGCGGACTGACCGGCTGGTTACGCGCGCGGCATAACCTTCGCGTCCGTCGCCTGCCGTCCGATGTCATGGCCGGATCGCTGCGCCGCTATGACCGGCATCGGGATGCGGTACTGCTCGACGACACGCTCGACACCGCCAGTTCGCAATTCCAGCTGGCGCTTCAGATCGCCTATCTGGAGATGCGCAAGGCCTTCGACGCGATCCTGAAGGATGGCCAGTTCGCCGGGGAGAGCAGTCGCCGTCTCGCCCGGCGAGCGCTGGCCAGCTATGGGGCGGCGGCGATATTGATGCCTTACAGCGCCTTTGCCAAGGCGGTCGAGGCGCGGCGCTATGATGTAGAGGCGCTGGCGCGGCAGTTCGGCACCAGTTTCGAGCAGACCGCGCATCGGCTGACGACCCTGCAAAAGCCGGGGCAGGAACGGGTGCCTTTCTTCTTTCTCCGCGTCGATCCGGCAGGAAATGTGTCCAAGCGGCTCGACGGGGCGGGTTTTCCCTTTGCCCGCCATGGCGGGTCCTGTCCGCTCTGGTCGGTCCACCGGGTGTTCGAGACACCGCGGGAGGTCGTTACGCAGTGGCTGGAGCTACCCGACGGGCAGCGTTTCTTTTCCATCGCCCGCACCGTCACCGCAGGGGGCGGCGGATGGGGTGCGGCCAGGGTGGACCGGGCGATTGCGCTCTGCTGCGCCGCCGACCATGCCCATCGGCTGATCTATACCCAGGGCCAGACGACGCCTGAGCCGACCCCCATCGGGGTCACCTGCCGCCTGTGTCACCGGCCCCATTGCCTCGCCCGATCCGCCCCGCCTATCGGCCGGGACATGCTGCCCGACGATTTTCGCCGGACGCGGGCACCGTTTGGTTTCGCTGACGGTTAGTTGTCGATCAGGTCGAGATAAGCCACCACATCATTGTCCGTCGCCAGATAGAGGCCGTCCTGTGTTTCCTGCGTCTGCTGCTCCGCCACGCGCAGCGCTTCGCTCAGGGGACCGTACATCAGGGTCGTCGCACCGCCATCATCGCCCAGATGATAGAGGCGGACGGTGGCGCTGTCATAGGTGGTTCGCATGGGACCAGTATCCGATAGTCCGCCGCTCTATACAAATAAAACCGTTCGGGCTGAGCCTGTCGAAGCCTTGTTCTTCCCTTCAAGAAAGTGCAGCCCTTCGACAGGCTCAGGGCGAACGGAGGTTGGGAACATCTCTTTACCGCCGGTCCTTCACTTTCATGGACGGCGCGAGGTCGTTTGCGCCGATCCGCACTGCGTCGTCGGTAAAGTTGGCGACGAAGGTGGAATTGCGCTCCAACCCCGGCACGAAACCGGCTCTATTGCCTTCGATCACAAGGCCTGCACTTGAATGTTCTCGGCCTTCGGGGGCGATGGTGATGAAGGCGGACCAGTTATCCTTGTCCTTGCCCTGCACCATCTCATTGCCGCTGATGATGCCACTCGCGCCGTTGGACAGGTCGATCATGTAATTGGTGAGCTTGCCGCCGCTGTCGTCGAAGCTGTTGCCGGTGATGGTGACGCGGGCCGCGCGGCTTTTGAGATAATGGCCGCCATCGCCGAGGTCAAAGCGGCTGTTGGTGACGGTGAGCGCCGCCAACCGGCCGATATAGATGCCGTGCGCGCAATCGAGATCACGGTCGCAGCGGCCCAGATGACGGAAGGTCGATTTGTCGATACTGACCTGCCCACCATCATAGTCGCCGGTCAATATGCCTTCCTCGCTGTTGCGGAACAGGCTGTTGCGGACGGTCAGGTTGCCGCTTTCCAGGCGGATGCCCGCGCCATTGCCGTCGGGGACGCGAATATTCTGAAAGATGATACCGTCCACTTGCGCAGCCCGCCCGCGCAGCACGAACGCGCCCTTGCCCTCGCACGGGACACCGTCGAAGATCACCGTGCCCGGCGTCGCGGCGCGGATGGTGACGTCGCCGCCCTGCTGAACGCCACATTGATGATAGGTGCCAGGTGCCACCACCACGGTCCCGCGCCCGTCGCCGATCGCGCCCAGCGCGTCGGCCAAAGAGCCAAAGGCGCGGCCCGATTCGGCAATGGTGAAGGGGGCAGGATTGCGCTGTGCCAGCGCGGTCGAGGCGATGGCGATGGATAAAAGGAGGCTGGTGGACAGGATACGCATGGCGGCAAGGATAGGCGCGCGCGGCGTAGCGACCAAGGCGGGAACGGGGTTAACGCCGGCCTGCCCCGCTATGGGACAGAGTGGTGGGAGAAGGTTGATGGGCGGGATGAGAGTCGCCCCTCATTCCTCATTCACCCCGCAGCCGCCTCGCACAACGCCTTGAATTGCGCCATCATCTGGTCCCAGCCGGGATGGAAGCCCATTTCCAGATGCCGGGCCTTGGCCTCTGCGTCCCAATGACGGGCAGTGGCGGTGAAGCGGGTGTGCTGACCCTCGTCGGCAAAGGTCCAGATCGCGGTCATGAAGGGGGTTTGCGGGACCCAGCCTGCGGCATAGGCGTCGGTGGTGACGATCCGTTCGCCCGGCACCACGTCCAGAAAGACGCCCTCCATCGGCCCGGTTTCCTCGCCATCCGGGCCGAACATCTGCACCGCGCTGCGGCCGCCGGGGCGCAGATCTTCCTCGATGACTTCGGCGCGCCAGGGTTTGGGGCAGAACCATTCCTCCTTGCGATCGGTCCACACCCGCCAGCAGGTCGCACGCGGGGCCGCGATGGTGCAGGTGACGGACAGGTCATAGTCAGCGCCGTTCATGCTGTTTCCCCTTCAAAGGCCGCCTGCATCGCGGCGGTGTCCAGCTTTCGCATGGTCATCATCGCCTGCATCATGCGGGCGATTCCGGCTTTGTCGTCGCTATGATAATTGGCCATGATCTGCCGCGTCACCAATTGCCAGCACAGGCCATATTTGTCCGTCACCCAGCCGCACGGCCCATCCTTGCCGCCATCGGCGGTCAGCGCGTCGAAATAGCGATCCAGTTCCGCCTGATCCGCGCACCCGACCGACAGCGATATGGCTTCGTCAAAGGTGAATTGCGGCCCGCCATTCAGCGCCTGATAGCTTTGCCCGAACAGGGTGAATTCGACCAGCAGCACGCTGCCGCCCTTCATGGGAGAGGGCGAAGGATTTTCTTGCGGGTAATAGCTGATATGATCGACCGACCCGCCGAAAATCCCGACATAATAGCGCGCGGCTTCCTCCGCCTGCCCGTCGAACCACAGGCAGGGGGCGATGATGCTCATGTCCCCTCTCCTGCTTCGGCGCGGGTGCCGACCAGCGCGAACATCGCGCCGTGCGGGTCGAACGCCTGGACGATCCAGCTGCCGCCGGGCACTTCCATCGGTCCGTTGAGCAAGGTGCCGCCGCCGGCTTTCACTCTTTCGACCGCCGCGTCGATGTCGCCGACGGTGAAGTAGAAGAGCCAGAGCGGCGCAGGCATTTCCTTGGGGATCGGCATGATGCCGCCCGACATGCTCTGAAAATCGCTGCCGCCGGTCTGCGAGACGAGCTGGTAGATACCCATCTCGCCCATATCCATGGCATCGCCAGTGGTCCAGCCGAACTGGCCGGTATAGAAGGCCAGGTCGGCGTCGAAATTGCCGCTATAGAGTTCGCGCCAGCCCACATGACCCATCGCCATGGGGGGCGGGGATTCCATGCCGTCGGGGCTGGAGCCTTTGAGCAGCATGAAGGTCGCGCCGCCCGGATCGCCCATCACTGCGAAGCGGCCGACGCCGTCTATATCCTCCGCCGGGCGCCTGATGCTGCCCCCGGCCGCGACCAGTCGCGCGGCGTCCGCATCAACATCGGCCGAAGCGATATAGCCGCCCCACCAGGGGGTCATGCCGCAATCCTTCGCCTCCTCAGGGATCGCCATCACCCCGCCCAGCGGCCCCGCGCTGCCGACGACCAGTGTATAGCCGCCATCCTCGCCAAACGGCATCGTGGTCCAGCCCACCACATCGGTGTAGAAGGCAAGCGCCGCCTGCGGATCGCTGGTCATCAGTTCATGCCAGAAGAATTGGCCGTTCAGGTCGGTCATCGCCTCTCTCCCGCCGGGTGGTTCAAGCCTTTTCTTCGACCAGCACGGCAAAGCCGCCATAGATGAGGCGCGCGCCGCTGAACGGCATATCCTGCCCCTCCTCCGGCTTCATCCGATCATCGGCCATCATCTTGGCGGAGCCTGCGTCGCGGGTTTCCTTGTCGGGCCATTCGATCCACGAAAAGACGACCTCTTCGCCCTCTTCGGCGATGACTGCCGTGCGGAAATCATTGACCTTGCCCGGCTTGATATCGTCGCCCCAACATTCGACCACGCGGGTCGCGCCATATTCGATGAAGATCGGCGCCATTTTCGCCGCGATGTCGATATAGGCCTGTTTATTGCCTTTGGGCACAGGGATCACGAAACCGTCCATATAGGCCATCGTCTCTCTCCTCCATGGGGCCGCCCTTTGCGCACGGCGGGCTTCGCCGCTCAATGCCGAACCGGGGGCGACTCACGTACGATGATGCCGCCGCCCCCGCCGATGCGCAATGGCTGCCCGCCAACGGCTCTGGTTGAGCAGTGTCATTGGCAGGTCGAACGCCCGGATCAGTCCGTCGTCGGCAGTGGCTGGACCATCAGCTTTGGCCCCGGCGAGGCGGGCAGAGTTCGCGCGACGGCAGGGGGGCGGCTGGCCTGCAACGGGGCAGCCGCATCGGGCGGGGGCGGCAGATTTTGCTGGATCGCGCTGGTGACGCCGGGGGCAAAGCCCTGTCGTGGCGCTTCGCCCGGCGGTACGGGGGGCGGCGGCAGTGGCGTGGGGGACGCCCACACCGTCACCGTCCCGCCAAAGCGCGACTGCCATTCGGCCAGCCGTCGCAGATAATCGGCATAGGCGGCGTAGAAATCCTGGAACGGCTTTTCCAGTTCCGCGAGCGCGGTCGGGGCATAATCCAGCAGCGCGCTGGATGGCATAGTCAGTAGCTTAGCCCCCACCGTTTCGGCGACCGGGCAGAAGCTTTTGGTGACGGGGGGCAGCGAGAAGAAATTATAGACGGTGGTGTTCAGCCGTTCGCGCGCGCCGAAGCCGGCGGTGCCATAGGCAACCTTATAGTTGCGGTCGACCGCTTCATTGGCCTGCGTCAGCACGGTCCCGTGGAGATGGAGCAACCGGTTATATTGCAGCCGCGCGAGATCGGCGGTGCTACGGCAGGAGAGCGCCGCCACGTTGAGCGCCATGCGGACATGCCATAAAGCAGTGTTCGACGTGACCTTGCGATTGGGGGTCAGATATTTGCCATCCGCTATCTCCGGGATGCTCATATCCTCCACCGCGCCCATGGGCGGGCGCGGCCTGACCGTTTCGACCAGCGGCGGCGGCGCGGTCGGCGGAGGTGGCTTTACCGGGGTCGAACAGGCCGCCAGGGCAGCCAGTGACACAAGCGAAAAACGGCCATAAAAACGGCGCAGGACGATCATCAATTTCTCCGATGGGCTGCGCACCGTCATGCCGGGCATTCTGGTCGGAGGAAATATGCCTGATTAACCGTTCATCGCAAGGATTCAGGCGGCCCGTCGCTCTAGCGCCACCGCCGCCTCCGCCATCAACTGCGCGATGATGTCGGCGACGGGTTCTTCCTTGGTCACCATGCCGACCGACTGGCCGGCCATCAGCGACCCGCCATCGACATCGCCATCGATCACCGCGCGGCGCAGCGCACCGGCCCAGAAATGTTCGATCTGCAACTGCGCCTCGCCCATGTCGACCGACCCGCTATCGAGCAGATTGGCAACTTCGCGCTGCTTGGCGGTGAAATTTTCCATGCCGACATTTTTGAGCGCACGCACGGGAATGACCGGCAGGCGCGGGTCGATCTGGACACTGGCGATGGCGTCGCGGGCAGAGGCGCGGAAGAAAGCCTTTTTGAACGCGGGGTGGGCGATGCTTTCGGTGGCGCAGGCAAAGCGGGTGCCAAGCTGGACGCCCGCCGCGCCCATTTCGAGATAGGCGGCGATCGCTTCGCCCCGGCCAATGCCACCCGCGACGAACACGGGCAGCTGCTCGCTCATTTCGGGGAGAATTTCCTGCGCCAGCACGCTGGTCGCGACCGGGCCGATATGGCCGCCCGCCTCATGGCCTTCGACGATCAGCGCATCGACGCCAGAGCGGGCCAGCTTCTTGGCCAGCGCCAGCGCGGGCGCGAAGCAGATGAGCTTGGCACCCTTGGCCTTGATCGCTTCGATACTGCCCTTGGGCGGCAGGCCGCCGGCCAGCACGATATGGGTCACGTCATGGCTGGCGCAGACGTCGATCAGATCGAACAGTTGCGGGTGCATGGTGATGAGGTTGACGCCGAAGGGCTTGGTGGTCAGCGCCTTGGTCGCGGTGATTTCCGCGTCGAGCAGCGCGGGCGTCATCGCGCCGCAGGCGATCACGCCGAAACCGCCCGCATTGGACATGGCCGACACCAGATGCCGTTCCGACACCCAGCTCATCGCCCCGCACAGGATGGCGCTGTCGCAGCCGAGAAATTGCGTGCCGCGGGCCATGAGGGCAGTCAGCTTGGCGTTGGTCATGTCATTCTTTCTCCCCTCCCGCTTGCGGG
>NZ_CAVK010000245.1 GCF_000382885.1 Sphingobium indicum BiD32
CGGAAATCCTGACAGTCCCACGAAACATGGACCCCACCAACATGACCCGCAGCCACGGCCGCTGCCCGAAAGGCGAGCGGCTACGGATGGGCTTCCCGCACGGCTACCGCAAGACCACCACGCTCGTCGCCGGCCTGCGCATGACCGGCATGGTTGCCCCGATGGTGCTCGACGGCCCGATCAACGGCGACGGGTTCGAAGCCTACGTCACGCAGGTTCTCGTGCCGGAACTGCAGCCCGGCGACGTCGTCATCATGGATAACCTGTCGAGTCACAAGCGCGCATCGGTGCAGGCCCTCATCGAGAGCGCGGGCGCAACCCTTCGCTCCCTCCCGCCCTACAGCCCCGACTTCAACCCAATCGAAAAAGCCTTCGCTCGCCTCAAGGCCATGCTGCGAAAAGCTGGCGAGCGAACCGTCACAGGCCTCTGGGACGTCATCGGCAAGTTCGTCGATATCTTCAAACCCACCGAATGCGCCAACTACTTCAGTTCATGCGGGTACGAACCCGAATGAGCAGAAACCGCTTTAGTATGAGACACATCGATCCGCTTTAGGGATTGTGGGGATTCACAAAGAGGCTGGGCTGTGATTCACGGAGGGGATGGAACGCTATGTTTTGACCGACGCCCAGTGGGCGCAGATGGAACCGCATTGTTTGGGCAAGCCGACTGATCCTGGACGCAGCGGAAGGGATAATCGGCTGTTTTTGGAGGCGGTGTTGTGGATTGCGCGCACAGGCAGCCCATGGCGTGATCTTCCGGGGCAGTTCGGCAACTGGAGTACGGCGTTCCGCCGTTTCCGCGACTGGCGCAAAGCCGATGTTTTCAAACGGATTTTCGATGCGCTGTCGGGCGAACCCGATATGGAATATGCCATGATCGACGCCACGATTGTGAAGGTCCACCGCCATGGTCAAGGCGCAAAAGGGGGACTTCGAGCCAGGCCATAGGCCGTTCCAAAGGCGGGATGACCACCAAGATTCTCGCGCTGACCGATGCGCTGGGCAATTTGGTGCGCTTCCGCCTCATGCCCGGCAACCGCTACGACAGCATCGGCGTGCCGCCCTTGATCGATGGCATCGCCTTCGACGGCCTGATCGCCGACAAGGCATTTGACAGTAATGCTCTCGTTGCCGAACTTAACGAGCGCGGCGCCATGATCGTGATCTCGCAGCATCCGGGCCGCTCGCAGAAACTCAAGATCGACGCCGAACTCTACAAATGGCGCCACCTGATCGAAAACTTCTTCTGTAAGCTCAAGGAGTTCAAGCGCATCGCCATGCGCGCCTGCAAAACTGACAAAAGCTTCGAGGCCCTCATCTACCTCGCCGCCGCCGTCATCAATTCCCGATGAATCCCCACAATCCCTAGAGTCCTTTGATTGGGAGGAATCCCTCCGACTTCAGTCGGATACAGCCATCAGCCCCAGATTCGGTTCATCGAAACCCCGCCTCATATCCTTCGTCCGCCGGCCAAGGGCCGATCATCACGTAAAATCCAGCAGGAGTACGACCACATCCGCAAACGCTATTGGGGCACACGCTTCAGGCAACATTGCCGGGAACATCGGGCGTTGAAGCGAGAGGAAAATCGTTACAATCGGTTTACAGTATATCTGACAACGGCATAGGTCGGCCCAGTTCAAAAACCCAGCGTAGTTCTTATTAAGCAGGGGCCATATTAATAGGCTTCTTTGGATGCGAGCGGCACACCTACCACTACATAAATCAGGTAAGTTTGCTAAATGCCTGAGTTGCCCATTAACTCAAGGCAACGAAATAATTTTTACGTCAGGTCATTACGATGAGACTTGGGGGAGCTCACGTGCCATCTGTTCGGCGAGCATTCGTCGGAACCTTATAGCGCCTTCATCGGCTCGAACGCTGACATCAGGCGTGCTGGCTCCAAGTATGTTATATGCCTCCTGAATAGCCTCTGTGGCGTCTTTGTCGTCGAGGATCAGGTTCCAGAGTGCTTGGCCCTGCGCCTCAAGTGCTGCGCCCACAGGCTCCTCGCCATAATTGGCCCCCACGGCCATGAAATAATGACAACTCTGGTCCGTCTCAGGCGTGAAGGCCATCGGCGCAGAGCGCATTGCCGGTGCTTTTTCGGGATCATCAGGGAACTCGAAAAAATTCATAGCTACATTCAGCGACGGTACATAGGTCTTCGCAATGTTGGTGCGGATCACCCGTGTTCCGTCCGCGATTCCAAAGGTCTTGGCATAGCGATCGGTTAGCAGATCCTCCCACCGACGAGTCATCGTGATGACATTACCTTCCACGACGGTCTTTGCAGGGGTCGTGACGAGGGATCCGCTGTCGGCCAACCCCTCGTGGAGGAATGATACGTGGGAGACATCCAGCACATTCTCATGGATGAGTTGGAAGTTGCATGCGAAATCCATGCGCCAGAGGGCAACTTTCCAGAAATCATTGCCGTCTACGAAGGAAAAGTCGGCATGATTGGGAATGAGCGCCTCGTCCGCAAGTTCGGGGTCACCCATCCAAATCCATAGCCAGTTCCACCGCTGCACAAGCGGATAAGCCTGAACCCGCATCTGCTGCGGCGTCCCCTTTTGCGAAGGGATATGCCGACAATGGCCATCCGGTCCAAATTCGATGCCGTGATAGGGACACTGGATACGGTCTCCCCCGACACGCTTGCCCTTGGACAAAGGCATAGCCCGATGCGCGCAATAATCCGCCAATGCAATCGGAGCGCCAGCCTCGGTGCGATACAACATCACGCGCTCTCCCAGCAGAAAGCGCGCCATCGGAGCCTCTGTCACTTCATGCGCGAACGCTGCGACATACCAGTGGTTTCTGGGAGCAGGCACTGTGCCCGGAAGGGCTTTAGGCAGCTGATTGACTGACATCTTAAGATCCTCAAGCTAAATTTGTGCAAGCCATCCTTACGGCGACCAGTCGCTATATATGTCAGTATATAGTGATGGGCTCCCGAAACGCCTATCATGCGGTAGGGTACTTCCTGTAGCCCACAGCGTGATCTGTTTGTTGAACTGGCGATTCCTGCAAGTGCTAGACCCTGTGTAGGTATCGCCAGAGTAGCCCAATCCTCGGGGCCTCGGCCCAAAGAAGATGCTATGCTTGATGCCGATACGCTAAGTCGCATTGACCTAGGTTGATTTCGGCAAGCTGGCAGATGTGACGCGGCAAGCCAATGCGTGCGATCCGACGCAACGCAATAGGCAGACGGACGCGAGTCAAGCTCCGACAGTGCCATGGACCGTTTCCCTTTCCAATCGAGGATATCGGCCAAGTAACAGGATACTTAGCCCGCCCAGACCAAATAGGACGAAGGCAAACTGGAAGCTCACCGAGTAGGAGCCAGTCTGATCCGCAAGGTAGGCGAAGCTTACAGGGCCAAACCCTGCTCCAAAGGCGACACCGAAGTAGAGCAGGCCGTAAATGCGGCCATAGCTTTTCAAACCGAAATAGCGGGCCGTGAAATAAGCCAGAAGATCAAGTTCGGCGCCGGCAGCCGCCCCCACAAGAGCCGAAGCGACGATTGCCTCTCCATAGGTTGGATTGTCCATCAAGATCACGCAAGCGAGCATCGGAACAGTCAGGACGACTGCCGCTACACCCGGTCCCCAAAAGCGATCCAACAGCCAGCCTATACCAACTCGCGCGACGATCAACGAAACACCATAAGCGCTCTGTACAGAAGCCGCTTGGGTAGGAGTAAATCCCTGATCGGTGAGAACGGGAATGAGGTTTGGAACAATACCACTGATCGCCAGAAACATGAAGAGAATTGAGGACAGCAGCACCCAGAAACGATAGGATTTCATCGCTTCGCTCAACATTACGCCGGTCGCATTTGTCGATTCCAAGTTCGATGGCGAGTGCCGCGCAGTGCCCTTGCTCGGATGAAAGAAAAACAACGCCGATGCAAACGCAATCAGCGGCAGCAGGGACAAGGCCAGGAATCCCGCGCGCCATCCGTAATTGCCGACCACAAAGACCGCATATTGCGGCACTACAATCGCCGCCATCCCCGTGCCAGTTAGAGCCAAGGCTAGGGCAAGACCGCGATGCCTGAAGAAGCGTTCGGCAATCGCGCGGCTCCATGTAACTGGTGCACTCCCGGCCCCGAGAATAGCTATGACGACATAGGCTGCGTAAAAATTCCAGAGCGTTGGCCCTGTCGTGGCAGCGATCACATAGCCGATAGAAACCCCGAGCAAGCCAAAGAGCGCGATATTTCGCCCGCCATATCGATCTATTAGCAGCCCTATAAAAGGTGCGATGAGCCCCCCTAACCCCACACCGAAGGCAATTGCGCCCTGAACCTGCGCACGGCTCCAGCCAAACTCGCTACCTAGTGGATCAATGAAAGCCCCGATCGCGTAGGTGTTGAATCCAACCGAGCCAAAGCCAACGCCCAAAGCGCAAGCTAGAATCAGATGCCATCCGGCCCACAATTCGTGGTTATCACGCCGTTGCGGCGGGCTCTCGAGCATGTCCCTAGCTCCCCTCCCGACACCCCGCTTTTCTTGGTAGCAGCCAGCCTTTGCTCAATCGCGCATCGATAGGTCAGGCTTTGGAAGTGTCCGTTTCAAAACGAGGATCAGGCAGATCCCAACGCAATTGGTACCCGGCGCAACGCACGGCGTTCCGTCGGCGGGAAATCGTTGCGGGCGTGTTGCAGGTGGAGATTGTCCCAGATGATCAGATCGCCGCTTTTCCACTTGTGGGTGTAATCATCACCGATCGTGTCCAGGTAGGCGAACAAATCGTCCAGCAGTTGGTCGCTGTCCTCGCGGGGAAGACCGATGACTTCAGTAGTGAACAGCCGGCTGATATAGAGCAGCGGCGTGCCGCTTTCGGGATGGTGCCACACCAGCGGGTAAATAGCGGTATCAACCTTGTCGCTCAGCTTGGTCGGATCGGGACGCTGATCGCCGCGGTTTGCATTGTAGTCATAGACATGACGTGCAGAAAGGCCGTCGATCCGCTTCTTGAGGTCTTCCGGCATGGCCTGATAGGCTTTGGCTGCATTCAGGAATCGGGTCTCTCCGCCATGTTCCGGTGCTTCGATCGAATAAAGCGAAATGCCTTTCAACGGCTCGCGGAGAAACATGTGGTCCGAGTGATAGAATAGTTCACCGTTCGGCACACGGCCATCGGTATGAACGTTCGAAATATAGGTAAATTGCCGGCCGTCCTTCATGATCTCGTCCGTCGTCGAGATCGGACCGATCGCTTTCACCAGCGCCAGATGCTGGTCCTCGGTGACACCGGCGTTACGAAACAGGACAAGCTGGTGGTTCTCGAAAAGAAGTTTCGTCGCCTGCTTGACTTCATCAGTGATGTTGTTCGGATCGAAATCAATAACCTCAACACCAAATGAGGAAGAGAGCGGTCGTGCATGCATACCCATAATCAATCTCCTAATCTAAACGTAGAAAGAGTTTAGGTTCTTTTGTTATGAAAGTTGCAGACGCAGCTCGCGCTTGAGAATTTTACCCGACGGATTCTTTGGCAACGCCGTGACGAATTCGATCTGCTTTGGTCGCTTGAACGGTGCGAGATCGCTGCACATACTAAGAAGGTCTTCATTCGTCGCCGAGAAGCCATCCTTGAGAACCACCGCCGCGCAAACGCGCTCGATCCATTTGGTATCGGGAAGGCCGATGACGGAAACCTCGCTGATCGCGGGATGTCGGTACAATGCCTCCTCAACTTCACGCGACGAGACGTTTTCACCGCCGGAGTTGATCATATCCTTCTTCCGGTCGACGATCGTTATGTAACCTTCCGCGTCACAGGTCGCGAGGTCACCGCTGTGGAACCACCCGCCCTCGAACGCAGCCGCGGTAATCTCCGGCGCGCGGTAGTACCGCAAGAGTAGTTGCGGCGATCTATGGACGATCTCACCGACCTCCCCGGTAGCCACATCACGCATATCATTGTCGACTATGCGGGTTTCCACGAACAGCACAGGGCGACCCGCCGATGAGGGACGCTCATCATGCTCCTCGGGCGTCAGCGCGGTAGCAAGTGGGCCAATCTCCGTCTGACCATAGTAGTTCCACAGGCGCAGCCACGGCATCTGCCCGCGCATCCGGTGGATGACCTCGGTTGGCATAATCGAAGCGCCGTAATAACCCTTGGTGAGCATGGACATCCGTTCGGGTGCAAACATTTTGTGGCCCAGAATTCCGATCCACACCGTGGGCGGTGCGAAAAACGAAGTAACGCCATTCGCTTCGATCGCTTCGATCACCTCGCCGATGTCGACCCGATCGAGAATGATGTTCTCCGCGCCAAGAAACAGGAATGGAATGAGGAAGCAGTGCAACTGCGCGCAGTGGTACAGCGGCAGGGCGTGGAGCACGACATCGGTTGAACGATACTCGCCGACGGCGATGCAGCTCATATACTGATGGATCAATCCCTGATCCGAAAGAAGCGCTCCCTTGGGCGACGACTCCGTACCGCTGGTATACGCCAGTTGCGCAGGTCGCGTCATAACAGCGCGGCTGGTTTCGCCGGCAGGAATGCCGACGTCAGTTTCAATAGGAGATTCAAGAAGGCGGCAATTTACCTGGACGCTGATTGCGTCAGCGGCATCACGCGCCGTCTCCATGAACTCGGCATCGGCCAACAGCACGGTCGGCGCCGCGTGATCGAGGATATAGGCCACTTCATGGCTGCCAAGCATGAAGTTTACCGGGACATGGATAGCCCCCAAATACTGCGTAGCCAGAAAGCCAATAGCATAAGCATCGCTGTTACGACCCAAAAATGCCACGCGATCGCCTTCATGGACACCCTCACGGGCCAGATCCTTTGCAAAGGCGATCGCGGCGGCGACCAGCTGACGATAGGTCCAAATGCGCCCCGCAAAACGGATTGCCACAGCATCAGGGGTGCGACGTGCGCTACGCACGACTCCACCGAAAATGGCACTCGATTCTTGGGACATTGCGGCCTCCCAGCCGTGTGAAGTAACGTCTCGGACCTATCTGGCTATCAGCTGGTCCAGTCTTATGGCACCGGCAGGCCGTGCTTCTTACGCACTTCCATGATCCGCTCATATTCTTCCATGTAGCCGGGGCGCGCTTCCGAGCATTCCAGCTTGTAAGTGTCAACGCGAAGCGGATGGCCACCCCGCGAAGAGAGCGTCGCATACCACAAGGGTTCGTCGGAGTTGTTCCGCATCTGATGCGAGGCGTTCGGCGGCATGAAAGCGGCGTCGAACTTCTCGACGTTATAGTCCGCGAACTCGGTCCGGATCTGACCCTTGCCCTGATAGACAAGATACCAGCATTCGTAAGGACCTTCGTTGTGCGGGAGATGGCTATGGAAGCCTTCCGACTGGCCGGGCTGGAGGCACGAGATACAGAAGACGTTGAACCAGTCGGACACGTCGCTGACGTCGTAGAACCACCACGGGCGATGAGTCGCACCAATCTTGTTCTCGTGCCACTGCACCGGGAACGTGTCAGCGAAGCGGAATAGCTTGATTGTCGGACGCTCGCCATCAACCGGGCGTACGGAATGTTTGGGATCAACCAACTCAGGCAATGAACCTCTCCTTCAAAATGCGGGTCTATGGATTACATGTAATATGTGATTAGTCAATGGCTCATTGGCGATCTTGAGGCGTTTCAGCTAGTCGATGGACCGATATGTCGAGTATATTTGCGCCCGTAGCCCGAGCCCCGCTCCTACCCTTCGCCGCCAATGGCCAATCCTCTTGTTCAATTGGTCCTTTCATACTTTTTGGCCTTAACGTTCTATCCGCTGTTCTGAGCCAAGCGGCGCTTAGACACTCACGCGCTCAAAGCGCTTCGACGATGGTGGCGTTGGCGACGCCGCCACCTTCGCACATGGTCTGCAGGCCATATTTTTGGCCACTGGCGTGCAGCGCGTGGATCAGGGTGGCCATGAGCTTGGTGCCCGACGCGCCGAGCGGGTGGCCAAGCGCGATGGCACCGCCGTTGACGTTGAGCCTGGCGGGATCAGCGCCCAATGCCTTAAGCCACGCCATCGGGATCGAGGCAAAAGCTTCGTTGACCTCGAACAGATCGATATCCCCCAGCTTCATGCCAGCCCGCTCGAGCGCCCTGCGCGTCGCCGGGATCGGCTCTTCCAGCATGACAACCGGATCACCGGCCGTGATCGTGAGATTGACGATGCGAGCGAGCGGCTTCAGGTTGAAGCGCTTGACGGCCGCTTCGCTCGCCACCAGTGCGCCGGATGCGCCATCCGTCATTTGGCTGGCATTGGCGGCGGTGATGGAACCCCCTTCCTCCAGTGCCTTGATCTCGGCCATCGCCTCGATCGTGCCACCGCGCCGCACGCCGTCATCTGTGCCGAAGACCCCATTGGGTGTCGCAACGGGGACGATCTCCCGCTTGAAAGCGCCGCTGTCGATCGCCGCCGCGGCCTTGGCATGGCTGGCAAGCGCATATTCGTCCATCCGCTCGCGGCTGAACCCATATTTGTCGGCGATCACCTGCGCGCCATGGAACTGGCTGAACTCCGTGACGCCATAGCGGTCCTGGATAGATTGCGGCCACGGACCGATACCCAGGCCAGCCTGACGGTGCAGCAACCAGTTCGATCCCATCGGGACACGGGTCATGCTCTCGGCGCCCGCGGCGATGACGATATCCTGCGTACCCGACATCACAGCCTGCGCCGCGAAGTGCAGCGCCTGTTGCGAGGAGCCGCACTGACGGTCGATCGTCACGGCCGGTACGCTGTCGGGCAGCTTCGAGGCGAGCACGAGGTTTCGGCCGAACGCGAAGGACTGTTCCCCTCCTTGCGTCACACAGCCGACGATCACGTCTTCGACGGCCGCCGGATCCACGCCCGTGCGATCGACGAGCGCATTGAGCACGGCCGCTCCAAGATCAGCGGGATGCACATCGATCAGGCCGCCCTTGCGCGCACGGCCGCCGGCGGTGCGTAAGACTTCGACTATATAGGCATCGGCCATGAGGATCAGTCTCCGGTAAAATTGGGGGTCCGCTTGGCGAAGAAGGCAGCGAGCCCCTCTTTCGCCTCGGCAGTGGCGGCAATGGACATCGACCGGAGTTCACGGTCGAGCTGCGTCTCGAAGCTGCTTTCGTAGCTTTCCTTGATCAGCGCGCGGACAGCGCCAAGCGCCGCCACCGGCGCGCCGACGAGCTTCTTCGCCATCACCTCGCCCTCGGCGGCAAGCGCCTGGTCGTCGACGGCGCGGGTGAGGAGGCCGATCCTTTCGGCCTCCTCCGCTCCGATCCGGCGATTGGTGAGGACGATCTCCTGGGCAGCGCGCAAACCGACCAGACGCGGCAGCAGCCAGCTCAAGCCGCCGTCCGCGGTAAGGCCGATCGCTCCATAGGCGGCCGTATAATGTGCTGACCAGCCGGCGAGGACGATGTCGCCGAGCATCGCGAGGCTGAAGCCGGCTCCTGCAGCCGGACCGTTGACCAGCACCAAAAGGGGTTTCGGCATCCTCGCGAGGCGGCTCACTGCAGCATGAAGCGTCGCGATCAACTCGGCAAGCAAGGCGGGGAGCGCGTCGCCTGCCGCCTTCATGGCCCCGACGTCCCCGCCCGCGCAGAAGAGGCGCCCCTGCCCTGTCAGCACCACGCAGCGGATCGCACCATCCGTTTCGCACGCGATCGCCGCCGATAATAGCGCGCGGGCCAGCGCGAGATCAATGGCATTGCCCTTCTCCGGCCGCGCCAGCGTGATCCGCGCAATGCCGCCCTGGACAATGAACTCGATGCCATCCGCCATGGGCTTAGCGCGGCGCCATCCGTATCGCGCCGTCAAGACGGATGACCTCGCCGTTCAGCATCGGATTGACGAGGATCGAATGAACCAATTGCGCATATTCCTCCGCCCGGCCGAGCCTGGAGGGATGTGGAACCTGCGTGCCGAGCGAGTCCTGCGCAGCCTGCGGGAGCCCCATCAGCATGGGCGTCAGGAAAACACCCGGCGCGATGGTCATGACGCGAACGCGATGCTGCGCGAGATCCCTCGCGGCAGAAAGGGTCAGAGCGACGACGCCACCCTTTGACGAAGCGTAGGCGGCTTGGCCGATTTGCCCGTCATAGGCGGCAACCGAAGCGGTGTTGACGACAACGCCCGCTTCTTCGCCCTCGACATTGGCTGCGATCAGACGGGCGGCAAATTGCGCCAGCATATTGAAGGTGCCGATCAGGTTGACCTCAATCGCCTTGCGATAGGCATCGAGCGAATGCGGCCTGCCCTCCTTGTTCACGATCCGGATCGTCGGCGCGACGCCCGCGCAATTAGCGAGCACGCGCGCGACCCCGTGCGTGGCCTCCGCCGCGGCGAGTGCATCTGCAACGGCCACCTCATCCGACACATCGACCTTCAGGAACTGGCCGCCAATCTCCCGAGCCGTGGCCGATCCAACCTCTTCATTGAGATCAAAGATGGTTACCATGGCGCCTTTGCGGGCCAGCAGGCGGGCCGTCTCGCCGCCAAGACCCGACGCTCCGCCCGTAACAACGGCTGCGATTCCGTCAGTCTTCACTCTTAGGGTCTCCATGCTTCAA
The DNA here is from genome assembly GCF_000382885.1 of Sphingobium indicum BiD32. Classification (GTDB taxonomy): domain Bacteria; phylum Pseudomonadota; class Alphaproteobacteria; order Sphingomonadales; family Sphingomonadaceae; genus Sphingobium; species Sphingobium japonicum_C. The sequence continues at coordinate 10,557 of NZ_CAVK010000245.1, forward strand.
TGAACCGCTAAAGGGTCATTGAAGCATGCCGGCGACGAAGTGCTTGAAAACCTGTCACTAGATAGGGCAGCAACCTAACGCCACCCTCGGCGAGTCCCAGCGCAACGAAGTAATTTTTGCCTAAGCGCTCACACTTCGGATCGCCTCATTTCGAGTGCTCAACGCCCTCCAATATCTCCTGCCCGCTGTGACGGCACAACTTCACTAACATGCTGTACACCCATTCAGATTCCTCGACAGACACGTAGAGAACAAACCACGATTGTGCTTGTAGCCCAACTGAATTTGCAAGGAGGAGGTCTGAACCAAACGTAGCACACCCCGCCTCAAGAAAGTCCGATTACAATCGTTCCGAAAGGCAATAATCCGCATTACAACGATGGCTTTCAGCCCTTCACGACCACCTGGCTTAAGGGCCAAGCCCATCGCCACGCCGACGGATCCAACCCTTGCGTTGAACGCCGAGGGTGGGGCCCATCCCCGGAGATTTCCCACAATGATTCGCCCCAATGAACCCCTTCCATTCTAAGTAGATCGAACTCGCTTTCAGCGAACCATTGCCCGACTTAATAGAAAGCCCATCACGCAGAAATCGAGCAATCCGATCAACAGCATAAGTCGTCGATGCGGCCATTCGCCGCAGAAGCAAGCAGAGTTACCGACACTTGAATGTGGCGCTCCATACAAGACTTCGCTTTTTGGACATCCCCCGCGATGAACGCGGCCACGATGGCCTCATGATGCTGGAGCACAAGATCACGCGAGTTCTTGTCCCGATAGAATGAATCGCTAAACGACTGCGGAAGGTCGAGAGCGTCCAAAAAACGGGCAAGCGTCAGGCTTCCGGCGCCACGCCAGATTGCTCGATGAAACGCACGGTTAAGTTCGGCGATCTTGCGAGCTCGAGGCGCAGTAACACTCTGAAAAGATTGAGATTCCTTTTTAACCAACCTGCAATTCTCTTGAAGGAACGCGATTAGTTCAGAATCCTGGCGCTCACACGCCAATTCTGCCGCATAGCCTTCGAGCAGACTGCGTATGCGGAACCGGTGCTGGATTTCCTGCCAAGCCTGAGGTTCGACCATCGCACCGCGGTTAGTTTGGATTTGTATCAACCCCTCGGTTTCGAGCGCCTTCAAGGCCTCGCGGATAGGCGTCCTGCTGATCCCAAACTTTTCCGCCACGCGCTCGATGTTAATCTTCTCGCCGGCCTTGAGTTCGCCTTCAAGGATCGCAGCGCGAAGCTTGTCTCGCGCTCGATCGGCGAGTGACGGCCCCCTCAATTCATCCTTAGAATTCGTTGCCACGCTGTCACCTGACCTATGAACTTTTGCGCCGCAACGAAGTTTCGCCGAGACTAGGTCATTGGTAGTCAGAAAGGTGAGACAGCGCAAATCGCATAATCCAGCGTCCTGCGCTCCCGCGATCGGAAAGGCCCTCGCATTTATCAAAAATATTTTTCGTACCAGGGTTGGCGCGCGAGCACCGCGCTCGCACTTCTTAATGTTCCAAAGCCATCTTCCCCAGGATCAAGGCCTCGTCAGCAAGCTTGGCCATGCAACTATCAGGACATGATCTCGCAATCACACGCCAAGCGCATGATCGAAAAGTGGAGCCACAGTGGATTCCGCAAGTTTCGTAACAAGACGATGCTCGGATCCGCTGCAATGCTGGGCTTCCTGCTCGACCGCAGGATCTCGTCTGTGAATCGCGACACAACGACCGATCTAGAGCGAAGTTGGTGAGGCGGCTTACAGCGTCGCACAATACCACTGGCGCCACCCAACGTCACCGCGTCATGTACTCCCGATCGTTGGCACATAAATGGCGACTCTCACCGCAAACACTCGCCCTACCCCATTTTTATGGTATGATTTCTTGCTATACCTCGGATACTTTATTGTCTTTGAATTATGGTAGATTGGCAGTTTAAACGGGGGTCAGTGATCAAAGGGGACTCCCGAGCATGGAATTGCACGCCGATGATTATCAAGAAATCAGAGATGCGGTCCGGCGACTTTGCGAACAGTTTCCGGGATCCTACTGGCAAGCCCTCGATCGCGAGCGAGCTTATCCAAAAGAATTCGTACGGGCGCTAACTGGGGCCGGGTTCCTGTCCGTACTCATTCCCGAGGCTTATGGCGGATCCGGACTCGGATTATGTGCCGCAACCGCTATTCTTGAGGAAATCCATCGGGCAGGCTGCAACGGAGGAGCCTGCCATGCGCAGATGTACACGATGGGTACGGTTCTGAAACACGGAAGCGACGAGCAGAAACAAAGGTATCTGCCACTCATAGCAAGTGGCGATTTGCGACTTCAAGCATTCGGCGTGACCGAACCAACCGCTGGGACAGATACAACGCGTATTACGACCTTTGCGCGACGCGAAGGCGATAAATATATCGTCAATGGTCAGAAGATATGGATCAGCCGAGCGGAGCACTCCGATCTGATGGTCCTCCTGGTACGGACGAAAGCGCGCGAAGACGTAGCACGGTCCACCGAAGGCATGAGCGTTCTTCTCGTCGATATGCGTCAAGCTATCGGAAATGGCCTTACAATCCGTCCCATTAGGACCATGCTTAACCATGCCACAACTGAACTATTCTTCGACAATCTGGAGGTTCCAGCCGAAAATCTCATCGGCACGGATGGTGAGGGCTTTCGCTACATTCTCTCCGGAATGAATGCGGAGCGTATCTTGATCGCTTCGGAATGCATCGGCGACAGCCGTTTCTTCATCGACAAAGCAACTTCCTATGCCAAGGATCGATCGGTCTTCGGGCGAGCGATAGGCGCTAACCAGGGTGTGCAGTTTCCAATCGCACGCGCCCATGTACAAGTTACCGCAGCGGCGGAAATGGTCGCGAAAGCTGCTCGAATGTTCGACCAGGGCAAGCCCTGCGGCACCGAGGCCAACATGGCAAAGATGCTCGCATCCGAGGCGAGTTGGTATGCCGCCGATATGTGCGTCCAGACGCACGGTGGCTTCGGATTCGCAGAGGAATATGACGTTGAGCGCAAATTCCGGGAAACCCGACTTTACCAGGTCGCCCCGATTTCGACAAATCTGATTCTAAGCCACGTGGCAACCCATGCCCTTGGTCTTCCGAAGAGTTTCTGATGATGACTCCTCTTCATGGCATAACGGTGGTGGCGCTTGAGCAGGCAGTGGCTGCACCTCTTTGCACTATGCGGCTCGCCGAGGCAGGGGCACGAGTGATCAAGATCGAACGCGCGGAAGGTGACTTCGCGCGAGGTTACGACAAGGTTGTACATGGAGAAAGCGCATATTTCGTCTGGCTGAATCGAGGAAAACAATCGATTGTGCTCGACCTGAAAAATCGGGAAGACGCTGCTCTGCTTGCCCGCGTCATTGCCGCCAGTGACGTCTTCATCCAGAATCTTGCTCCCGGCGCCGCAGCGCGCGCTGGCCTCGCGTCAGCAGAGCTGAGAGCTGCCAACCCGCGCCTCATCACGTGCGACATATCAGGCTACGGCGACGATGGGCCATATCATGACATGAAGGCCTATGATTTGCTGGTGCAATGCGAGAGCGGTCTCGCATCGATTACTGGTGCGGCCGCAGCGCCAGGGCGCGTAGGCGTTTCCGTAGCAGACATATGCTGCGGAATGAACGCTCACGCCGCTATTCTTGAAGCACTCTTTGTAAGAGAGCGAACCGGCAACGGCAACGGGATCGCGGTTTCACTTTTTGATGGTCTGGCCGATTGGATGGCCGTTCCGCTACTTCACTATGATTATGCCGGTAAGGCGCCATCTCGGGTGGGGCTCGCTCATCCATCGATTGCTCCTTATGGCGAGTTTCCCCTAGCCGGTGGTCAGAGCATCGTTATCGCGGTACAAAATGAGCGCGAATGGCGCGCTCTTTGTGGCGCGCTAAATTGCGAAACGATCATGGACGATTCGCGCTTCTGCAGCAACGTGCAGCGCGTGGCCAATCGTGAACTCCTCGACCGTGAGATCGGTGTTGCGCTCGCGAATCTCGACGTAGCGAAGATCGGCAGTACCCTCAAAGCCGCCGGCATCGCCTTCGGTTTTGTCAATGAAGTCAGTGGACTATCCAGCCATCCGCAACTCCGCCGCATCAGCGTTCCGACACCGAGCGGTCCGGTCGACATGCCGACACTGCCTGTCCGGTGGACAGACCGTTCCCCTTTCCCCGGTCCGGTGCCAGCATTGAACAGCCATGGTCGTGAGATCAGAAATGAGTTCGCATGATCTGCGGGTTGGTTTGTACATCCGACGAAATCTCGGTGCCTCCATCAACTTCTCCAAATCGATCACAACGTGATCCCGTGGGCAGGCGCTAGGAATGCCATCACGGATTTGTCAGAGCTTCCACGTACCCCTTCGACCGAGGATGATGTGGGCGCTCAGCAACGCTGTTTTCTCCGTGTGAGCTCGCCGGAACGATGCTAAGTACGTCTTCTGCCGACAATGCCACCTAGGGTCAGGACTCGTTGATCAGAGCCAGAAGATGACGGTGGCTGCGAGTGCGATGGCGGAGAAGAACACCTGCGGGCACCGGTCGTAACGTGTGGCGACACGACGCCAGTCCTTGAGGCGGCCGAACATGATCTCGATGCGGTTGCGACGTTTGTACCGGCGCTTGTCGTACTTGACGGGTTGAAGTCGGGATTTTCGGCCAGGAATGCAGGGCTTGATACCCTTCGCCTGCAAAGCCTCCCTGAACCAGTCGGCGTCATAGCCGCGATCCCCCAGCAGCCATTTCGCTTTGGGCAGATCGTCCAGAAGAGCCGCAGCTCCGGTGTAGTCGCTGATCTGCCCGGCGGTCATGAAGAAGCTGAGCGGGCGGCCGTTGGCGTCGGTGATGGCGTGAAGCTTGGTGTTCATGCCGCCCTTGGTGCGGCCGATCAGGCGCCCGAGATCCCCTTTTTAACCCGCAGGCTCGAAGCCGTGCGGTGCGCCTTCAAATAGGTCGCATCGATCATGACCGTCGCTGGTTCGGCGCCTTCAGCAGCCAGCCCTTCCATCATGCGAAGGAACACGCCCATATCACCCCATCGCTTCCACCGGTTGTACAGTGTTTTGTGGGGGCCATACTCCTTGGGCGCATCCCGCCAGCGCAACCCGTTGCGGTTCACGAATACAATGCCGCTCAACACCCGCCGATCGTCAACGCGCGGCTTGCCGTGGCTCTTGGGAAAGTAGGGGCGCAGACGATCCATCTGCTCCTCGGTCAGCCAGTACAGGTCGCTCATGCTCAGTCTCCTCACGGAGCCTGAATCAGATCGCGCCTCTCATATCAATGGGTCCTGACCCTAGTCTGTCACCGGATATCCCTCACCGCCGCTCCCACGGAGACCTTCGCCGACAATTCGGCTAGGAGGGTTGGGCGAACGAGACTGTGCGCTGCGCCTCGAACTGCAGCCGCCGCTAGCGGAGTGCTCCACGCCTGTCTCATTGAACAAGCATCGACCGATTTGTGCGCGTGCACGCCGCCCAAGGTAGTGCGCTGGTGTACTTCATGGCGAGTTCTGCGCGGCCGATGGCGCTGAGATGGTCGCGAGTCGGGCATAGGTTTCCTGAACAACGTCATCCATCGTCAGATCTTCAGGCACGCGCTTCCTCAGCCAGCGACGAAGAGCCGTTTCATGCGGCAGTATTTCACGGGCGAGCCAGAGCGCGAAATCGGCTTCGATCATTTTGCCCCCCTCCTCATCAGGCTTCCCGTTGAAATCGAGCGCCCCTTAGAGACACGCCTGACTTGCGATGCAGGCCTGTTGCCGCTTTGGTAGACACTGGGATAAAATGCTTTCACCTATCGGAGGATAGTGGAGAATGACGTTTGGCCGTGAAAGTAGGGCTTGAAGCAGTAAGCTGTCTGTGAGCGTGGTAGAAAGTTGCTGTTGAGCAAGCGCTGCTGCTCAGGTTGAGAAATGCCGCGACTTCTGTGGACGGATGCCTTGCAACCGCTGCCACAGCGGTCTTCGCCAACGTTTTCTGCCAAAGAAATGCATTAAATCCGTTTCGAAAGACGGCGCGCCTGGAACTCGAGCAACAGCCCATGGCCCTTCGAATGCCTCGACAGTTCGCCCCCAAAATCTCTTTCCGTTATGGCCGCTCTTCTCAGAGTCAGGAAGCGAAGCCGGGATTTCGTGACCGATCAAGTTAGGTGGATATTCGCGACTAGATCACTCGAGCGAATTTTTTTCGAAGAGAATTTGCGCCGACCACCGGCCACTGTTTACCAACTCAGAAATCTCACGTCGAATAATCTTAGTCAGCGTTTGCGCTGTGCGTGACGTGGCTCCCGGGTGAGTAGCAAGAACCAATTGTCGGCGCACTATTGGATTAACTATAGGCGCCCAACATAAGCGTCCAGCTTCTACCTCCCTCGCCACTGCAGAGTAAGGCATCATCGAATATCCCAGGTCTGATTCAACAAGCTCTTTCATCAACACAAACGAGTCCGCTTGGAATCTAACATCAAGTCTCATCTTTGCTTTCGCCGCAGCATTGTCGGCAACGACTCTTAGGCCATGCGGTCTGCTGGGTAAGATCAGTGGAAGTTTTGTAAGCTCCCTGAATTCAATACTCTTAGCGGCGGAAAGGTGACTTTCAGCAGACCCGACCAAGCAGATATCCTCAACCAAAAGCTCTTCCGTTTTCAGTTGGAGGTCCGCAGCCGGCCCATAAAGAATGGCGACGTCGATTTCGCCACGTTGAAGCCAGTCGACAAGGTGCGCCGCATAGCCCTCTACGACACGTAGGGACACATTTGGCGCCTGGCTCACTACGCGCTTCGCAAGAGAACCAGCCAATACGAGGCTCACGGTCGGCGGCACGCCAATTGCGATGTTTCCAGCCACCTCACTGGAAAGAGAACGAATGTCCTCGATCACCATATCGATCTGCCGCAACGGCCCCACAAGCCTTGAACGCAGTTCCTCACCAGCAGGTGTCAACGACATGCCCCGCCGATGGCGCGCGAACAACGCCACCCCAAGCTCCGCCTCCAGCAAGCGCATTTGTCGGCTGAGCGCCGGCTGAGCGACCCGCATTCTGTCTGCCGCCCGGCTCAGAGAACCCAGATCGGCAATCCACATGAAACTTGCCAACCGCTTGAAGTCCACATCCATAAGATATAACTTTCTGGTATATCACAGGTCTGATTCTGTTGGTTTAATATACAAGAGCACCAGATATGAAAAGCGGAGCAACACATGGAAGTGCTTCACTCATGTCCGTAACCACCACACTTTCGCGCTTCTGCGCAACGCTAAGTACCGACGCACTGCCTATCGATGTAGTCCCCCGTGTCCGCGCCTTGGTTCTCGACCTCATGGGCTGCACTATCCGCGCCAACGCAGATGCACCGGCGGCAGCGACATTGAAGGCGGGAGCCATTGCATTAGGCATGCAAGGCGGAGGTGCGCAAGTCTTCGGAGACCATCGCAAATGGAGCCCGGTCGGCGCAACATTTCTGAACGCAGCTCTCGGCCATGCGCTTGACTTCGATGACACCCACGCTCCGAGCACTTTGCATCCCGGCGCCCCAGTGATTCCGGCAGCGTTCGCCGCCGCTGCCATGGCAGGCGCTTCCGGGGCCGATCTCATCGCAGGAATCGTCGCCGGATATGAGACGACCTGCCGGATTGGCCTAGCTCTACCAGCCGGTGATCACTACGCACGCGGCTTTCACCCAACGGCCACATGTGGCGTTTTCGGTGCAGCTGCCGCAGCGGGCCGGATTCTTCGTCTCGATGCCGATCAGATCGAAAGCGCGCTTGGAATTGCGCTAAGCCAAAGTGCTGGCAGCCTCCAATTTCTCGCCGATGGAGCATGGACTAAACCGTTCCAGGTGGGATGGGCCTCACAATCGGGGCTTTCCGCCGCGCTCATGGCGCGCGAAGGCTACCGAGGTCCGAGGGCAGCTCTGGAGGGAAGACACGGGTTCTTGCAAGGCTATGCACCCTCCCCGCAGCCCGAGCGCGTCTGTCAGGATCTCGGACTTGTTTTTGAGACGATGGCCACGGGCATCAAGCCATATCCTTCATGCAGATATGGCCACGCGGGAATCGACGCGACACTCGCTTTGCGAACACAATCCGGCTTCGATACGTCTAAAATCGATCGCGTCACCTACGGACTATCACGCGCCGGGCTCCTGCTAGTTGGAGCACCTCTCGAAGCCAAACAGAATCCAACCAATCTCGTTGGCGCTCAGTTCAGCGCTCCATTTGTGCTCTCGATGGCGTTGATCTCGGGAGAGATGACCTGGGACAGTTACAAAAGGCTCGACGATCCTGCGGTACGGGCACTCATGGCAAAGGTTGACTGCGTTCATGACCCCGATATCGAGGCGGAATTTCCAGTGAACATGGCAGGCAAAATCACTATCGAGGCTGACGGAGAACGTCACACCAAGACTGTAATAATTCCCCTCGGTGAACCGGCAAACTTCTTGTCCGACGACGCGATCTTTACGAAGTTCGAGGGTTTGGCGCGGCCGGTGATCGGAGAACAGCTTCATGGCATTGCCGAGGCTGTCAGTCAGCTCGACAAATTGCCGAACGTGCAGGCCTGGCTGGAGAAAAGTGACGGCCTTCGACCGCAGAACGAAGCACCACAGCGGATTTCCTCATGAAACCGCGGTCCCTCCTCTTTGTCCCGGGTGATCGGCCCGAACGGATGGAAAAGGCAGTGAAGGCGGGCGCCGATGCCGTGATCCTTGACCTTGAAGATTCCGTAGCTCCGGCGATCAAGGGATATGCCCGGCAGTCGGTCGCGGACTTCCTCAATCGCGGCATCGCTAACGAGATCGATGTCATCGTGCGCATCAACGCGCTCGATACCAATGACTGCAGGCAAGATATCGATATCATCCGCGGAAACCGGATCGCCGCCATCATGTTACCGAAGTCCGAAGGGGCAACATCGGTGGTTGAACTCTTGCAGATGTTGGAAGTCGATATTCCAATTCTGCCGATTGCCGCGGAAACGCCGTCGTCGCTCTTTTCCCTGGGTAGCTACGCGAATATCACCAAACATCTTTTGGGTATCACATGGGGCGCTGAGGATTTGGCCGCGGCGCTAGGGTCAGCATCTAGTCGTGCAAGTGACGGCCGGCTACTTTCTCCGCTAGAGACCGCACGCAATCTGACGCTCTTTGCGGCTCGGGCTGCGGAAACGGCAGCCATAGAAACCGTTTATGCGAATGTGCCTGACCTCGATGGCCTGGCGGTAACGGCATTGCGTGCTGCAAGTGAGGGTTTCGCTGGGATGATGGCAATCCATCCTTCGCAAGTTCCGATTATCAACACAGTATTTTCACCAACCGACGCCCAAGTGTCCGACGCTGAGGAAATTATAGCGCTATTCGACAATAATCCGGGATCAGGCGTCGTGGTGCGGAACGGCCGGATGCTCGACGGCCCTCACCTGAAACAAGCGCAGGAAATTATCGCACGAGCACGGAAGCTTCGTAACCGCACGAATCAATTTCCGCGGTAAGCGATTATCGGATGGGCTACGCAGGTTCTGTTCAAACTTCACACTCGCAGGCATCGTCCGCGTTAACCGTCGCACGTTATCCTTCCATTGTGACAATGCGCCCTTCCGCAGGCAGCGTATGCACCCTGGTCGACCCGCAAATCCGTTCGGTGATCTAGCCCCCAAATCGCGTTTAAAAGGGTCCAGAGCCCAGAGGACCGTTCACTTGACAGCACCACTCGAGCCCATAAGCTATAATATATGGATATAGCAGAAGCGCGGTTTTGGAGTGCCGAGATATCGACATTTTCGATATGGCCGGTGCTGCTTACAAGAAATTCCATTCGCAATGATACATGAGAGGCTCGCTATGCGCATGAGAAGGATTGTCACAGGGCAGACATCCGATGACAAACACATCTACACCCATGTGGAGGAAATCGCTCCCTTCGAGATGGGCGGAGGGGCACAGTGGTACCCGGTGTGGGGCTGGGAACAAATGCCAAGTCTGCCATTTTGCCCCGAAGGACCATATCAGCCCGACAGCGTTTTCCCTCGGACCGGCGGAATGCGGATCAACACAGTCACCTTTCCAGCGGGCTTCGGCGCCAAAGGTGCTCTGTCGTCAATTCCCAAAGACCCAGAATACGCTAAACTAGCGAGTGCCGTGGTTAGTGGTGGCGAGCATAATCTCGACACAGGCATGCACTCGACTGACTCAATTGATCTCGGCTTTGTGTTTGCCGGCGAAATGACGCTAATTCAGGGTGACGGTACCGAGCAAACTCTGAAGCCGGGCGATGTCCTGGTCCAGAATGGGGCAATGCACGCCTGGAAGAACCGAGGGACAGAGCCATGCATCATCTGTTTCGTGGTGCTGGGCACGCCGCGTGCCGCCTCTTAATCCTAAGGCGATCATAGAGGTTGCAAACTCGCGGAGCAGCTGAGAGACGGTTTTCTATCCTCGCAAATTGTCGCCATCCCGGACCAAGCCCGGGATGGCGATGGAGGACGGGGTCCGCTTCTGGCCCCAGGCCCGCCCGTCGATCACGGTTCACAAACTCTGTGACCAATATCTGGACGGGTGTGAAGCTGCGCTATTCCGCAATTTATTTAAAACAAAGGAAACAAACGAGCCGCATGGCGAACAACTTGAACGGCAATCCCAAGGAGTTAATGGTGAAAGGGGAGATGCCCACACGGTCCTAACAGGCTATGTCGCCTCACAGAACGCCGTTAGCGCTCATAATATTGCGGCCGTCCGCCGCGAAAGCACCCAGTTCCAGAACATTATCTATCCGTCGAAGCACCAAGTGCAGGGCTTCTCCGCAAATTCCCGGCGAATTGCCACGGAAGGCAAAGCTCTTAAGCACGTTATCTCCAAACTCTCGTCGTGCCAGATCGAGGAGCAGGGTAGCCGTCAGCGGACCATGCACGACCAAGCCGCGAAAACCTTCTTCGGCTGTGGCATAAGGCAAGTCGTAGTGGATACGGTGGCTATTGAATGTCAGTGCGGAAAAGCGGAAAAGCAGCGGTTCGCTAGGCGTGACCACACGATGCACCTGCCAGGGCGCTGGATCGAACCGTCCCTCGTCGAGCGCCAAAGGCGCCAGCGGGCTGCCGACCGGTGCTGGTTCGCGATAGACGATCGACTGGACCTCGCTCACCGCCAGACCTTGCTCTCCGTGTGTTTCGTGCTCTACGTCAACGAAGACTAGCACGCCTGAACCGCCTCGCTTGGCATTGATCGAGGCAACCCTAGACACCCGGTGCACCACCTCGCCCCGTCGTAGTGGCGCATGAAATTGAATCGCGCTCGATGCCCACATGCGGCGCGGAAGATCGACCGGCGGCAAGAAGCTGTCGGGGTTCTCGTCGCGGCGCGGATGGCCATCAATGTTGAGCACGGCGGTAGGCGCATCGGGCACGCACAGACACCAGTGGAAGGCCTGCGGGACCAATCCATCGGGGGGAGAATCACGATCGAGACTGGCCAGCCAGCGGATGACATGGCCCTCATCGATCCGATCCTGACGTTGTTCCTCACGGCCGATCCAGTCGCTCCACTCGCTCATCAGTTGCGCCCTCCTACCATTCCTTTGGCGATTACCTGTGCCTGGATTTCGGCAGCGCCCTCGAAGATGTTGAGGATGCGCGCGTCGCACAGGACGCGGCTGATCTCGAATTCGAGTGCGTAGCCGTTGCCGCCGTGAATCTGCAATGCAGCATCTGCATTGCTCCACGCTGCGCGAGCGCCCAGCAGTTTTGCCATGCCCGCCTCGATATCGCAGCGTTTGCCCGAATCCTTGGCCCGCGCCGCCTCGTAAGTCAGTTCACGAGCCAGGACCATATCGACCAAGCTCATCGCCAGCTTGTCTGCCACGCGCGGGAATTTGACGATCGTCTTACCGAACTGCTTGCGGTTCAGTGCATAGTCGAGCCCCAGTTCGAGCGCACGGCGCGCCACGCCGACGGCACGCGCAGCGGTCTGGATACGAGCACCCTCGAAGGTGCGCATCAACTGCTTGAAACCCTGACCCTGTTCGCCGCCCAGCAGCGCGTCGGCCGGCGCGCGCAGACCGTCGAAGGACAGCGAATACTCACGCATACCGCGATAGCCGAGCACCTCGATCTCGCTGCCGGCCATGCCTTCGGCGGGGAACTGGTCGGAAGCGGTACCCCGCGGCTTGGGAACCAGCAGCATCGACAGCCCCGAATAGCCCTTCGCGTCAGGCAGCGTACGCGTCAGCATCGTCATCAGGTCAGAGCGACTAGCGTGCGTGATCCATGTCTTGGCGCCGTTGATCACCCAGTCGCCCGAGGAGTCCTGCACGGCGCGAGTCTGCAGCGAACCGAGATCAGAGCCGACGTCCGGCTCGGTGAACACCGCGGTAGGCAGCACCTTGCCGCTTGCAATCAGAGGCAGCCAGTAGGCCTTTTGCTCCGCCGTCCCACCAAACACGATCAGTTCTCCGGCAATTTCCGAACGGGTGCCAAGCGAACCGGTGCCGATCCAACCCCGCGACAGTTCCTCTGTCACCAAACACATGACTAATTTGCTCAACCCCAACCCGCCGAATTCCTCGGGAATACACACCCCGAAGGTGCCAAGTTCGGCCATCCGCCGCACTGTCTCATCGGGAATCAACTCGTTGGCCAGGTGCCACTTCTGGGCATTGGGAATGATCTCGACGTCGGTGAACCGGCGGTACTGGTCGCGGATCGCATCGAGGTCGCTGTCGTGGAATGACTCCGACGGCCATTGTCCCTCGCCCAGCGCGGTCGCCACTTCTGCGCGCAGCTGCGCATGATCGCCATTGATTACGCCTAATGCCGCTTCGCGCAGAGCGAAGGCGGCTTCGCTAAGATCGAGGTCAATTGGGCGAAAAATCTCGTTCTGACCCATAGGCAGGCCGCCGGTCAATTGCGACACTATCTCGGCGAAGCCTAGCCGCGCGATCTTACCGTCCAAGGGATTGGCCGCGCCGTTGCGCTCCAACCAGCCAAGCACCGCGTGGAGAGCCGCAACCGAGGTCGCCACCCAGGCAAAGCCGTGCGCGGCGCGCTGCTCAGCATCAATCGGGTTAGCCTCCAACCGCCTCCTCAACGCCACAAGCGCCGCATCACGAAACACCAAAGCACCATTGATTGCCTGTTCTAGTTCCCGCATCATGCAGCCCTTTCAACGATTGCCGGCAAACCTTCACCCGCCGGCGCCCATCGTCTCGAACCCGACGTTTTCTTCTGGCCGCAGCACCTCTCGCACTATCTAAGCGCGGACTTGCTCGACGGATCGCTCATCACGCGACCGTCAGGCAACCACTCAAGCAGTTATCGAGTTCGGCGAGATAGTTAGATTTATCACTCGCTTGTTCCTACAATTCCGGCGTCAATCAGGCGACCAATCTCGCTCGAGTCTAGCTGAAGCCGCTCGGCGAGTACCTCTTCGCTATGCTGTCCGTTGCGCGGCGCGGGACAAGGAGCGGCACGTTCCATCTCCGACACACTGGCAAAGGCACCAGCAGCAGGGTAGACAAGCCCGCTTGGGTTGTGCGCCTGTCCAAAGATCGGATTATCTCTAACCATGATAGGATCGTCTACTGCCTCCAGCATGGTGCGATAGGCTGAATGGACTATCCCGCCAGCATCGAAGGCGACCACAAGTTCGGCATGCGTGCGGGCGGCGATCGCCGCATTAAACAAAGGAAATAATGCGTCACGATGAGCAAAGCGTAATCCGTCATCTTCCGCAAAACAAACACCTCGTTCGGCTTCTAGTCGAACCACCGCGTCTCCCACCCCAAGGGCGGCAACAAGATTGGCCCACTGTCGCGGCGTCACCACCACAACCATCGTGCGTACACCATCAGCTGTCACGAAATCGCGCCCGAACAGTCCATAGACCACATTCCCAAGCCGCGGACGATCAGTTCGTGCATACAGCATTTCGGCCACGCCGCCGAGGTTGGCGACGGTGCCGATAGCGACATCCGACAACGGCACTCTCACTTCGCAGCCTTGCCCCGTGGCATCACGGCGGCGCAGTGCCGACAGCAACGCAAAAGCAGCATAGGCACCAGTCAACAGATCCCAGGCGGGCAAAACATGGTTCACTGGCTCCGGCCCCGGCCCCGTCATCATCGGATAGCCGACCGCGTTATTCACGGTGTAATCAAGCGCCGGGGATCCGTCGGGCCAACCCATTACGCGTACCGTTACGAGATCGGGCCGTCCTGCGGCCAGCCTATCATGGCCAAGGAAGCCCTCAGCTGGGAAATTCGTGATCAGTTGCCCTGTGGAACGCGCCAGTGCTTGCAGCAGTTCACGCCCTTCCGGTCTGCCCAGATCGAGCGCGACCGACTTTTTCGCCCGATTGAGGTTCTCCCAGTAGAGTGAATCGTTTGATTCAGTAACCGGCCAGCGATGGAAGTCCGGGCCGCCGCCGATCTGGTCCACCCGGATCACTTCCGCGCCCATTTGTGCGCAATAAAGACCCGCCGAGGGCGAAGCGACGAAAGAAGATGCCTCCAAAACCGAAAGGCCGCGCAGCAACTCATACATGGTCCCGATTACTTTCGTTCACGGTTCCTCACACACACCCGCACCGGGCTGACAGCTGACGCCGCCTGCCAGACGCGCTGGGCTTTGAAGGAACCTCGATCCAGAATTCCATCCCGCCAGACTGATGGCTGTCCCAACTATCAAAGAGGCCGTGCATGATCCCGAGACATCATGCACGGCCAAATCGTGTCGCCAAAGCTCCATTCGGAACTAGAAAACGCCCCTTCACTGCCGAGGCGGATATCCGAACTTCATACGTTCCCTTCGTAGATCACCGGGAAACTCGGATGATCAATCACGCTCCACGGCTTCAGTTCGAGCCCGTTGGTATAGAAGCTGTCCGCGCCTGTGTACCGGGTGTCGGCGGGCAAATACATCCCTATGTACGACCAGCGGGGGCGGTTTGTGAGATTCGGACCGGTGCCATGAATCATCAGGTTGGTATGCACTGTCGCATCGCCAGGCTGCAGGGAGATCGGGTCCGTCTTTGTACAGGAATGTGCAAGTCGTGGTTCCCAGCTTTCCAGCGTCGCGGGATTGAGCAGATCACCCAGATTCCCAAGCTTATGGGAGCCGGAGTAAAATTGCATCGCGCCCATATCTGGCGTCACTTCGTCGAGCGCAATCCAGATATTCATGGTATTGGCTTCAAAGGCCATATGCTGCGTGGTATCTTGATGGAAATCCGTGCCCTTACCACGTTCGGTGTCAGCGGGCAGCTTGCAGGTGAGGTTGTTAAGGGTCAACCGGATTGAACTGTCGCGCCCGAACAAGCGGGCGGCGTTGCGCCCCAAGTCTTCCGACGAGGCAAGTTCACGAAATGCTTCGTCCTTTTCAGAAATCGGCACCGCCGTGCGAAACCAGCCCTGTGTTTTGACCTTGAGCACAGCCTTATCTGAAATCGGTTCGAGACCAGCACGACCATCCTCACCGAATATTCGCTTGGCTCGGCGAAGTAACTCCGCGGCGGCGCTGCGATTTATCAATCCCGGCAGTTTTACCCATCCGTTCTCGAAAAAAAACTCTACCTCCTCTTGCGTAACCGACCGAACTGCAAGGCCTTCGACTGCTTCAACTGTCATAACTTCCTCCGTGGCGAAATGAACTTGCGCAAGTCGAAACCGCTCCAGCGCTCCCAGCAATCCACTACTGCCTACATGGGCAATAGTGGATTGCTATCTCGCGTTGAGTGCGCTGTCAAGGACGGATAGGGGGATCATATCAGAACCAACGGCAACGCCGGGGAATAGGTAGGTGGTGATGCAGAAGCGGCGCAGATTACAGCCCGAACAATCGAAGGCGTTGATTCTTGAAGCCGCTGAACGACTCATTAGCAATCAGGGCGCCTCCGCCCTGACGGTTCGAGGCATCGCCACAGAAGCTGGCATGAACCCCTCCCTTGTGCGCTACTACTATGAAACGACCCAAGATTTGCTGATCGCTTTCTTCCAGCAGCTCGCTGAAGGACATTGTCGAAAAATCGACGAGGCACTGAAAGCGGAGCAGCCGCTCCAAGCCCTGTGGAACCTTCAGACCAGAGCTCCAAGCGGTCTGCTAACAATGGAAATCATGAGCCTCGGACACCGATATGAAGCACTGCGCGAACAACTTGTGATGCATGTAGAGGTAGTCCGGACAAAGATCGCGCGAGCTCTTCAGGAAGCATTTGAAAGGACCGACCGAAATCCAGGCACCGCATCTCCAGAAGGGGCCGCATTTGTTTTTCTGGCGGTTGCCGCCGCACTTGTAGCAGACCGAGGCCTCGATATTACCAAGGGAAATGCGGAAGGGACGCATCTGGTCGAAGCTTGGATCGCCGGATTGGAAAGTTCCAAATAGTCTAAGCAACGCCCAAATGAATGCATGTGGCGCGGGGCCCAGCCGTCCGCAAAGATTCAATCGCGCAATCTGTTTTGAGGCAACTGAGCGGCTTAGAAGAATGGTTTGAGGTTTGCAGGCCTATCCCTGGATAGGTGTGTGCGGATCGAAGAAAACGTCATGGTGGACACGAAGACTGCAAACTGGCCATGCGGCGGCTTGACAGTTGCTACCACCATGAGGTGATTGGGAGGGACGTTTGGATTGGAATTACACGCCTGAACAATTGGAGTTCCAGGGGCGGGTTCGGGATTTCATCGCCGCGAACAATGGGCCGGAGCTTGATACCGGGATCAGCTACGTTGCGGG
>NZ_CAVK010000244.1 GCF_000382885.1 Sphingobium indicum BiD32
GCCCCAAAGGCCGCGCCGTCCACTCAGGGGTGGGGGGGCGGGAAAGAGGAATAGCCGCCATCACGCATGGCGGCGGCTCCGTAAAAGCCGGAGGGTTTCCCCTCCGGCGTTTCGCTGTCAGGCGGCTTCTCTCACTTCTTCGGTCTGCGGCTGCAAACCATGCAGATAGTCGGCGGCGCGCTGCGCGTGGGCGGCGGCGCTGAAAATGGCGCGTTTGTCCTCTTTGAGCACGGCGAGCCAGTGCCCGAGATAGGCGGCGTGTTCGTCGCGCGGTTCGGGGCTCAAGGCCAAATCGGCACAGAGAAAAGCCGCGCCAAGCTCGGCGACAAGTTCCTCCATCGCATAACCGGAATCGCCCCAGCGCTTGCGACCAAAATCCCGCTCAAGGCGGTCTTTGCCTTTCGTCCAGTGGGTCATTTCATGGGAAAGGGTGGCGTAATAGGCTTCGGCATCGCGGAAGGCTTCAATGGGGGGCATTTGCACGCGATCCTCTGCGGGGCTGAAATAGGCACGGTTCCCGCCGTGGCGAATATCCGCGCCGGTCGCGGCAAAGAATGCCTCAGCATGCGCGATGCGCTCCACGCTCTCGGCGGGGCGCTCGGCCAGTGCATAGAAATGCGCGGGAAGCCCTTCCACCTGCTCGACGTTAAAAACGGTGTATCCCTTCATAAACGGAATATCGCGCTCGTTCTCCTGCCCGTTCTCGTCGGTCTCGGTCTTGGTGATGGTGTTGGCGTAAACGACCAGATTGCCCTTTTCGCCTTTGCGGACATGGCCGCCAAACTCCTGCGCCTGTTTGAAGGTCATCCAGATGGGGGCGCTATATCCGCGCTCGCTGGCGGCTCCCCATAGCATCAGAACATTGATGCCGCGATAGGGCTGGCCGTTGGCGCGCAAAGGACGGGTAATCCTTCCTGCGGCATGTTCGGCGTTCCACGGCTTGAACCAAGGGCGGACGCCCTTTTCCAGTTCGGCCACAATGTGGGCGGTCACTCTCTCATAAACATCTTGTTTCATTGCCTTTTCTCCTTGGCTTAGGGGTTGCGCATGCAACCGACTAGCCACGCGGCAATGAGCGGGGGTCTGCTGTCAGGACCGGAAAACGGGGGATGGTGCGGGCCGGAGCCCGGACCTGATCCGGGGGACTACACGGCCTCCGTTTTCCGCCCCATAGGGCTTGGTCTTGACAGCAAGGGGGCGCAGCCCCTCAAACAAAGAAGGGCGTTACGCCCCAAAAAACAGGAAGGCGGGCATAGGCCGCCGAATGAGATTGCGGACGAAGGCCGCGCATATTTCGCGCGCGGGATCGCTACCTTCTGGCCGAGACGCGAAACGCGGCTCGGTGCCGCAAGCATCAGCGCGGCATAGAGCCCCATCCGGCTATTCGCCGGACGCGCCCTTGCGGAGAGATTAACTCATTCGGTCATATTTTTAAGAAACGGACCTTTGGACTTCATTTTCTGTTCCTAAAACGTCTGGACAGTTCGTTCTTGTTCTCCCGTTCATTGTCGAGCCATCAAGATTGTATTAACCACGCAACGATCCCTGACGGGCAGGGGTTTCATGTAGGGGGGCTTTGACATGACATCGCCGTTCTCGATGCGGTCCGCGCTCCGCCTTTCCGGCGCAAGCCTCGCTGCTTGCGCTATTGCCACGCTTGCTGCCGCAAGTGCAGAGGCGCTTCCGCTATCCAGCTTCAAGGATCAGGGCATCGACCATATCTTTGGCAGCTATGCTCCGCGCGGCGACTGCGCGAAGGAGCCGCGCGTGACTATCGACGAAAAGGGCATGACATTCCGCGCCAATGGCCGGGAAATGAAGCCCCCTCGGGTGGAATATGCGCTCACCTTCATGGGCGCGCGCTATGAGGGCATCATGGCCGTGTTCTTTCCCTTTCCGGTCAGCAACAATGATTTTGGCCGGGTTCTCATGTTTGTGAACGACGGCGAGAAGCAAGGTGTTATCCGCTTTGAATCCGATCTGCCGCGCGGCCAGCGCCCCGATCCCTTCCATGCGGCCTTCACGGGGGGTGGCATGTTCACGCTCTGCAAGGGCAGCGCCCCTGCGGGCACACCAGCGCCGCCACGGCCCGAACCGGCGGTTGCCGTGCAAGGCATTCCAGCGGAATGGACCAATCTCGCCAGCCTCGTCGGCAAATATCCCGGAAGCTACGCGAAGGACAATATCGACCTGTTCGACAAGGGCGCCGTGGCTGCGGCCTTGAAAGCCCGGATGGGACCGAAGATGGCGGTGCTGCGGGCCAATCTCTCCGCCGTCTCGCCATTGCAGCGGGCCGGGAATTATTATTATCTTTCCGGTAATGCGCAGCATCAGGGCGGTGTGGAGCAAGCCTATGTGATGATCGACCCGGCGCGCCGGGCGGTACAGGTGGGTCTTTGGGAGCGGGGCAAGCTAACGGTCTATCCGCCTGCGGCAGGCGGGCGGCTGCCAGTCGCGCCGGAAATCAAGACGATGCTGGACAATAGCCCGCCCGAAACGGCGGTGCCGCTTCCCGGCACACCCTGGGAAGTCGTTCCGGTGCAGGGCCGCGCGCCCATAGCTTATGTGAGCGCGGCGGCATCTCCCAATATCGAATCTCTCAGCCTCTATTGCGAAGGCGGCAAGCCCTATATGGCGATGCTGCTCAACAAGCCCTCGGTCGGCAATGCACTAACGATGACGTGGAACTTCTCCGGTCGGCTCGTCAACATCCCCGTTCAGCGCGCCAATGCAAACGCCACGCAATGGATCGGCGGCCTGACAGGAACGCAACTTGTTCCCCTGCTCATGCAGCAAAACGGGACGGTGATGCTGCGTATCAACGGACGGCTGGAAGGCGAAGCCTCTCTCAGCAATTCAACTGCGGTGCTGCGCAATACCCTGCGGGGATGCGTGCGGCTCTGACCTACAAGAACGGCGCCATCCCTACTTTAGGGATGGCGCCGCTTCAATTCGCCTGATTGCGGATTTCTAGCCAGACAGTTCGGGCGGATTTGAGGGGGCGATAAGGCGCAGCTAGGTCTCTCTGCCGCGCCGCTCCCATAGCGTCCTTTTGATCCTGCACCCTGGCATCAGTCTGCCCTGTGGGCGCAAGCCTTATCAGGCTCCTTCTCTTTGTTGCGGCCCTGCGGGTGCGCTCCGGTCTTCCCGCTGCCGTCATCGGGGCATGAAAGGCCGTGATGGTTGCGGCCTCAGCAAGAAGGAGACAGCCCCATGCGCCTCATCGTCGCCGCCGAACTCGATCACCTGCCGGAATGCGTCCTGCACTCGAAATTCTTCCGCGTCAGCCAGGAACTGGCGCACAGCGAACCGGCTACCGCCGACCGCTCGAATGCACTGGCCTCGCTCGAAAACATCAACCGCGCGATCATCAAGCGCCGCCTGAAGGGGCCGGGGTTTTAACCCCGCCCCCTTCGGGGTCACGGCCCGGAGGGCCGGTTAAAGCGCCCGCGCAAAGGCCGGTTCGGCCCGCGCGGCGGCTTTGACGGCGGCGGCTCAGGCACTTTGGGCTTGGGCGCGGGCGGCGTAGCCGGTGCGGAGAGAAACTTCGACCGGAAAGCGAGCCGCGAAAGAAGTGCGCGAAGTCCGCGCCTGCGGCGGTTCTTGCCGCGCGGATTCTTCCTCGAACCGAGGAAACGCGAGATCACGCGGCGCACAGTCGGCATGAAGGTCGGCACCAATTCGGGCGGATCATCGGGAACGTCGCCGTCCTTATCCGTGGCGTTGCGGTCGGTCGCGGGCGGCAGAGCCACTTCTTCCATTTGCAGGAAACGCGACGCGACGGCGGCTTGTAGCGCGGCGATGTCGAAGAACCGCGCGAAGGCGCTGTCGGCGATGCTGCCGCCCTTATCCGTGGCAACCTTTTTCTTTTTGGTGCGGCCCGGTTCCGGTTGCAGGAAACGCGAGCCGCTTACTTTGTCCTTCCGGGCGGGCCGTCCGGCCCGCGCCCTTGCTGCCGCGCCTGTTCTTCTTGCATACGGCGGTCTTCCGCGATCTGTTCAAGCAATCTTGCGGCGCGCGCGGCGTCTTCGGCGTAGCGCTCGCGCTCCCGCGCGAAGATCGCCTGCTGTTCGCGGCTTTGCTGCGCATGGCGCTCTTTCAGCTCGTCGAGGTGTTCGGCCCTGTTCTGCGCCAATAGCACTTCGAGGTCGGCTTTCTCCCGTTCCTGCCGCGCATACATCTGCCGCCATTCCTTCTTGCGCTCTGCCAGCTTCTCCGCGCCACGGCCCGGATTGAGGCGGTTTTGCAACGCCTCGATAAAGCCCTCGATGCCGCCCCTGGCTTCGCGCTGTTCGCGCTTCAGCCGCTCGCGCTCCGCTGTGTGTTGGCGATCAAGACTGGCGAGCTTCGGCTCGTCGTCGCGTTTCAGGACATATTCGGTCTGGCGCAGCTCGGCAGCATGCCACTCGGCCAGCTTGGCCGCGTCGGCCTGTTCGCGCGCGGCAAGGGCCTCTGCGACGCGCGGATCAAGCGTGGCTCCATCGGGAATCTCGCGCGGCGCTTCCTGGGCGGGTGCGAGATCTTCGATGGATGGCCTCTGCATTTCAATGTCGGGGGCGGGAACGGCAGCCTCCGCACGGGCGCGCTGCGCGGTCTTGGCTTCGGATGCGGTCGGGAGCGCGGCGCGGTCCACGTCCGCCATGAAGGCCCGCACCTCGGCGGCCTTCATTTTCAGCTCGCGGCTGAGGCTGAGGACGGAGCCTTCCGCCGTCACCAGCACAAAGTCCCGCTTGTCGCCCTGCGCCAGCATATAGCCCGCTTCTTGAAGCGCGGATTTGAAGGCCGCGCCGTTGTCGCTGGCTTCCTTAAGGGCGGCCATCTGCGCGCGGCGGTCGGCGACGCTGATGCCGCTGCGCTCGGCCTGCTGCCATTCGCCATGATTGACCTCGGCGCGGGGGAAGTCGGGCTGCTTGCTGCGGTCGCGCTTGGCATGTTTGCCGGGCACCGGCTCATGCCCGAACGCCAGTTCAAGTTTCTGGCTGGCGCGTTCATGGGCGAGATAATTGTTGCTGTCGGAGCGCATGGTCATCGTCTCAAGGTCGGTGCGCGCCCAGACGATATGGATGTGCTGGCGGCCTTTCTTCTCATGCAGCACGACGGCGCGCGGCTGGCCGTCCAGGCCAAGTTCTTTTTCCAGCACCGCCACGGCTTCGGCCCATTGCGCGGGCGTCATGTCATAGCGGGCGTCGGGGTCGATATTGACGTGATAGAGCCCCTTGGTGCCGCGTGTGCCCTCGGAGAGGGTCTGCCAGTCGCGGAAGGTCGCGGAGAGATCGTCCACGGCGGAGTCCAGCTCCAGAATGTCAACGCGCTCGTTGGTGTCGGCGCGTAGGAGGTGGGCGGCAAGTTGCTGTGGTCCGGCCCGCGATCCCCCTTTGATAATCATGACCGCGCCTCATGATTCCGGCGGCGATGGTGGGGGTGACGGCAGGACCGGCGCGGCGGCGTCCGGTTCCTTGCCGAGAGCGTCGTAAATGAGCCCGCGTATGCGGGCGAGATCGGCGAGCGCCTCGCGAATGTCCGGCAGGACGGTCTGCGCCTCGCCGCCGGTGTGCAGGTAGCGGGAAATCTGGTTCAGATTGCTGCCGGTCTTGCCGATGTGACCGAGCACCTGACGCAGAACGGAAGCGTCTGCGGGGACGCGCTTTTGGGCGCGGGGTCCGGCGTCGCCGATTGCGGCGGCGCGCAAAAAGGCGGCGGAGGTCATCCCCGCCTTGTCGGCGCGGGCAAGAAAAACTGCATGCTCGGCCTCGGTCATGCGGGTTTTGACCTGCCGGACGCGCTGGCGCTTTTCGGACTTGCGACGGGCGGATGTGCCCTGATCGGGCTTGTTCGGGCGGGGGCCGGTCTCGTCGGTCAAGCACACCTCCTTTCAGCCGGTTTTGTCCGGCGGCGGGTCGAGGGGGACGAATACCCCCCGTCAGGGTGCAGGGGCGTGAAAGCCCCCTGCGCGTCGTCCAGAGCGCGCAAGCTCTGGCCGTGGGTGCCGGGACGCGGAAGTCTCCGGCGAGTGGGTCGAGGGGCGCGATAGCCCCGCGTCAGGTTCCAAGGACGACGTGCCTTGGTCTGGGTCTTCAGGGGCAGGAACGCCCCTGAATGGTGTCGCAGAGGCAAAGCCTCCGTCATGGGTCGCAGGGAGCACGAAGGCTCCCCGCACGGGTGCATGGGGTGGGAAACCCCTGCTCGGGAGGGATGCAACGGGAGGGCGAAGCGCCGCCCTTGCCAAGCGGACGGGTACCCCGTCCATGGCTTGCACGCTCTCCTAAGCCATATCTCAGGATAGCACAGGTCGTGCGGGAGCGTGGGGTAGAACTGTATGCGGCGGGACAGATGCTGCCCGATCCGCTTGCCACAACGACTCGCAAGAGCGCCGCAACGCCTGCATTATAGCACAAGACGTGCGTGTGCGGCGAAGGTTTCACGGCGCGCGCTCCGTAAGTACGTCGCGCGCTTCGTTCAGAAGCTGCGCGACACCGTTGGAGCCGCCGGTATCGGGATGCAGCTTCTTGATCAGCCGCCTGTGCGCGGCGATGATTTCCGCAGGGGTCGCTCCTTCGGTAAGGTCGAGGATCGACAGCGCCCGCCTCCGGCTCATGGGGCCGGAGGAAGTCTTTGGCGGGTCGGCCTTCCTCTGGCCGCCCTCCCGCCCGTCGCCTTCCTCCTTGCCGCGCCGCACAAAATACGGGTTGTCGTCCCAGCCGAGCGGCGGCTGCCAATAGAGCATCGGATAGGTGGCGGCGAGCGAGGCGAAGGCTTCCGGTATCTGCCAGTAATCGACGGGGCGGAGATAATGCGGGCGGCCTTCGGGATTGAGGACAATCGCCACGTCGCGGCCCAGGCTCAATACCTCGTCGGGCATCAGGAGCGGCCTGCCGGTCTCGCCGTAATTGACGCTCTCGCCCTTGCCCGCGCCGCCCGGCCCTTCGTTCTGGTTCTCGCCCCGCCCGATGGTGCGCACGGTCTGCTTGCCGAGCGTGTCGGAGAGGTATTTGGCGGACTCAAGGTCGTTGACGTTGCAGAACCATTTATAGGCGCAGTTGGACAGGATTGTCCCCGCCGCCGCGCCGTAGATGTCCTTGAGCTGGTCGAGCCCCTGCACGATCAGCGTAAAGTCGATGCCGTAGCCAGACATGGTGGCAATGTCGCGCGGCATGTCCTCGATCCGGCCAAGGGCGGGAAACTCGTCCATCAGGATCATGCAGCGGTGCGGCGGGCGTCCTTCAAGCGGATAGCGCTTGAAGGTATGCATGGCCGCCGTGGTCATCAGCCGGAGCCAGGTGCGCTGCGTGTCGATGCGGTCGGGCGGGATCACCAGATAGACCGTCACGGGACCTCGGATCAGGTCGGCCATGTCGAAGCTCGACGTGGCCGTCGCGGCCTTCACCTGCGGGTCGGAGAGAAACTTGGTATTCTCCGACAAGTTGGACATGATGCCGCTGTAGGTCTCCTGCGCCAAATCCAGATAGGGGCTGACCATCTCCCGGATCGCGCCGCCAAAGGCGCTCGAAGCGGCCATCTTTACTAAAAAGCCTTCGGTGAAGTCCTTGCGGCTGAGGCTCACAATCTCGCGGGCGCGGGCGAGGGTCTTTTGCTCGCCCGGCTGGTCGGCGATCCAGAGGAACACGGCGGCCAGCACGTTCGCCGCGCTGCCCTGCCAATATCTGTCCTTGTCGGCGGGGCTGGCGGGACAGACCGCCCCCGCC
>NZ_CAVK010000243.1 GCF_000382885.1 Sphingobium indicum BiD32
CGGCGCTCGCGCGGTGCCCGCCTTCCACGGAGGCATAGTTGGAGCGGCATTACAAACGGCGGCCTGCGATCTGGCAAGATTAGAACGTGGCGCAGGCGTGGAACTTATCAACCTATCCATCGAGTACAGTCGCGCTGCCATCGGGACCAAATCCCTGCGTATCGACGCGTTCATCGTCCGTAATGGGCGCAGAACGCTGCGCATTCTGGCAACAGCGCGCCAAGGGGATGATCGTCTCGTCTCCCAAGCGCACGCGCTCTTCCTCATTGCAGAAACTTGAGTCGAGACGCCGTTGGATAGGAAACGATCTGGGTACTTCCAATATCCGATTCCTGAAGCGTGATGATGGGGTAGACCTGTCCCGCCTTGCGTTCGCTTCGTTTGCGTAGCTTGCAAAACAGGGCGAACAGTTCGGCCAAAGTTCCGGCCGCAAGGCAATGCCTCGACATCTTCTCGCCGTTCGCCGACTATACCGAAGTCATCAACCATTTCGAGCGACTGAGCTCCATTGGCACAAATATTGCCCCAAGATCTGTGCGAATGCTGTCTAATGGCTGCAGTGTGTATTATTAAGCATGGGTAACCTCATGACTATGTGGGGGCGATCTCACTCTGCACAAATATCGGTCACCATCCAGTCCATGGCGAGGTCACCACGTTCCTTGAGCTGTCGGTCGAAGTCGGTGAACACCGCGTCGAGCGCATCGGCCTCGGTCAGCTTCTCGCGAAACAGCCGGATCGTATTGGCATCGTGCGTTGGTGCGCCAAGATCGACGCTCAGGAAGCGCAGCCAGCACCAGCACCTTGAGCGTCACCACAGGGTCATAGGGCGGACGGCCGCCCCTGGCCCCGTCGCCATAGGCCAGTGCCGCAGCCAGAAGCCAGAACCGGGGGAAATGCCTCGAAGTCGATGATCCGGCCGGGGTTCCTCCAGCGGATCGCCGTGCGCCGACAACCGCTTCAGATGGTCCGACAATCCAAACAATCCTGTCTGCCGCATCGCTGCCTCCTGTCAGGTGGAATGAATCTGTTCCATGGACGGCCTCCTCGCTCGAGATCTACAACGACCCCATTTTGGCACACTTTGATGCCGTCCGGGGGTCGACCCCAACAAATCAGGCTGGAAATGTCGAGGGGCTGTTGGAACTGCCAATCTGATTAGCACGGTGATCCGCTGGCGGATATTTTCGACAGCGAGATGTGCCGTTGCTGCAGGCGCCGCTTGGAATGCGGGTGGTGATCTTCAGTCAGGTTCGCGAACCGGGCCTCATGGGGTTTTCGGACTTCACCGAATGGGCGACCTGAACGTGTCGATCGCGGGCCTGCCGCTCATTGTGCGCATCGGCCCGCCCGCACTTTCGTGCTCCCGGTGCCTCTGTCCATGACAGTCGACCATATTTGCACTCTGCCGACGCTCAGTCAGCCGGGTTCACCGCCGAAGCTGTCCGGACGCCGGAAATTCGGCGGCAAACCGGGATCCGACAGACGTATGACGTGACCCCCAACCTTCATCCGGTCGCGATTAGAGCCTCGGCATCGTTGTCGCGCACGAGCGCCGGGTAAGCAATGGCCTGTGCAGCGGAGCCCGTAGGGCGTAGCGAAGCAGGCCATTGCTTATTCAATTGGGCGGCGAACGCCGCCGGGGTGGCGTATCCGAGCGAGGAGTGTGGCCTGCCGGTGTTGTAATCGTCGGCCCATGCGGTCATCTTTTCGCGGGCGTGCCCCATGCTCATGAACAGTGTCTCGTTGAGAAGTTCGTCGCGCATCCGGCCATTGAAGCTCTCGACGAACGCGTTCTGGGTCGGCTTCCCGGGCGCGGTGTAATGCCATTCGATGTGGGCCTCGCCGCACCACGCCAATACTGCGTTGGAAGTCAGTTCGGTGCCATTATCGCTGACGATCATGCCAGGCTTGCCGCGCTTGGCGATGAGATCGGTCAGTTCGCGAACGACCCGCTTGCCCGAGATCGACGTATCCGGCACCGCAGCCAGGCACTCGCGGGTCACGTCATCGACGATATTGAGCACGCGGAACCGGCGCCCGGTGGCAAGCTGGTCATGCACGAAGTCGAGGCTCCAGCATTGGTTCGGCAAGGCCAGCACAGGTGGACGTGTGCGGGTGCCAACCGCGCGGTTGCGCCCTTTGCGGCGGCGAACCGTCAAGCCTTCTTCCCGATACAACCGTTGGGTCTTCTTGCGGTTGATCAAGACCCCGTCGCGCCGCAGCAGGATGTGCAGGCGGCGGTAGCCGAACCGTCGTCGTTCCTGCGCCAAGGCGCACAACTTCTCGCGCAGGTCGCCATCAGCGCCGCGCCGGGATCGATAGCGCACGCTCGTACGATCCGCCGCGATGACCCTGCACGCCCGCCGCTCGCTGACATCAAGCAGGGCCTGAAGATGCGCGACCGCTTCCCGCTTGGCGGCAGGCGTTACCATTTTTTTGAAAGCAGGTCCTTCAGGCCTGCGTTGTCCAGCATCGCGTCGGCCAGAAGCCGCTTGAGGCGTCCGTTCTCATCCTCCAGCGCTCGAAGACGCTTGGCCTCGGACACTTCCAGACCGCCGTACTTGGCCTTCCAGTTGTAAAGCGTCGCTTCCGACACACCGTGCTTGCGGGCCAGATCGGC
Source organism: Sphingobium indicum BiD32 (assembly GCF_000382885.1). Classification (GTDB taxonomy): domain Bacteria; phylum Pseudomonadota; class Alphaproteobacteria; order Sphingomonadales; family Sphingomonadaceae; genus Sphingobium; species Sphingobium japonicum_C. The sequence goes on from NZ_CAVK010000243.1 coordinate 2,624, forward strand.
AGTCTTCGCGCCTGCCTCAGCCTCCTTCAGCACCCCGATAATCTGCTCTTCCGTAAACCGTATCCGCTTCATC
>NZ_CAVK010000242.1 GCF_000382885.1 Sphingobium indicum BiD32
CTTCGGGCCGACTGGGCCAACCTGCTGCGCCGGGGGCGCGGCGACACCGGAACGCAGGGCAGGACGGGTGCGATGCGCTATGCGCATTTTGGTCCGTGGCGGCTCGATCTGGTGCAGCGACGGCTGATCGCGCCCGACGACCGGCTGGTCATGCTGTCGTCGGCCGAATATCGGCTATTGTGCCACTTTATCGAGCAACCCAATATCGTTCTGGGACGGGAAGCATTGTTGCCCGAACGGCGCGCCACCGCCGCGTTCGACCGCTCGATCGACCTCCAGATCAGCCGCTTGCGTCAGAAACTGGCCGACGTCGCGGGCGGCAGCGAACTGATCCTGACGGTGCGCGGCGAAGGCTATGTGCTGGCCAGCGCGGTGGATTATTCGTGATGAGGCGACTGGGCGGCCGGGTTCGCAGCTTTTTCCGGTCCATGGCCGGCCAGATTTTCGTCATCCTGACGCTGGGCATGTCTATCGCCGCGATCATCGCTTTGCTGGTGGCGGAACAGACCCGCCGCCATGATTTCGAGCGGGTGCGGCGGCAGCGCGTCGTGGCCAGCGCGGTGGACATTGCCGACCGCCTGCGGCGTGATCCCGCGCGAATAGAATCGATGATGGCCGATCACAGCATCATGGGTGCCGCCCCGGTGCCGCAGGGCATCTCGCTCACCGAACCGGATACGGCCCTGCAACAGTCGCTCGCCGAACGCTTTGGTCCGCATTCGCAGCCAGAGGCAGGGCAGGTGCCTACCGGCCTGTGCTTTGCCACCTATACCGGCCGGTGGGAACGGGCGGCCGGGCTGGTCGATGCGCCGCGTCCCGACTGCTGGATCGTCCGCTTCACCGATCAGGCCGGGCAACGGCGCGAAATGGCGCTCAGCTTCCCGCGCCTCGCCAAACCGCCCAGCACCATCTTCAATCCGCTCTATTTGCTGGTCATTGTCGCGGCGTCGGCGGGGCTTGCAATATTTGTCGCCCGGTTCGTGTCCAAGCCATTGCGCAGGCTGGAGCAGGCAGCGGAGGCTTTCTCGGTCTCGCTCGACCCGGAGGAAATTCCCGAACGCGGGCCGGAAGAAGTGCGCGCCGCGCTCTCAACCTTCAACCTGATGCAGCGGCGCGCCCGCGCGGGCTTTGCCGAACGGACCCAGCTGCTCGCCGCGATCAGCCATGACATCCAAACGCCGCTCACCCGGCTGCGGCTGCGGCTGGAACTGGTTGAGAATGTGGAGTTGCGCGCGCGTCTGCTCGCCGATCATGAAGCGATGCAGCGGCTGGTGCGCGAAGGGCTGGATCTTGCCAGCAGTACCGAGGCGCGGGAGGAGTGGTCGGTCATCGACATCGACTCGCTGCTCGCCAGCATGGCCGAAGATGCGGAGGAGCTTGGCGCGCCGGTGCGATTCCTGACCGGCTGCGGCGGGACTGTCCGGGTCAAGCCCAATGCGCTGACCCGCTGTATCGCCAATCTGGTCGATAATGCGGTACGCTATGGCGGCAGCGCCGACATCGGGTGCGCGCGGGCAGGCGGGCGGGTGCTGATTCAAATCCGCGACCATGGACCGGGCATCCCCGCCGACCGGCTCGACCAGATGTTTGAACCCTTCACGCGCGGCGCTACCGGTCAGCCGGGCGGACGCACCGGGACCGGCATAGGCCTCACCATCGCCCGATCCCTCGCCATGAGTTTCGAGGCGTCGGTGCGGCTGCGCAATGCCGATGATGGCGGCCTGATCGCCATCATCGACATGAAGGCATGAAGCCTATTTCGCTTCGGCCTTGAGATAGGCGATCAGATTGGCGCGGTCGGCAGCCTGCGGCACGCCGGCAAAGGCCATGCGGTTACCCGGAACAAGGGCATTGGGCTTGGTCAGGAATGTGTCGAGCGTCTTGGCGTCCCAGCGGATCTTGGCCTTCTGCATCGCGGGCGAGTAAGTGAAGCCTGCCACCGTGCCCGATGTACGGCCGAACAGACCCGCCAGATTCGGTCCCATTTTCTTGGGTCCAGCCTTGACGTCATGGCACAGCGCGCAACGGGCGAACACGATCTTGCCCTTGGCGGGATCGCCAGCCTGGGCCAGCGCTGGCGTGGCGGCCATTGCGACCATGGCGATTGTCAGTCCAGTCAAACTCCGCGCGATTGTCATGCTTCAACTCATCCCTTCATTCTGCCGCCGATTCTTCATCAACGTGCGATGATCTCCCTATGGCAGTCCGAATGTGAACGGTGATTGAAGCATGTTCGCCACCGCAGCAAAGCCGACTGCCAGCGGCATGGATGTATCATGGAGTTTCCGCAGGGCAACCGGACTTTGCAAGTGTGCGGTGATGAGCCAGTGGCAAAGGAGGGCCACACGGTCGCCCGCATACCCCGCCTGCCGAAAATCGAAGCAGATAAAGTTTGATAACAAGGATTATGTTAAATCATATATCATCTGCGCCTATGTTCAGCTCATCGTCGGGATAACGAAACTCTGGTCCGTCACCGCGCCGCCGCTCGGCCAGCGCTGGGTGATCGTCTTGACCCGCGTATAGAAACGCACCCCATCCATGCCATATTGGTTCATGTCGCCAAAGCCAGACCGCTTCCAGCCGCCAAAGCTGTGATAGCTGACCGGTACCGGGATCGGCACGTTGATGCCGACCATGCCGACCTCGACATTGGCGCAGAATTTGCGCGCATAGTCGCCGTTGCGGGTAAAGATCGCGACGCCATTGCCATATTGATGTCTGCTCGGATAGCTCAGCGCTTCCTCGAACGTCTCCGCCCGGACCATCTGGAGCACCGGCCCGAAAATCTCCTCATTATAGCTTTTCATGTCCGGCTTCACATGGTCGAGCAAAGTGGGCGCGAGGAAGAAGCCTTCCTCAAAGCCCTGCAACGCAAAGCCGCGCCCGTCGATGACGAGTTCAGACCCTTCATCAACCGCCATCTGAATATAGTTTTCAATCCGTGCCTTATGGGCCGAACTGACCACCGGACCATAATGGGCGTCGGGGTCGCTCGGCACGCCGACGCGCAGGCCCGCAATGCCGGTTTCCAGCTTGGCCCGCAGCGCCACTGCCGTCGCTTCGCCCACCGGCACCACCACCGGCAACGCCATGCAACGCTCGCCCGCCGATCCATAAGCCGCGCCCAATATGTCCGCGACCGCCTGGTCCAGATCGGCGTCTGGCATGACGATGCCATGATTCTTCGCCCCGCCCATGCACTGCATCCGCTTGCCGTTCGATGCGCCACGGCCATAGACATATTGGGCGATGTCGGACGACCCGACAAAGCTGACCGCGCGGATCGCCGGATTGTCGAGGATCGCGTCCACCACCTGCTTGTCGCCATGGACGACGTTCAGGATGCCTGCGGGCAGCCCCGCCTCCATCGCCAGTTCCGCCAGCCGCACCGGCACCGACGGGTTCCGTTCGGAGGGTTTCAGGATGAACGCATTGCCGCACGCGATCGCTGGCGCGAACATCCACATCGGGATCATCGCGGGGAAGTTGAACGGGGTGATCCCCGCCGCGATGCCGATCGGCTGGCGCATCGAATAGACGTCGATCCCCGGCCCTGCGCCTTCGGTATATTCGCCCTTCAGCAGGTGCGGGATGCCACAGGCAAATTCCACCACGTCCAGCCCGCGCTGAATGTCGCCCTTCGAATCCGAATGGACCTTGCCATGCTCGGCCGACAGCATTTCGGCCAGTTCATCCATATGCTTTTCGATGAGCGCCTTGAGATTGAACATCACTCGCGCCCGCCGCTGCGGGTTCATGGCGGCCCAGGCTGGCTGCGCCGCCTGCGCATTGGCGACGGCCGCATCCAGTTCGGTGGGATCGGACAGGCGAACCTGCGCCTGCACCTTGCCGGTGGCGGGATCGAACACGTCGCCCAGCCGGGTGGAGGTCGATGCCTGATGTTGGCCGCCGATGAAATTGTCGATGATGCGCATGATGCCCTCGCATGAACTGATCGGTTGCCCATAAAGGAGGATCGGACGCATCGAAATATCGCTGCTATTTTGATCGCCGGGACGGTGGATTGCCACCCCGCTTGCCCGTGCCGCCATACTCCCGCATTTCTGCGCCATGCCCGAAATCGCTTCCCCCCGGCGCACGACGCCCACCGGATGGTCTGTCCGCCGCGACGATGCCTTGGCGGCGCAGGCCTATAAGGACGGCTGGTGGCAGGCGGAGACCGCCGCCCACGCGCTGGTCCGCGCGGCCCGCGACACGCCCGACCGCATCCTGCTGATCGACGGCGACACCAGCCTGACCGCCGCCACCCTCCACGCGCAGGCCACCCGCCTGGCGCAGGCGATGCTTGCCCGCTTCACACCGGGCAGCGCCATCTCCTTCATGCTGCCCAACTGGCATGAAGCCGCGATCATCTACATGGGCGCGACGCTCGCGGGCATGGTCGCCAACCCGATCCTGCCCTCGCTGCGCGATCATGACCTGCGCTTCATCCTCGCTGACCTTAACAGCGCGATGATCTTCATCCCGGCAAGCTTTCGCGGCCATGATTATGCCGCGATGCTCACCCGCGTCACCCCGGCGCTGGGAAGTCCGCCCGCCGTCATCGTTCTGCGCGGGGATGCTGGCCAGCACATCGCCTTTGCCGACCTGCTGGCGGAAACGGGCGACGCGCCGTTCCCGACCGTCGATCCCGATGATGTCCGTATGGTTATGTATACCAGCGGCACCACCGGACGGCCCAAGGGCGTCCTCCACAGCCATAACAGCATCAACGCGCTGATCCGCCAGATCGGCCGACACTGGCTGGTCGAACCGGGCGACCATTTCCTCGTTCCCTCCCCGGTCAGCCATATTGGCGGGTCGATCTACGCCTTTGAAACCCCGCTGCTGCTGGGCACGACCGCGATCCTGATGGAATATTGGAACCCCGATGAGGCCGTCGCCATCATGACCGCCCGGCATTGCACCCATATGGCCGGGGCGACCCCCTTCCTCCAGCATCTGCTGGCCTCGGCCCGCGCCGCAGAGACGCGCCTGCCCGATCTCAAACTCTTCATCTGCGGCGGCGCATCGGTCCCGCCCAGCCTGATTCGCGACGCTGCCGCCTATTTCGACAAGGCGATCGTCAGCCGCGTCTATGGCTCTACTGAATTGCCGGTCACCACTGTCGGCGTGATCGACCCCGCCGACCGCGATCATGCCGCCGATACCGATGGCCGCGCTGGCATCGCCACCATCCGCATCGCCCCGGACGGCGAAATCCGCGCGCGCGGGCCGCAGATGATGGTCGGCTATCTCCATCCGGAGGATGAGGAAGGCAGCTTCGACGCGGACGGCTATTACCGTAGCGGCGACCAGGGCGCATGGATAGACGGCGACCATCTGGTCGTCACGGGCCGGATCAAGGATCTCATCATCCGCAATGGCGAAAATATCGCGCCCAAGGAGATTGAGGATCTACTGATCGGTCATCCCGGCATCCTTGAAATCGCCATCGTTGGCATCCCCGATCCGCGCACCGGCGAACGCGCTGTCGCGGTCATCGTGCCGAGCGGCGACGCAACTCCGGACGTTCCCGCCATCGCCGATTTTCTTGGCCAGCATGGCGTCGCCCGCTTCAAATATCCCGAAAGCGTCGTGCTCCGGGATGCCCTGCCTAAAAATGACGCGGGCAAAGTGCTGAAGGCGGCCATCCGCGCGACGCTGACGGCATCCTAGAGCGCCCGGAACCGGAAATTGCGGAACCGTGCCTCGCCCGGACCCGCAGCATAGAGGCCGGGCCGCAGCATCAGAAATCCGCCGCGCACATTATGGTGATAGCCCGACACTTCCATCCCCCGGTCGAAGCGGCTCCATGTCCGCCCGCCGTCACCACTCAGATGATAGGCGATGATATGGTGGCGATTGGTCACCTTCATCGTCAGCTTGCGGCCATGGGGATTGGCGGGGCGGCCCCGCTCCATGCCATATTGGTGGGTGACGAAGCGCGTTTCGTCAAAGCCCAGCCCGCAATACAGCTTGTCGTCGTAAAAGAGCAGCAGCCCTGCCGTCCCGCCCGGCGCAATCTCGATATCGCACTGAAATTCATAGGACGGGTCGCCCGCGATCAGCAGCAGTGGTGACGAATTGACCGGCGCGGTCCCACGCCCTTTCAGCACCAGCGCGCCCTTCTCCACCCGCGCCCGGCTTGCCTCGTCCGGCGCTGGTCGAAAGAAATTCCATTTCGCCCCCAGATTGAGCGTCGCAAAATCGTCCGACAGCGCCATGCCATGCGGAACCGCCCTACCTCCCCGCGGCTTCGCGATCGGCTGCGACAGATCGCCCCCGGTCATGCGGAACCAGCCATCCGCCGTCCACTCGACCGGATCGAGCAAGGTCTGCCGCCCCAACGTCCACAGCCCATTTTCAAAGCCATGATAGACGGCCCACCAGCTGCCGTCCGGTGCCTCTACCAGACTGGCATGGCCGCGCGACCACCAGCGTTCGGACAGGCTTTGCGTCCGCACCAGCGGATTGCCGGGATGCTGCTCCCATGGCCCATGGATCGAACGGGATCGCGCCGCGATCACCATATGCCCGGTCGGCGGCCCCGCCGTCCCGCCCACGGCGGTCAGCATATAGAACCAGCCGCCATGCCGATGGATTTTCGGGCCTTCCGGTGAAAAGCCCTCGACATCCCAGGTATCGGGATAGCGCCAGGGATCATAGACATGCTCGACCGCGCCAACCGTGGACAGTCCGTCCTCGCTCAGCCGGATACGGTCCCCGCCCGACAGGAACAGCCAGCGGCTGCCATCCTCCCCCACCGCATGGCAAGGGTCGATATGTTCATGGAGTTTCAGGTCGATCGGCTCGCTCCACGGCCCGTCGATGCTGTCCGCATGGATGACGAAGATGCTGTTCGGACTGGCCTTGACCGGGATATAGATGAAGTAGCGGCCCTCATGCTTCTCCAGGCTGACCGCCCATACCGACCCGATATTCTTGTGTAATGCCGCCCCGCGCGGTTGCCAGTTGATCAGGTCCCGGCTGTGCCAGATGGTGACGCCCGGATAGCTGTCGAACGTCGAAAAGGTCATATAATAATCCGCCCCATCCTTCAGGATGGCGGGATCGGGCCGGTCGCCCGAAATCAGCGGATTAAGGAAACGCCCGTCGCCAAGGTCCGCGATACGCTGATTGTCGAAACCGCGCTTCCAGTCGGTCGCCGCCGGGGACGCCGCGGCCGCTTCCGTACCCAGCAAGGCCAGCGCACTCCCGACCAGCCCACCCGTCATCGCATCGCGTCGGCTGATCGTCATAGGGCGCTCCTTATCAAAAACTCATCCTCCCCTTGCAAGGGCGGTGGATGGCCGAAGGCCAGACGGAGGGGTGTCACCCGATCGACCGAACGACAGCCCTCCTCCTTCAACAACAGAAAAACCGGGCCGCCCGTGCAGAGGCGGCCCGGCCATGAGCCTTACATCTTGAACCGCGCGCCCACCTGGAACGTGCGCCCGTAATGCAGTTGCTCATAATTGCGATTGGCATCCAGATCGGTGTAACGATCACGATATTCGTCGGTCAGGTTGATGCCCTCCAGCGACAGCTCGATCCAGTCCGTCAGCTTGTAGCGCATTGAAGCATCGACGTTGATCGTGCTGTTATAGCCCTCGAACACGTTGCCCGTGCCGCTATTCTGGTCGATATAGCCGCTGCGATAGCTGGCCGACACACGCGCGCTGAACTTCTCATCCTCATAATAGAGTGTTCCGTTGAAGGCGCGCTTGGACAGGCCGAACAGGGTTGCGCTGCGGACCGCTGCAATATTGCCGCCGCCCGGCACCACCGCCGGACCCGACACCGTATAATCGGCGCTCGATTGCACGAAGGTCGCATTCACGATCCCGCCAAAATGCGACAGGAAACCGGGCAGGAAGGTGAAGGGCGCCTGCACCGACAATTCGATGCCCTTCAGGCTCGCCCCGCTGCCGTTGACGATCGTACCGATCGCCCAGCCTTCGGCCCGTTCGGGTTGGCCGGCGGCAGGCGAACTTGGCGGGATGACCGACAGCGGCAGGCCAGTGGACGCGAATGTCCCGTTGATCGTCTGGCCAATCGGGAAGCTCTGCACATCCTTCTTGAACACGGCGACCGATGCGATGGACTGCGGCGCGAAATACCATTCCAGTGCCAGATCATAAGCGGTCGCGCGGAACGGATTGAGGTTTGGATTACCGAAATTGACCCGGTAATTGAACCCGTCGACCGATCCACCCGGCGTCAGGTTACCCAGCGATGGCCGCGTCATCACATCGGCCGCCGACGCGCGCACCACAAAGTCGGGGTGCGGGAAGAAGGCGATGTTCATCGCTGGCAACCAGTCCTCATAGGATCGCGACACGCCAACCAGCGTACCATTATTGAGGCCGGTCGAACTCTGATCGGTCTTGACGTAGCGGATGCCCGCATTGGCCGCATATTCCAGTCCGAAAATATCGCCCTTGGCGTCGAACTGGAGATAACCGCCGGTCGTCTTTTCCACCACGCCGCGCGTATTGCCCGCGTCGATCGCAGCGGTGCGATCATACAGGTTGGTAAAGTCCGTACCCGCCGCCAGGTTGGGCACCAGCCACTGCGTCGTCGTCCCCGCAGGCGCATCCGCGCCTTTCAGCGTGAACATCTCCGCCAGGGCCGCCGTCACCGGGAAGCCATAGACAGCGCTCGGACCAAAGGCCGACGTCGGCGAACAGGCCAGCGTTCCCAGCACCCGGTCCACGCCGCCATTGCCGCACACCACCGTATCGCGGCTAAAGCCTGCCGTATCGAAGGAGAAGCGGCGATAGACCGCACCCGCCTTGACCGTGAAGCCCTCCGTCACGTCCCATTCGGTGCGCAACTGCATCGTGCGGAACTTGTTGATCGTGGACGACGGCCGGTCGCGGATTTCGGCCAGCTGGAAATTGGCGGGATCGGTGACGCTGGTGCCGAATGTCAGCACCGGGCGCTTCATATTGCTATAGTCGTACTGATAGCCCTGTGCATCGCGGTCATCGAACACCAATGTCGTTTCGACCGGGATGGACGCATCCGACTTGGAAAAACCGCCGAGCAGGGTGAAGCGGAAACTATCGCCAACATCCTGATCCCAGCTGCCGCCCAACTGGTAGAATTTCGTCTGCGACTTGCGCAGATAATGTTCGGTCCGCACCCAGGCGTCGTTCAGCGTCGCGGAAATCAGGTTGTTGTTGCTGTCGTAAACCGGGTTCACGACATTGATCGAGCGCTCGTTCGACCGCAACAGCACTTCGCCCCATTTCTCCTCGCGCGTCTCGCGGAAGCGGGAGAACAGGCCGTCGATCGAAACCTTGGTCGCGTCCGAAGGCGACCACTGGATCGACCCGGTCACGCCCAGACGCTCACGCTCCTGCGCAATTTCGCCATAGCGCGGAATACGCGGGTGGAAGGCCAGCGCTGCCCTGTCGCAACCTGCGCTCGGCACATAAGCGCCGCCGCTATTGGGCGCGGTGAAGCAGTTGACGCCATCGACACTGTCGAACCGCGCCTGCGACCAGCGCACCGTATTATTGCCCATCTGGAGCGTATCGAGCTTGGAATAGGCCGCAGACAGCGCCACGCCCCATTGCCCGTCGGGCGATTTCCACGACAGCAAACCGGCGGCGCGCGGCCCCCATTTTTTGCTGAGGTCATTATAGGAACCCGTCGCCGATCCGACGAAAGTGAAGCCATCCTTCCCGGCAAGCGGATTGCCGGTGTTCAGATCCACCACCGCGCCCAGCGATCCTTCGTCGAGCGAGGCTTCGGCGGTCTTGTGGACCACCAGCGAGCTGAACAGTTCGGACGCGAACACGTTGAAATCGAACGCGCGGTCGCGGTTGGCGCTGGCGCCATCGGTCGAGGTCGCAACGGTTTCCATGCCGTTCACGCGCACACGGGTAAATTGCGCGCCCAGACCGCGCACCGTGATCGCCCGGCCTTCGCCGCCGTCACGCTGGATCGAGATGCCCGGAATACGCTGCAACGATTCCGCCAGATTCTGATCGGGAAATTTCGCAATATCTTCCGCCACGATCGCATCGACCGATCCGACCGACTGGCGCTTCAGGTTGATCGCCGCGCCCAGCGACTGGCGGAAACCGGTGACGACAATGTCGGCAACATCGCCCTCGTCCGCACTTTGTGCCGGACCTTGCGGCACATCCTGCGCCAGCACCGCCGTCGGCATCGCCAGCATGATCGCCGCGACGCTCGCCCCGGCCAGCCAGCGCTGCACGCCGCCCTGATTATTGCCCTTCCGAATCTGCACGTTCCGCTCCTTCCCTGTTGTCGATACCCGTCCGGCCCTATCGGCGAACGGGGCATGGTCTATCGGCAGGATCAGGGGCGAATCGTCTCGCTTGCGCCCTCTCCTGCCCGTGCCGCCGCCAGCTGTTGCTGGTCCGTTGGCGACACTGGAAACCGGTGTCATAACCGACGCCATAAATGCGCGCCGTGTTTCCGGCTGTCAATATAGGGAGGCGATTATTGTTGGATGATGGCCGCATTGCCACAGTCGTCGCAATTTTCGCCTAGCTGCTCGCCCATTATATCGCCCATGGGGGTAGGGGCGGGAAGGATTGCCGGACACCGGTGTCACAAGAGACTTGCGACAGATGGCATGCAATGGCACACCCATGGTCAAAGAGAGGAACCATGATCATGCCTGCCCCCCGGTCCCGCCCCCTTTGGTTACTGCTCGGCGTCGCGATGGCCCAGTTGCCGACCGTCCAGCCCGCCGCCGCCCAATCCAAGCCGCGCCAGGCGACCACCGCCCAAACCGCCTTCCCCGGCGCGGTCGGTTGGGCCGCGACCACGCCCGGCGGCCGGGGCGGCCGCATCCTGCGCGTCACCACCCTCGCCCCCGACGGTCCCGGTAGCTTCAAGGCCGCGCTGGAGGCCAAAGGCCCACGCATCATCGTGTTCGAGGTTGGCGGTATCATCGACATGGCCCGCCAGACGCTGAAAATCACCGAACCCTTCGTCACCATCGCGGGGCAGACCGCCCCCTCCCCCGGCATCACCCTCATCAAGTCCGGCATCGACATCGCCACCCATGACGTGGTGATCCGCCATATCCGCATCCGCACCGGGGTCGATGGCCAAGCCAAGATGAGCGGTTGGGAGGCCGACTCCCTTTCCACCGTCGCGGCGCACAATGTCGTGATCGACCATTGCAGCTTCACCTGGGCGATTGACGAGAATATGTCCGCGTCCGGCCCCCGCTTCACCGGCAAGACCCCGGACGACTGGCGAAAGGGCACCAGTCACGCCATCACCTTCTCCTATAATATCGCCGCCGAAGGCCTCGCTGACGCCAGCCATCCCAAGGGCGAACATAGCAAGGGGACGCTGATCCACGACAATGCGAGCGAGATACTGATCTACCGCAACGTCTATGCCCATAACAAGGAACGCAACCCGCTGCTGAAAGGCGGCGCGCAGGTCCAGATGGTCAATAATATCCTCTATGATCCGGGCGAACGCGCGGTCCATTACAACCTCATGGCGCTCGAATGGGGCGATCATCCCTACCAGACCGGCAAACTCTCAGCGGTCGGCAACGTGTTGCGCGGCGGCGTATCGACCGCGCCCGGCATGCCTTTCCTGACGCTGGGCGGCGATGGCGATCTGGACTATCATGGCAAGGATAATATCGCGGTCGACCGCTTCGGCGTCGCCCTGCCGATGTTCGGCCGCTACGGCGAAACCCGCGCAAAAATCAACGAACTCGCCACCCCGCCGATCTGGTGGCCCGGCACCCAGCTGCTGCCCGTGCGCGACGTGGAAACCCATGTCCTCGCCCATGCCGGCGCCCGCCCATGGGATCGCGACGCCGACGATCTGCGCGTCCTCTTCTTCGTCGCCGAAGGACGCGGCGAAATCATCGATGATGAGCGGCAGGTCGGCGGCTATCCGAAAATGGCGCAAACCCGCGCGCCCTTCGTCGCGGCCGACTGGAACCTCGACACGATGGAACCGAAATCGGGCCGCTATCCCGGGCAGACTGGCGAGATCGCCGAACATCTGTCCGACCGCGACAAGATGATGCGCCAAAGTCCGGCACCGCGTGCGCAATCAGGAGAAACAAAATGATCTTCGCCCCCCTCCTCCTCGCAGCAACCGCTGTCGCAGCGTCACCCGCGCCGCCCATGGCCGTGATCGACGAACAAAGCGTCCGCCGCGAAGAGCCGACCCCCCACGGCAAGATCGGTCTCAGCACCGCCTACCGCATCAGCGACGCCGCCCCCCAGCCCCGCACCATGGAGTTCCGCAAACGCATCCTCCATGTCGGCTCCGCCATCGGCCTCCACCCCATCGCCCATGATGAAGTCTATTATGTCCTCTCCGGCACCGGCGACGTGACATCAGACGGCAAAACCCAAAGCCTCACCCCCGGCATGGCCGCCTATCTCTACGACGGCGCGGTGGTCGGCATCCGCCAGACCGGCAAGGAACCGCTGGCGCTGATCATCAGCTATCCGGTGAAGCAAACGGTTAGCGAAAAGGCAAAGTAGCGCACGCGATCTTCTGCCCCCCGCCCACACCGTTCATTTCGGCACAGATATGTGGGGAAAAGATCCTAGCCAAATCCCCCCAACCCCCGTCGTCCCCGCGCAGGCGGGGATCCATCTCTCGCCATACGCCTTGCTACATTGCGCGCATAAACGTCGCCGCCCACAATCAAGCCGCCCAAACAGTCCCACCCACCACCGTCACCCCGGACTTGATCCGGGGTCCAGACACTCAGCGCTCAAGCGACCCACTACCCTCGCGCCAATGGATGCCGGGTCAAGCCCGGCACGACGGAATGGGTTGTTATGCGACGTTCTGCTTTTAGCGGAAACATCAAAGGCCGACATTTGGATAGCCAACAACAGACAGTTTCAGTTAGCAGGGGCCGTGCCAAAACAGGCCGTAGTTCAACTCCGACCAACAATCAGAAAGCCATCCAAGATTTCGTTTGTCAGGAGCAAAGCCATATCCCCAGCCTCCATCGAAAAATGGTCTCGTGCCGATGTGCAACGAGCCATAGTAAACAGTAACGGAATACGGTTCCAATTCGGCGATTGCAGGCGGCCATTGATCTTTCGGAATGTCAGTAGATTGTCCGTGAGCGCTGATTGGATGCGCCGCCATCAAACTCTGGGATTCGGCTGCTATCGCCTTCAAATTGGCCTGATCATGGGTAGGGTGCGGGAAAGCGCTATATGTACCGAGCGCTGTTAAAATAATGATCGGCAGCCCGATACGCAGGCATCCGCTCAATCGGGCTCTCCTCGGTAGTGTCATGGAATGGAACTTACACCTGCGCTAAATGTCCGCAAGTCGACTGCCTAGGATTGTTGTCCACTGTCGAAGTTTGGCCGTTTACGAATGGCGCTCACAACCGCCATTCCACCCTTGCCCCATCCCACTGTCCTACACCCCCACCCCCTGCTATACCGCAGCCCGGCTCCTTCCCATCGTCCACCCCCTCCCCGGCTCCGCACTTCCCGTGCGCGCCGACGCAAAACTTCGCCCCAAATCTCCATAAGCGACATGGGCGAAGTTAGCGAAGTTCCGCACCCCATCCCCTCCGCGTCCCCGCGCCTCCGCGTGACCCTAAATCCTTGTTTAATCAGCTCCCCGACTGAATATAGGGCGCCCGCGCAAACAGCATCCGTTCCCAGCCACGCGGATCATCTTCCACCCGGCTTGTGGCGTCAAAGATCATCGTCGCCCGTCGATCCAGCCGATATTGCGGCCAATCCGCCCGTCCAGCCCGCGCAAATTGGACAAAGCGCGTCATCATCGCCGCCGATGCCGCCCGCGCGCCCGCGCCGGTCCCGGTAAATGACCCCGGCGCATCCAGCGTCCCGAACGCCAGCGCAATATCCATCGTGTGCGGCGCACCCCGCCTGGGCTGGGTCGGTGACTGGAAATCGACCTGATATACCCAGGTTGGCGCATCGGCCCGCGCCCGCGCCTCCGCCTCGATCACCTGCCCCGGCCAGCTTCGCCCTGCCGTGGTCGCGGCATAGAAGATCCGCTCTGCCGACCAGTCGGGAAAGCGCGCGCGATACTGGTCCACGATCCACTCAGGCGACAGGTCGATCCGCAATTCTCCCGCCATCCGCGCCGCCAGATTGCCCCAGTCCAGCCCCCGCAGCAGCGGTCCGTCGGGGTCGATAAAGGCCCGCGTCTCGTCCAGCGTATTGCCCAGCATCATCGGGATCGGATTGCCCTGCGGCGCGGCGTCGGGCCAGAAGGGATGCCGGTCCAGCGACCGCATATCCAGCACCGGTCCCATATAGACGCCCCCGCCCAGGATCGGATCGGTTGCCTCCAGCCCCTCGATCAGCCGCGCGACCGGCATCGTCAGCAACGGTGCCAGCGCATCGGGCTTCGCCCCCAGCCGGTCGAGATAGGCCGCCGTCCGTCGCGACGCATTGATCGGTCCGCTGGCCGTCACCTGCTGCCCGCTCATCGTGATCGCGCGGTGGAACAGCCCCTTGGCGGCGGGCATTGCCATCATCGTCGCGATCTTCGCCCCGCCGCCCGACTGGCCAAAGACTGTCACATTGTCCGGATCGCCCCCGAACACGGCGATATTGTCCCGCACCCAGCGCAGCGCCAGTATCAGGTCCAGTTGCCCGGCATTGCCACTATCGGCAAAGCGCGGATCGAGCCGCGCGAGATAGAGATAACCCAGCGCATTCAGGCGATGGTTGACCGTCACGACCACGACATCGCCCGCCGCCGCCAGATGCCGCCCGTCATTCAGCGGATCGACCACGCTGCCATTGGCGTAAGCCCCGCCGTGGATATAGAGCATCACCGGACGCTTGGCGGAAGGCTCTGTCCCCGGCGTCCAGATATTGAGAAACAGGCAATCCTCGCTGGTCCCCGCCTGCATCGCCCGCTGCGGACAGGATGGCGCAAAAGCGGTGGCGTCAACGATCCCGCGCCAGGGTTCAGGCGCCCGCGGTGGCTGGAAGCGGCGCTGCGCCGTGTCCTGCCCATAGCGGACGCCGCGAAACACATACAGCCCTGCCTCCCGCCTGCCCCGGATCCGCCCCTTGGTCGTCGCAACGACCGGATCAGGGCGCGCAGCGAAAACGGGCGCAGCGCACAAGCCAATGGCCCCCGCAACAAAGCGGCGGCGGTCCACGCCGGCCATCCTACCGCGCCAGCCACCCGCCATCGACGGCGAGGGTGTGGCCGTGAATGTAGTTGGCGGCGCTGGACGCGAGGAACACGGCGGCTCCGCCAATGTCGGATGCGTCGCCCCAGCGGCCTGCGGGGATGCGTTCCTGAATCTGGCGGTTGCGGGTCTCGTCGGCTTGCAGCGCAGCGGTGTTGTTGGTGGCGATATAGCCGGGTGCGATGGCGTTGACGTTGACGCCCTTGGCCGCCCATTCATTGGCCAGCAGTTTGGTCAGGCCCGCAACGCCGCTCTTGGACGCAGTATAGCTCGGCACGCGGACGCCGCCCTGGAAGGAAAGCAAGGACGCGATGTTGATGATCTTGCCATGCCCTTGCGCGATCATGTGGCGACCGGCGGCCTGGCTGAGGAAGAACAGCACCTTGAGATTGGTGTCGATCACCGCGTCCCAGTCCGCCTCGGTAAAGTCGACGCTGTCAGCTCTACGGATGATCCCGGCATTGTTGACCAGGATATGGAGGCCGCCGAGTGTGGCGATGGTTTCGTCGACGACGCGCTGGACCGGTTCGATGGACGACAGGTCAGCCGAGACAATCTCTGCCCGGCGACCCAAGGCGCGGGCCTTCTGCACGGTCTCCAGCGCAGGGGTGCGACCTACAGCGGCGATGTCCGCACCTGCCTGTGCCAGCGACAGCGCGATGGCCTGGCCGATGCCGGTGTTCGCGCCGGTTACGATGGCGACTTTTCCAGTGAGGTCGAAGGGGTTGGTCATGGGGATTCCTGTCCCCCTCCCTTCAGGGAGGGGTTAGGGGAGGGGCTGTCGGGACCGGGCTTTGCGGACATGCCCTCCCCCGACCCCTCCCTGAAGGGAGGGGAGATTCAGGCCAGCTGGCAGATGTCCAGCACGTTCATGTCCGTATAATCCTGATTTTCGCCCGCCATCGCCCAGATGAAGGCATAGGCCTTGGTGCCGCTCCCCATATGGATCGACCAGGGGGGCGAGATCACCGCCTCCTCGTTCGCCATGACGATGTGCCGCATCGCGTCGCCTTCGCCCATATAGTGAAAGACGCGATCCGAAGGTCCATCCAGCTCGAAATAGAAATAGATCTCGCTGCGCCGCTCATGAATATGCGGGGGCATGGTGTTCCATACGCTGCCGGGCTTGAGCACGGTGAGGCCCATGACCAGCTGCGCGCTCTCGCAAATGCCGGGGATGACCAACTGATAGATGGTGCGTTCGTTTGATTCCTCCAGGCTGCCGCGTTCCAGCGTGGTTGCGTCGGCGAGCGAAATCAGGCGTGTCGTGAACGCCTTGTGCGCCGGGCAGGAGGCGAGATAATAGCGCGCGCCTGCGCCAGCGAACTGCACGTCCTTCGCCCCCATGGTGACGTAGAGGCAATCCTTGTTGCCCAGCGTGAAGGATTCGCCATCGACGGTCACCGTGCCGGTAACGCCCGACACATTGACAATCGCCAGCTCGCGCCGTTCTAGAAAGGGATGACCCGCGGCAGACGCAGGTTCGGTCTGGGCGGGCAGCAACACCGGCGCATCGACCACCGCGACCCCGCCGATGACGAAGCGTTCGGCATGAGTGTAGTTGAGCACGCACTCGCCATCGCGGAACAGGCCGCCGATCAAATAACGATCGCGCAGCTCATCATTGCTGACGCACTCCATCATGTCCGGGTGGGTCGCGTAATAGGTCTTGTCGAACATGGTCAGCCCCTCGTCCTTCATCCGATATAGATGTCCCATTGGACACCGGTGTCATGAAGCATCGCCTATCAGGATATGGCGGGCGGTGCAACCGATGCGCGACGGATCAATGTCGAACTGAACATTGACGGTTCGTTGACCTCCGACCCTTCGCCAATCGCCGTGCCGATCAGTTTGAGCGCAGCCGCCCGTCCCATGGCGACGATCGGCCAGCGCACGGTGCTCAGCGGCGGCCAGACGCGCGTCGTGAGCGGCGTGTCATCGAAGCCGATGATCGACAATTCTTCCGGCACTGCAATGCCCCGCATCCGCGCAGCATATAGCACGCCAGCCGCCATTTCGTCATTGCTGGCGAAGATTGCAGTCGGGCGCGGCGTCAGGTCGAACAGGCTTTCCGACGCGGACAGGCCCGATTCGAACGTATATTGGCCATCGGCGATCAGGCTGCGCGGCAGGCTGATCCCGGCTTCCGCCAGTGCCTGCTCAAAACCCTCCCGCCGCTCCTGTGCCGATCGGAAACCATGCGGTCCGGCGATCAGGCCGATCCGCCGATGTCCCTGCGCGATCAAGTAGCGCACCGCATCGGCCACTGCTTCCTTGTCGTTGGACGCCACCATATGTTCAGGATCATCCAGCACCGCCGACCCCATCCGCACATAACGACAGCCCTGCTCGTCCAGCATCCGCGCCAGTGCGTCATTTTCCGACATCGGCGGCAGCAGTACGACACCGAACAGCCGCTGGCGCGTCACGAAGCCGCGAATATCGTCCATCACCAGGTTCGATCCCCGATCGACGGGGCGAATCACCAGTTCAAATTCAGTGCCGTGCAACGCTTCCAATATACCGCGCTGCATCGACAGGATCATCTGCGCGTTGGGATTGTCATAGACCAGCCCGATCAGGAAGTTACGCCCCAATGCCAGCGCCCGCGCCTGCGGATTGGGGACATAGCCGGTTTCCCGGATGATCGCCTCCACCTTGTCGCGGGTTTCGCGGTTCAGCAGCGGCGAGCGGTTGATGACCCGGCTGACCGTCTTTTTCGACACGTCCGCCATGCGGGCAATGTCGTTGATCGTCAGCTTGGGCGCCTGACCCTCATCCTGTTTCTGCTTTGCCATGGCACCTTATAGCGCAGTTTACGCGCCCCGCCAGCGCATCTGTCCGCGATCCGGCTTGTCAATGACACCGGTTTCCATTACCGACAAACATAACGAGGATGGAAAGGATTTCGCAGTGAGCGCCAGCAGCCCGGCCGAAGTAACCGCAGAGCGCTTTCTGGCGGCACGACAGTCCGCACAGGGACTTGCCGACTATCCTGGCCCAATGCCTGCGACGCTGGGTGAGGCCTATATCGTTCAGGATGCGGCTCTGGCGCGCATGACAGAGGCGGTCGCTGGCTGGAAAGTCGGCCGCATATTGGGCGATCTGGCGGATCGCTATGGCTGCAACAGGCTGGCTGGCCCGATCTTCGCCTCGACCGTATTCACCGCTGATCTGCAATCTCAGGGATTGGTCTTTGCCGAAGGCTTCGGCGCGGTCGAGGCGGAATTCCTCTTCCGCATCGGCACGATACCGGCCGCTGGAAAGACGCATTTCACCCTGGAGGAAGCGGCCGACCATATTGACGCAGTCCATATCGGCATCGAAATCGCGAGTTCACCCTTTGCCGGAATCAACGGCCATGGTCCGGCGGTGACTATCTCTGACTTTGGCAATAATAACGGCCTGCTGATCGGCCCCGCCGTGCCCGACTGGCGCAGCGGCACCTATGCCGATCAAACGGTGACGACCCGCATCGACGGTGATTCGGTCGGCAGTGGCACCGCCGCCGCCTTCGCGCTGGGTGCCATCGGGTCAGTGCAGTTCTTGCTCGAAAATCTGATCGCCCGCGGGATCGCGATCGAAGCAGGCTGGTGGATTTCGACCGGTGCGGTATCGGGTGTCCATCCGGTGACGCCGGGCCAGAAGGTGGAGGCCGATTTCGGCCCGCTGGGTGTGCTTCACTGCACGATTGCCGCACAAGAGCCGCGCTGAAACAAGCGGCCGACCAAGCCAGATAGGAGCCAGGATTATGAACGAAGCAGGGGTGCAGGGTCCGCCGGTCGGGCGCTATCGCTGGGTGGTGGTGGCGCTGTTGTTCGCGGCGACCGCGATCAACTATGTCGACCGACAGATGATCGGTGTGTTGAAGCCTACTTTGTCGGCCGAAATGCAATGGTCGGAAACCGACTATGCCAACATCGTTTTCTGGTTCCAGGCGGCCTATGCGGTCGGCTATCTGGGCTTTGGCCGGGTGGTCGATCTCATCGGTGCGCGCTTTGGCTATGCCATCGCCGTCACCATCTGGACCATCGCCCATATGGCCCATGGCGGCGTGCATGGCGTGACTCAGTTCGCCATGGCGCGCTTTGGTCTGGGCGTGGGTGAATCGGGCAATTTCCCGGCTGGGATCAAGGCGGTGACCGAATGGTTCCCGCAAAAGGAACGCGCTTTTGCAATCGGCCTGTTCAACGCCGGGGCCAATATCGGCGCGATCATCACCCCGCTGCTCGTGCCATGGCTGACCGTCGCCTATGGCTGGCGCGTCGCCTTCTATGCGACCGGCATTTTCGGCATCGTCTGGCTGATCGCCTGGCTGATCTTTTATCGCAGCCCCGACCAGCATCCCAAAGTGTCGGCGGAGGAGTTGGCCTATATCCGCCAGGACCCAGCCGACCCGGTCGAACCGATCGGCTGGGGCAGGCTGGTCACCGTCAAGGAAACCTGGGCCTATGCGATCGGCAAATTCTGCATTGATCCCATCTGGTGGTTCTTCCTCTTCTGGCTGCCGGGCTATCTTGGCACGCGCTATGGCCTCGACCTCATCAGCTTCGGCCCGCCGCTGGTGGCGATCTACCTGTTGTCCGATGGCGGCAGCATCTTTGGCGGCTGGATGTCCGGACGCCTGATGAAGGCGGGCAAGAGCGTCAATGCAGCGCGCAAGCTGACCATGCTGCTATGCGCCTGCGCCGTGCTGCCGATCTTCTTTGCCCAGTCGATCGACAATCTTTGGCTCGCCGTGCTGGTTATCGGCATCGCCACCGCCGCGCATCAGGCCTTTTCGGCCAATCTCTATACTTTGCCGTCGGACCTGTTCCCGCGCGGCGCGGTGGGATCGGTCGTCGGAATCGGCGGTACTGTCGGGGCGATCGGCGGCATGGTGATGGCCAAATATGCCGGCTACATCCTCGACGGCATCGGTAGCTACACCCCGCTCTTCGCAGTGGCGGGCAGCGCCTATTTCGTCGCGCTTGGCGCCGTCCATCTGCTGTCGCCGCGGCTGGAACGGGTCAGCACCATTTAGCTGACCCTATTTCCCCGCGACGGCGCGTCCGAAGCTGTAGCGGATATGATCGACATGGCCGTGCAGGCCGAACGTTACCGGATCGGCGCTGTCCATGATCGCGTCGATCCGTTCGCCAACATCCTCGATCGACCAGTCGGGCTGATAGACGCCCTGGCTTTCGGCGATGAAAACCCGCGCGACCCGCCCGGCCATCGACGCCAGCATCTGCCCGGTGATCGAACAGCTTTCATGGGCCAGCCAACCGACGACCGGCGCGACCAGTTCCGGTCCCATCGGCGGGTAAGCCGACACGTCGATTCCTTCGGCCATTCGGGTAACCGCGCCCGGCACGATGATGTTTGAGCGGACGCCCTCGGCCTCCCCCTCCAGCGCCAATATGTTGTTGAGGCCGAT
Organism: Sphingobium indicum BiD32; assembly: GCF_000382885.1. Lineage (GTDB taxonomy): Bacteria > Pseudomonadota > Alphaproteobacteria > Sphingomonadales > Sphingomonadaceae > Sphingobium > Sphingobium japonicum_C. The sequence continues at coordinate 20,610 of NZ_CAVK010000242.1, forward strand.
CATGCCCGATTTGGACATGCCATAATTGACGCAATTTTCATTGCCGTAGATCCCGCCGATCGAGGAGGTTAGCACGATCCGGCCATAGCCTGCCTTGCACATGATCGGGAAGGCAGGCCGGGCGACGTGAAAGGCACCGCGCAGATGGACGTCGAGGACGGCATCGAAATCTTCCTGGCTCAGTTCCTTCATCGATCCGTAGCGGACATTGCCCGCATTATGGATCAACGTGTCGATGCGGCCATAATGGTCGAGCGCACAGTCGATGATGGCGCGGCCTCCTTCGGGCGTGGCGACCGATTCGGTGCAAGCGACGGCTTCGCCACCCAGCGCCCTGATCTCCGCGACGACGTCGGCAGCGGGGCCATCGTCGCCCCCCTCTCCCCGGATCGCGCCACCCGGATCATTGACGATCACCTTGGCCCCGCGCGCTGCCAGCAGCAACGCATAGGCACGGCCCAGCCCCCTGCCCGCGCCGGTGATGACCGCAATGCGATCGTCAAAACGATAGTCTGCCATGGCGATGCTCCTTGATATTGCCCCGTGGGTGAACCCTCGCTCGCACCGGTTCAAGCCGACAGCATAAGGCATCGCTCCAGCGGTTCGCGGTGGGTGCGGAAGGCGGATATGAAAGGCGCAAGGCAAGACAATAGGGAAATGAACGATGCAGGTTGCGATCATCACCGGGGCGGGCAGCGGCATTGGTCTGGCCACCGCCAAGATGCTGGCCGAGGCGGGCATGGCGATCGTCGGCGTGGGCCGGGACGCAGACAAGCTGGCGACGCTGGAGCAGGTGATTGGTGATCCGGCACGGATTGCGACGCTCTCGGTGGACATCACCGCTGACGACGCCCCGGCGCAGATCGTGGCATTGGCGCTGGAGCGTTTTGGCCGCATCGACTTTTTGGTCAACAATGCAGGCGCGGGCAGTCCCAAGCCGCTGCACGAGACGGACGACGAGACGCTCGACTATTTTCTGGGGCTGATGCTGCGCGCGCCGTTCCGCCTGTGCCGCGAAGTCATCGGCCATATGGGCGAGGGCTGCGGCATCGTGAATGTCAGTTCCACCTATGCGATGATCGGCGGGCGGCGCGGCGGCGCCTATTCGGCGGCCAAGGGTGGGCTGGGCGCGCTGACCCAGCATATCGCCTGTGACTATGGCCCGCGCGGGATCCGCGCCAATTGCGTCGCGCCCGGCGTCACCATGACCGACATGGTGCGGCACCGGTTCGAGGATGAGATGTTCAAGCGGGTGAATGTCGAGACGACGCCCTTTCCCCGGCTGGGTGAGGTCGAGGATATTGCCAGCACCATCGCCTTCCTCTGTTCGCCGGGCGCGGGCTTCATCAACGGGCAGACGATCGTGGTCGATGGCGGCTGGACGACCACCAAATATCTCTCACCCCGCGCGCTGACCACCACATGGGTCGAAGCTGAAGCCTAAGGGTGGCAGGCATCGCGGCAGAGTTGGCGCAGCAGCGCGAGCACTTCGTCGCGACGCTCGGCCGGAATCGATCGGCCGATCCGGCTTTCATGACGCTCGAACGCTTCGCTCACACTGGCGTGGAGCCGTTCGCCGTCAGTTGTCAGCGACAGGGTGATCGCCCGCCCCTTGCCCGGCTGCTTGTCCAGCACGCCGAGCAGCGCCAGCTTGTTGATCAGCGGCACGAGGTTGGCCGGCTGGGCGCGCAGCGCGCGGCCGATGTCGCTTTGGGTGCAGCCCTGATTGGCACCCAGGAACAATAGCAGCGTCGCCTCCCCCACATTGATCCCCAATGGATGGAGCAGGTCGGCCAGCGCCGCTGTCACCGCGACAGTGGTGCGACGCAGGTGATAGCCGATCAGCGGGTCGAGCGGATCGACCAATTCGGGTGAAGGCGACAGTGAGTTGGACATAGGCTGCGATAACGCGCTTGCGTCCGGCCCTCAACCCTGCATATTATGTTACATAATATAAATTGTTGAGGAGATTCTTATGTACGGCTCACTGTCCAGATTGCGCGGATTGGCCCTGAGCGTAGCGGCCTGCGCGCTGCCCGCCATGGCCATTGCCCAGACGCCGCCCATACTGGCTGGTCCCGGCACGATAGAACCGGATGGCACGGTGGTCGTCCCCTCCTTCCGCCTGCCACCGTCTGTCCATCTGAGCGACGCTGCAAAAAAGGCCTTGCCCCGCACCCCATCCGATCCTGAAGAGCCGATGATGCGCGCGGTCGCCGCAGGGCAGGCCGGGGCGCTGCGTGCGCGGATGCCGCAAATCATGGCGCCCCGTCTCGATGCGCTCAAGCAAATATATGGGGTCACGACCCGCGACGACCTGATCGCAGGCATCCCCGCCGTCCGCGCGACGCCGGTAGGGGGCGTGGCGAAGGCCAATCGCGGCAAGATCTTGCTCAACCTGCCCGGCGGCGGCTTCATCATGGGGGCGGCGACGGGCACCGGGATGCTCGAATCGATTCCGCTGGCCGGACTGGCCGGGTTGGAGATTGTCAGCATCACCTACAGGCAGGCACCAGAGTTCACCTATCCCGCAGCAACGCAGGATGTGCTGGCCGTCTATCGGGATCTGCTCAAGACCCACAAGCCGCAGGATATTGCCATATTCGGTTGTTCAGCAGGCGGCCTGCTGACTGCCGAAACCATGGCAGCATTGATCCGCGACAAGCTGCCCCTGCCCGCCGCGATCGGCATCTTCTGCGCATCGGCCGACGCGCGCTGGGGCGGCGACAGTCAGGCGTTTGGACGGCCATTCCAGGCGCTGGCGCAACGGGAGGATAGTCGCGGCTATTTCAAGGATGCCGACCTGGCTGATCCGATCGTTTCACCCATTACATCGCCCGCGATGCTGGCGCAGTTTCCCCCGACGCTGGTGATCACCGGCACCCGCGCCTTCGAGATGAGCGCAGCAGTCAACACGCATAAGGAACTGGTGAGGGCCGGGGTCGATGCGGACCTGCATGTCTGGGATGGCCTCGGCCACGCCTTCTTCTACGATCCAGCCTTGCCTGAATCGCGCGAAGCCTTCGACGTGATGGCGCGCTTCTTCACACAATATCTGAAGTTGAAGCGTTAAGCCCTAATCGCGCGCCGGCAAAGGTTCCCCCGCGACACTTTGCCGGCTGGCAAAGTGTCACGGACGACAAAGTGCGACTCGGCGGAAATAGGGGATTCACAAGCCGGGTAGACTATGCTTGATTCACGATATGTTTCATGCGCCCGTCTCCTCCCGCATTCCCGGTGGCAGCGATTTGTCGCTGCTGCTCGACCAATTGTCGCATTGCTGCTCACGCCCCCGCTACGCCTTCATGCTGCTGACCCTTATCGCGGACGTCGCCAAGCCTGATGGCAGCGCGGGGCCGATGGTTCGGGTGGGCAAGGCGCTGGTCCCATTACGTGACTGGCTGTGCGACGCGCTGATCCCGATGGGGCATCGCGATCCCCGACGGATGGCGCTGGTCGAGCGGGTACGCGAGGAACTGCGCAAGGATGAACGACTGACCGGGGACGCGACAGCGGATGAGGCGCTGGTGCAGGATGAGGTGCGAGCGCGGGTGCGCGCATCTGGCAAGACCAACCTCAGCCGTGCAGCGTCCGAACTGGTGAAGGCCGGTCTGCTCAAGCGCCATTATCAGGGCTATCGCGTCGATCACCTCAATCGCGGGGCGCAGCGGCAGGCGGTCTATACGCTGACTGGGCGCGCGCGCGTACTGGTCGGCGCACCGCGTCAGACCGCCGCACCGCCAACCCGCCCACGACAGGGTGATTTGTTCGCGGCATGACTACGCCGTTCCGCGCCTTGGCGTAACGCTCCCGCCGCATCTTCTCAAAGCCAACCGGCTGGTCGTGGCAGCATCCGCCGGATAGGGGCGGAAATCGGCGAGGATTTCGTCGCGGCGGTCGGGGCGGCATCGTCCCTGCCCTGCGTCACTGCGGCACGCTGAATGATGCCGACATATGGAAGCAGGTCGTGCATGATGGCGCGCTAAAGGATGGAGGCATGGTCATCTTCGCGCCGATCTTCAGTGCGACAGAAATTGACGACATCCGCGCCTATGTCATCCACCACGCCAATGAAGATAAAGCACTGGAAACCGCCATGTCGATTGATCCGTCCAAAATCCTGGCCATCGACGTGCATGTCCATGCCGAACTATCCTGCCACGATCCCGAAGATCCGGTGATGGCCGAATTTTTCGACGCAGCGTCGGCCTATTTCAAGGCGGATCGCAAGCGCCCCACCATCCCTGAAACCATCGCCTATTATCGCGCGCAGAATATTGCCTTCTGTCTGTTCACGGTCGATTGCGAAAGCGGCATCGGGGCCAAGCGGATCAGCAATTACGAAGTGGCGGATATCGCCGCCGAACATGACGATATCGTCATTCCCTTCGCCTCGATCGACCCGCGCAAGGGTAAGTTTGGTGCGCGGGAAGCGCGCGATCTGGTTGAAAATCATGGGGTCAAGGGCTTCAAATTCCACGGCATCATGCAGGATTGCCACCCGGCCGACCGGGTCACCTATCCCATCTATGAAGTGATCGCGGAACATGGACTGCCGGCCATCTTCCACACCGGCCATTCGGGCATGGGAACCGGCATGAAGGGCGGCGGCGGCGTGCGCCTGAAATATGGCCAGCCCATTTTGGTGGATGATGTCGCGGTCGATTTCCCTGACATGAAAATCATCCTGGCCCATCCCAGCTGGCCCTGGACCGACGAAAGCCTGTCGATGGCGCTGCACAAGGATAATGTGTTCATGGACCTGTCGGGCTGGTCGCCCAAATATTTTCCCAAGCAGGTGATCCAGTACGCGAATACGCAACTGAAACATAAGATGCTGTTCGGGTCGGACTGGCCGCTCATTCGCCCGGAAAAATGGATCGACGCCGCGCGCGAGGCAGGTTTTCGCGAAGATGTGCTGCCGCTGATCATGAAAGATAATGCGGTCGGGCTGCTAGGCCTTGGCTGAATTGCAAATCGCCGATGGCTGGATTGTTACAGAATCAAGTCTATCGCTGTCATATAGCTGTCATCGAATCGCCATAAACGCGCCCCGGACAGACGAAGGGCGAGCAAATGATCGGATCGAAACATATTCAGACGGGCCTGGCGGTCAGCCTGCTGGCGCTCATGCCGCAAGCGGCACAGGCCCAGACGGTAGAGCAGCTGCAAACGCAGATTGACGAGTTGAAAGCACAGGTCCAGGCGCTCGTCTCCGCGCTCGCTGCCAGCAAGAACCAAGCTGCGCCCGTCGTCGCGCAGGTGCCGCCGCAGTCGGCAACCCCGGCGACAACTTCGTCGACCGCGCCAGTCGTGCTGGCATCGGCCCCCACGGCTGCGCCCGCTGCCGCACCGGCCAAGTCCAAGGCCTGGTACGAAAAGCTCAGCCTGCGCGGCTACACCCAGATGCGCTACAACGCCTTCCTTTCGGGTGACGACACAGCGCCTGCTGGCATGTCCCGGTTGCGTTCGGTACATGACAGCGGCATTTCGGACCGGGGAAGCTTTTCGCTCCGCCGTGTTCGCCTCGTCATTCAGGGTGATATTTCGGACCGCGTTTCGCTCTATCTCCAGCCCGATTTCGCCACGGCGGTCAGCAATCAGGCAGGCACCGAACGGCGAGAAGGCTTTGGCCAGTTGCGCGATGCCTATGCCGACGTGTTCCTCGACAAGGCCAAGACCGTCCGTATGCGCTTTGGCCAGTCCAAGGTTCCCTATGGCTGGGAAAATATGCAGTCATCCTCCAACCGGCTGACGCTGGACCGCAGCGACGCGATCAACAGCGCCGTTCCGGGCGAGCGCGACCTGGGCGTGGTTGCCTATTATACGCCGCCTGCGGTCCAGAAAATCTGGGACGATCTGGCGCATGACGGGCAAAAATTGTTCGGCAATTACGGGGCTTTCGGCTTTGGCGTGTTCAATGGTCAGGGCATCAACAAGACCGAGCAGAATCGCGGCCTGATGAAGGTTGCGTTGGCGACATGGCCGTTCGAGATTGGCGATCAGGTCGTGGAATTTGGCGGATCGGCGATGCTGAACGACGTCCAGCCCGAACTGCGACCGGCGGCGTCAGCCCGGTGACCTTCAAGGAAAAGCGCGTCGGCATCCACGCCATGCTCTATCCCAAGCCATTCGGTATCCAGGCCGAATGGAATTGGGGCAAGGGACCGGAATATGATGTCGCGACGCAATCGATCCAGACCAAGAATCTTCAGGGCGGCTATGTCCAGGCGATGTTGCGCCTGCCGACCGAAAACATGGGGCCGCTGATGCCCTATGGCCGCTGGCAGCATTATCGCGGCGGATGGAAGGCCGGAACCAACGCCCCGCGTCTGGAAACCGACGAATTTGAACTGGGGCTGGAATGGCAGCCATGGAAAGCGCTGGAAATCACCATGGCCTATGCCCGCATGAAGCGTGCCGAAGCCGATGAACGCCGCGCTGGCCGCGCCGAAGGCAATCTGATCCGCACGCAGGTGCAGTGGAATTATTGATCGGGTCCGTCATGAAAAAAGCTGGTCGGGCTGGTGGCGGAGGCCGTCCGGTTACTGCCTAGGCCAGCGGTTTCAATATCTCTCTTCTCCCGCCGCGCGATTATGCTATGATCGGCGCAATAAAATAATGGAGAGGAAACCATGCTGTTACTGGCACGGTGTCTGGACTGGCTTTGCCTTGCTTTTGCATCGGGCGTTCAGGATGAAATGCGCCTGAACGATTTGATCGTGGGTCATACTCCGCAATCGACCGCCGTGCATGAGGCAACGGCACGATCGCTCCCGCATCGCTGAAAGTCTGTCGTGATATGGATGACCGGTCGGTGAAGCCTGTTACCGGCGCGCATCCTTTGCGTCGCTGATCGCCAGACGCTTTGCTGTCACCAGCGTCTGGATGACGAACAGCAGGATCAGGATCACGGAAACGACGCCGACAAACAGGTCAAACCCTGAAATCACGCCGAACAGGCCGGGCGCATAACCCAGCGCCATCATCGCCAGCGTCAGACCGATCAGCATCAGCCGCAACTCCGTCGGCCCGGCGGACAGGTAGGAGAGTTTGAACTCCCCCATCACCCGCGCCGCCAGATAGGCATGGATCGACAGCAGAAGATAACCGGCCAGCGCCACCAGCGCGACATCCATGCGAATATAGGGACTGGCCCCCATCCCGGCCAAGATCAGCAAAGTGGCGAGACCGTCGCAGCTATGGTCGATGAAATAGCCATAGGATGGACGTTCGATGCGGCGGAACCGCGCCAGGCTGCCGTCCATGGAATCGCCGAACCACTGCAACACATAGCCGCCAATGGCGAGCCACAGCCAATGGACATGCAAGCTGCTGGCGGCATAGCCCGCAAAAATAGCAAAAGCCCCGACCATGCCAAGCACGGTCAAAATGTCGGGCGTGACCCAGCCCGGCATCCGGGCGCAGAGCCAGTTGAGAAGGCGGCGTTCAGACGCTGCCAGCACATTTTGCTGGATACGGTCGATCGGGGGGGAGGATGGGCCGGAGGGCAATGTCATGGCGCCTTATGACGAACACATGACGGTGTGACAATCACCCCGGCCTTTCGTGTCGTCGAAAATGACCATTATATTACATGTCGCTACCGGACCAATCGCGAAGGCGTCGTTGAAACGCACAAAAAAAGGGCCGATCCGAAGACCAGCCCATGAAAGTTTAGGAGAGGATGCCTGAAAGGCACCTCCTGTGTCACCCGAATCGCGCTTTGCTGCAAGTGCGAAATCCTTGTTCGCGATTGCAAAATATGCACCTGCTGCATTAGTAATGCTTTCCGTAGCGGAAGGTGGGGCGGGCTTCACTCGGTACATGCCGTTATTGAAAGCAAATCCATGACTGGTCGCCGAATCGCATCAATAGTGACTTGCGTCATCCGGGGCTTCACCTGCCGCTGGCGATGTGTAGATTGACCTGGTTGCGGCTGCACAGTTTTGCCGCCAGTCCTGATCGGAGCGAACAGCGATGCCCAATGCCGCCGACACCGCTGACCAGCCCTGGTGGAAGGGCGCGGTCATCTATCAAATCTATCCGCGCAGCTTTCAGGACAGCAACCATGACGGCATCGGCGACCTGAACGGCATCACGCAAAGGCTGGAGCATATTGCCCGGCTGGGGGCGGATGCGATCTGGATATCGCCCTTCTTCACCTCCCCCATGCGCGATTTTGGCTATGACATCGCCGATTATTGCGATGTCGACCCGATCTTCGGCACGCTCGCCGATTTCGATGCGCTGGTCGCCCGCGCCCACGAATTGGGTCTCAAGGTCACGATCGATCAGGTCTATGCCCATAGTTCCGACCTGCACGACTGGTTCGTTCAAAGCCGGGCCAACCGCAGCGGCGACAAGGCGGACTGGTATGTCTGGGCTGATCCCAAGGCGGACGGCACTCCACCCAACAATTGGCAATCAGTATTCGGCGGCCCGGCCTGGACATGGGATGCGCGGCGCGGCCAATATTATATGCACCAGTTCCTGACCAGCCAGCCGCAACTCAACGTCCACAAGGGTGAGGTGCAGGACGCGCTGCTCGACGTCATGCGCTTCTGGCTTGATCGCGGAGTCGATGGTTTCCGCCTCGACGCGCTCAACCATGCGATGCACGATCCCGATTTCCGCGATAATCCCCCCGCCCCCAACGATGGATCGCCGCGCACCCGCCCGTTCGATTATCAGATCAAGCGCTACAGCCAGTCGCACCCCGGCGTCGTCCCCTTTGTCGAGCGTATCCGGGCGTTGTGCGACGAATATGGCGCGATCTTCACCGTCGCCGAAGTCGGCGGGGCGCTCGCCGAAGAGGAGATGAAGGCCTATACCGCCGGGACCAATCGCCTCAACAGCGCTTACGGCTTCACCTTCCTCTACGCGCCTGCCCTTACCCCTACGCTAGTGGCCGACACGATCAACCGCTGGCCCGACGAACCGGCCATGGGCTGGCCAAGCTGGGCGTTCGAGAATCATGACGCCCCCCGCGCCCTGTCGCGATGGTGCGCGCCCGAAGATCGCCCCGCCTTTGCCCGGATGAAGATGGCGCTGCTCATGGCGCTGCGCGGCAATGCCATCCTCTATCAGGGTGAGGAGCTGGGGATCACCCAGGTCGACATCCCGTTCGAGCGGTTGCAGGATCCTGAAGCGATCGCCAACTGGCCGCTCACCCTGTCGCGCGACGGCGCGCGCACGCCGCTGCCCTGGTCCACTGACGCCACGCAGGCGGGCTTTTCCAGCGTCGAACCCTGGCTGCCCCATGGCGACGATCATCTCGCGCTCGCGGTGGACGCGCAGGAGAGCGACCCCCACTCGCTGCTCCAGTTCACCCGCGCGATGCTTGCGCTGCGCAAGGCAAATCCGGCGCTTCGCCTTGGCGCGCTCGACATATTGGTTGCCGACGATACCTGCCTGGCGTTCCGACGCACCAGCAAGGACCAATCTTTGCTCTGCCTGTTCAACCTGTCGCGTGAGGCGATAGCGTGGCCCGCCAACATTGACGGGTCAGGTCGCGTCCTGGCTGCTGTCAACGGGGCAGCGCTGTGCGACCTTAAACCCTATGCTGCCATATTGATCGAGCAATGAGGCTCAGGCGGCGACCAGTTCCACGCTCAGCATGTCGCTCAACCGACCACGGATGATCGCTTCGGCATCGCCCACGATGCGCCTGATCAGCGCGTCGCAGGTGGGGATGTCGTGGATCAGACCCTGCACCTGCCCGGCCCAGACCAGCCCCGCGTCCAGATCGCCCGTCTCCAGCGCGACCCGGCCCTTGGCCCCCGACACCAGCGGCTGGATATCCTGAAACACCGCGCCCTCGCGCAGCGAAATTTCGACCACCTGATCCGACACGCTGTTCTTGGCGACGCGCCCGGTATTGTGGAACTTGCGGAAGATGAGGTTCGTCCCCCGCTCGTCATTATCGACCAGAAACTGTTTCACATTGTCATGGATCGGCGCTTCGACCGTGGCGCAAAAGCGCGTCCCCATGTTAATGCCATCCGCCCCCAGCGCCAGCGCGGCGGCAAGCCCGCGCCCGTCCCCAAAGCCACCGCTGGCGATCATCGGGATCGTCAGCTTATCGGCCGCCGCCGGGATCAGGATCAGGCCGGGAATATCATCCTCGCCCGGATGCCCCGCGCACTCAAACCCGTCGATCGAGATGGCGTCCACGCCCATCCGCTGCGCGGACAAAGCGTGGCGCACGGCCGTGCATTTATGGACGACGATGACGCCATGCGCCTTGAAATCGTCGACATGCTCCTGCGGCTTGTGCCCCGCCGTCTCGACAATCGTGACGCCGCTGTCGATGATCGCCTTGCGATATTGCGCATAGGGCGGCGGATTGACCGATGGCAGGATGGTCAGGTTCACCCCGAACGGCTTGTCGGTCATCGTCCGGCAACGCTCGATTTCCCGGCGCAGATCGTCGGGCGTCGGCTGGGTCAGCGCGGTCAATATGCCAAGGCCACCGGCGTTGGAGACGGCGGCGGCCAGTTCCGCCCGGCCGACCCACATCATCCCGCCCTGAACGATCGGATGTTCGATTCCGCACAGGTCGGTAAAGCGCGTCCTGATCGCCATTACAGCGCTTCCACGATCGTCACATTGGCGATGCCGCCGCCCTCGCACATAGTCTGCAAGCCATAACGCTTGCCGCGCGCGCGCAGCCCGTGGATCAGCGTGCTCATCAGCTTGGTCCCGCTGGCCCCCAGCGGATGTCCCAGCGCAATCGCACCGCCATTGACGTTGAGCTTGGCGGGGTCCGCGCCGATCGCCTTTAGCCAGGCCATCGGGATCGCGGCAAAGGCTTCGTTGACCTCGAACAGATCAATATCGTTGAGGCTGAGGCCCGAACGCTCGAACGCACGTCGGGTTGCCGGGATCGGTTCTTCCAGCATGATGACCGGATCGCCTGCCGTCACGGTCAGATTGACGATGCGGGCAATGGGTTTCAGGTTGAAGCGCTTGATCGCCGCTTCGCTGGCCACCAGCACGCCTGATGCGCCATCGGTCATCTGGCTGGCATTGGCTGCGGTGATCGTGCCGCCTTCCTCCAATGTCTTGACGCTGGCCATCGCCTCCATCGTGCCGCCGCGCCGCACACCGTCATCGGTGTCGAACAGGCCTTCGGGAGTTTCGACGCCGACGATTTCGTTCCTGAACGCGCCGCTGTCAATCGCCGCTGCCGCCTTGGCATGGCTGGCGAGGGCGTAGGCGTCCATATCCTCGCGGGTGAAGCCATATTTGTTGGCGATCGCCTGAGCACCGTGGAACTGGCTGAATTCAGCCACACCATAGCGGTTCTGGATGCTCTTGGGCCATGGCCCGATGCCCAGGCCAGCGGCCGCATGGAGTTGATAGTTCGACCCCATCGGCACGCGCGTCATGCTTTCCGCGCCTGCCGCGATCACCAGATCCTGCGTGCCGGACATGATCGCCTGCGCCGCGAAATGCAGCGCCTGCTGCGATGATCCGCACTGGCGGTCGATCGTCACTGCGGGCACGCTGTCGGGCAGTTTCGACGCCAGCACCAGATTGCGACCAAAGGCAAAGCTCTGTTCGCCCGCCTGGCTGACGCAGCCTACGATCACATCCTCGATTCCCGCCGGATCGACCCCGGTGCGATCGACCAGCGCATTGAGGATAGTCGCGCCCAGATCCGCGGGATGTACGTCGATCAACCCGCCCTTGCGCGCACGGCCCCCGGCGGTGCGGACGGCTTCTACTATATAGGCTTCTGCCATGGTCTCAAACTCCTCTAAAATTGGCGGGGCGCTTTGCGAGCAATGCTCTCAGCCCCTCTTCGCTTTCCCGTCCGGCACCTGCCATCGCCATGCTGCGCAATTCGCGGTCCAGTTGCGTCTCTAATCCGGTCTCGAAACTGTCTGCAAGCAGCGCGCGGCTTGCGGCCAGCGCCTCGACAGGTGCATCGGCTAGCGCGGTCGCCACTTTCAACCCTTCAGTGGCGAGCACCTCATCGTCCACGATCCGGGTCACCAGCCCGATCGCTTCGGCCTCATCCCCCTTGATCCGGCGGTTGGTCAGGATGATGTCCTGCGCCTTGCGCAGCCCCACCAGACGCGGCAGCAGCCAGCT
>NZ_CAVK010000241.1 GCF_000382885.1 Sphingobium indicum BiD32
TATAAGAGACAGCGTTACAAGTTGCGCCATCATCCGGCCTACGAGCGTGAAGCGCAGCAACTGCTGCCCCTTCCTTGTAAGATGCGTATACGGAAGCTGCAATTTCATCGGGTTGCGTGGGAAGAAGCGAACTCTGCTTCTTGGATGCCATGCCGCCCGTAGGAGCAACGGTGATAATCAGCTTGCTCACGACGAAACACCTTCATGGATGGAGGGAGTGGAAAGCGCGGACACGATTTCAGGGGGCAATGGAATGCCTCGCAATCTTCCGCTCTCCTGGTCGATGGCAGACCAAACGCGCTTTTCGAATGCCTCGATCGCCAGATCCTCACCTCTGAAGACGCGATGTGACACCTCAAAACTACTACGGCCAATCTTGGGAACGGAGGTATGCACCTGAATTTCTTCACCAAACCGACTGGGAATATAAAAACGGGCTCCGGTATCCACCATCGGAAAACCAACAATCCCGAACCTCTCAATCATAGCGCGCTTGTCAATACCGGTCACCATGCGAAAAATCGCGGCGGTGCAGCTGTCAAACATTCGGAAATACTGGGGATAATAAACTATCCCGGCGGGATCGCAATCACCCCAACTTATCTCAACGGAGATTTTATTTACAAACATGAGGGCATGTCTCACGCTATGCCGGACGCCGGACGTGTCGGCGCCGAATTAAACCAGTTCGAATTGAGATATTAGACCGTTTTGCAGGCCTAGTCTCATCAGACGCCCGCCTGCATCTAGCAACAGTTCATCGTCCCTCGCGTCCTTCAACGTCGCCGTGGCCACGCCAGCCTCTCTAAGCGAGCCAATCGCGTCTTCATGCGAACTGGAACGCGTCCCACCGGTGCTGCCCATTTGCAATTGAGCGGCAAGATACTGCCTTGCATTTGCGCCATGCTCATGGGCCAGCGCTGCTTGGAAAGCCTGAAACGCGGCTCGCTGAGTAACGTGAGCGCCCAAGCGCGGTAATTTACTCGTTCCATAGTTGACAGGCCAAGTCGCTGCTTTCAGGCGACGAATCCGATTACCTTCACACTCATATATGAGAAAGAACTTCACCGTCATCATGTCGCCTGGCGCCAACGGTCCAAACGGAAAGTCTGGCCGCGACTTTAGTGCATGAAAATCCATGTCGATCTCACGAAAATGACCCGACGGGCCATCAAAGCCTGTGATAGGCCGAAATATCTCACGGATACCATTTCGAAGGAAATGGAACAAATTCAACCATTCATCGCGGCCCGTCACCGTTTGACCGCCATCCTCCCAGACCACATCCTCCGTAAACCATTGATCCACGAGATTAACGTAATCCCCGGAATTGAATGCATCTATATATGTGGTGAAATCCATTGTTTTAATTCCCAACTGGTAAGTTTGATTAGACTTGGTTTAAATCGGAAACTGTCCTGGCAGGGTTTCAACTGTAATCCAGCGAGTTTCAGTAAAACTATCGATCCCCTGTTTGCCTCCGAACCGGCCATAGCCAGACGCTCCGGTACCCCCGAAAGGCATCTGCGGCTCGTCATGAACCGTGGGCCCATTGATATGACAGATGCCTGATTTGATCCTCTTCGCGAGCATCAACCCCTTTGCGATATCGCGTGTGAAGATAGCCGCAGAAAGCCCGTATTGGCTGTCATTGGCAATCTCCACCGCTTGGTCGGCATCGCGCGCACGGATTAAGGCCTGTCTCTTATAC
>NZ_CAVK010000240.1 GCF_000382885.1 Sphingobium indicum BiD32
GCCGAGAGAGTGTCTCGCGGCGGCCCGTCATGGAGACCTGCCATGGCCAGACAGCCTGCAAAAATCACCCTCAGCCCGTCGCGTGACATTCCCTTCGACCATCTGATCCTGTCACAATCCAATGTCCGCCGCGTGAAGGCCGGCGTGTCGATCCCCGAGCTTGCCGAGGATATCGCGCGCCGGACTTTGCTTCAGAGCCTCAACGTGCGCCCGGTACTTGATGCCGAAGGTCAGGAGACCGGCATCTTCGAAGTTCCGGCCGGTGGCCGACGCTATCGCGCCCTTGAGCATTTGGTGAAACAGAAGCGCCTGGCGCGCACTGCTCCCATTCCCTGCATCGTCAAGGCGGCGGACAATGACGTCTCGGCGGAAGAAGACAGCTATGCCGAAAACGCGCACCGGGAACAGTTGCATCCGCTCGACCAGTTCCGGGCCATGCAGGCCATGGTCGACAAGGGTAGCGCCGCCGAAGACATCGCCGCGCATTTCATGACCACGCCCGCTGTCGTCCGCCAGCGTCTCAAACTGGCGTCGGTCTCGCCCAAACTCCACGACATTTACGCCGAGGACGGCATGTCGCTGGACCAGTTGATGGCGTTCACCGTGTCCGAAGATCATGAGCGCCAGGAGCAGGTGTGGGAAATGCTCACCCATAGCTTCAACAAATCCGCCGCCTACATCCGTCAGCGCCTGACGGAAAACAGCGTCCGGGTTGCCGACAAGCGGGTGCGGTTCGTGTCCGTCGATGCTTATGTCGCAGCAGGCGGCGGCGTGATGCGCGACCTGTTCGAGGACGATGACGGTGGCTGGCTCACCGATCCCGCACTGCTCGACCGCTTGGTCGACGCGAAACTTGCCGCCGAGGGCAACCGGATTGGCACCGAAGGCTGGAAATGGGTGGTGACCTCGGTCGATCTGCCATGGAATGCGACCAACGGACACCGTGAGATCGTTGGCGCAGAATTACCCATGACTGAGGCTGAGCAGGCAAGACTCACGGCGCTCCAGGCTGAAATCGAGCAGATCGAGACCGAATGGGCCGACGTCCCCAACGTGCCGCAGGACGTCTATGCGCGGATCGAAGGGCTTGAAACGGAAATCGGCCAGCTGGTCGACCGGCCCATGGTTTTCGATCCTGCCGAAATGGCAATCGCCGGTGCCTTTGTGACGATCGAGGCGGATGGTTCGCTTTGCATTGAGCGGGGCTACGTCCGAGCCGAAGACGAACCGGTGGCGGAAGTGGGCGGGGAAGACGATGGCTCCGGGGTCGATCCCGTTTCGGGCGAGCCAATACCTGGCGCAAACCACAACGGGACCGCACCAAACGCCAGCGGTTCGGCGCCTACCGGAACTGAAGAAGAAGATGCTGACGACGACATCCTCAAGCCGTTGCCCGACCGCCTGGTTGCCGACCTGACCGCCTGGCGCACACTCGCGTTGCAGGATGCCTTTGCACAAAGCCCCACTACCGCCTTCGCGACGGTGCTGCACGCGCTCGTGCTCGACACTTTCTACAGCTACAGCCGCGAGAGCTGCCTGCAATTGTCGCTGAACCGGGTGTCCTTTGCCAATCCACCTGCAGGTCTGCGCGACAGTGCTCCCGCGCGGGCCATCGGCGAGCGCATGAAGCGCTGGGAGGATCGACTACCGGAGTCCGACAAGGAGCTTTGGGACGCGCTTCTGGCCTTCGACGCCGATGAGCAGGCCAGTCTGTTCGCCCATTGCACATCGCTGGCGGTGAACGCGCAGGCCGAGATCGTCCCCAAGTACGACAATGGCCGGGTGTCGACGCACAGCGTTGCACGCCGCATCGCTCACAGCCATGTCCTGGCGCATGCCGTTGGTCTTGATGTCGTGGCGGCAGGCTGGAAGCCCACAGTCGATGGCTATTTCCGCAGCGTGACCAAACCGCGCATCCTTGCCGATGTGACCGAAGCGCGCGGAGAGCAGTTCGCTGGCATGATCGATCACCTGAAAAAAGGCGACATGGCCCGCGAAGCGGAACGGCTGCTGGAAGATGCCCACTGGCTTCCAGAGCCGCTGCGGACGCCCGACGCCGACGGTGGTCATGGCGCTACGCCTGACGTTGATCGTGAAGGGCCCGAATTACCCGCGTTCCTTGATGATGACGAGGCGGCTTACGCGATCGCCGCCGAATGATCCGAACCGCGCGGGTTCAACATCCCGACTGTTTTTATCTCACTCAGGCCCGGCCATCGCGCCGGGCCGCCTCTTTTTGAGGAGACCTCAAATGCGGAAAACCAGTGCTCCCTGGCCCTCCTGCGGAGGACGCCATGGCTGACTATTATTCACCAACGGTCGTGCAACCGGACATACCAGTCGCGGCGATGACCCCGCTCGAACGCCGTTTGCTGTGCGAACTGTTTGAACATGAGGGCAATGACCAAACGGTCTACTTTTTCGCCAGCGATAATGTCGCCGACAGTGCTTGGATCGCGACCGCTGAGCTGGTCGAATTGCTCGGTCAGGATAATGGCATGGTCAGTCGCATCGCTGACGTGGTGCGCGCGGAAATCGCCAAGGGTGATCTTGGCGAAGACGAGTTCGAGCTCGATTTCTCGATGATCGGCTATGACCTGATCTTCCAGGACATTGTCCGGCGATCGCCTGACCTTGACCATGTGCAGATCATCGCAGCGTGGACCTGCACGAAGATGCGGCCCGACGGCTTTGGCGGGATGGCGACCGTCATAACGGCTGACGACGTCCATTCGATGTCGACCGCGTCCTACATCGAAGAGGTAATCGGGCGTTTGGGCGAGCCACCGCCCTCCACCTGAAATTTCCCGTCCAATCGTCCCACGAAGCCCGGCCGTTGAGCCGGGCTTTCGCGTTTCAAGGAGACCTGAAAATGTCAGCGCAATACATCTACGACACCGCCCCATTGGGCAGCCTCATCCGCTATTCGAACGGCGAGCCGCGCCCGCCCGAGCGTTTTCGCCGCAAACTTGCCGCTTGGAACAACGACAACGGCACCGGCCGGCTCGTTGAACGCTACCCCGGCCAGGTTGCCGATAACTACCGTTCGCCGGCGCATTTCATGCTCCATCTGGCAACCTACGGCACTCAGGGCGTCATCGTCATGACCGTGCGCCGCGCCTACAGCGTCGACAGCCCGCTCAACTTCGAGAGCGTCGATACGCCAAAGCCTGGTCAAGTCCGCGTGTTGACCACGTTTCGGGATAAGGACGAATTGCGCCACCTCGCAGCCGACATGGCATCGGCAGAAGCCTGGATGCGAGACAATCCCTATTCCGGGATGCGCGCCGAGATTGTGACCGGCGCTGATCTGGCCGTTCCGTCCTCTGAGCTCAGGAGGGCGGCATGAGCGACATCATCGTCGAACATGGCACGACCAGCGACGGCCTTATGGCCGCACGGGTCGATGGGCTCGCCTATATCGCCATTCCGCTCAAGGAAGGCTTCTCGATCGTGTCCGGCTGGAAGCTCAACCGGCCGATTGGCGAATGGTCCCGGTCAGATGTCTATTGCGCCGAAAGTGCCGTGGCTGATGAAGTCTCCTTCCGCGCCTTTATTGCCGACATCGCGCTGCATGTCCGCCAACGAAACGCGCTCGGTCGCGTCGATACGATCCTGCGCGTTTCCACGCCTTGGGGCATGTCTCAATCGGCAACCATCTACGCTGAGGGGATCGTCTTTCATTCCACTGCCGGTCATGCCGGCTTCAAGCTCGACCGGGTGCGCAATGCGGGGATGAATCCCGCGTTGCGACTATCTGGCGGCTGGTATGAAGAAGACGCCGAATGGGCGTTCGTCGCCGCAGGTTACCCGGACCTGTTCACCTACCGCGAACAGGTGATGGCAGACAGGGCGTTGCGGGATTGGTATCCTGATGCTTGGGAGGCACTCTATGGGCGCGAGTTGTCAGCGGCAGAATCTTTCACCCGTGACCGCCAGCAGTTTGCCCACCGCCACGCAAAGGACTGGGTGGTGATTTCCGCTGTTCGATCATCCGATCATCCTGGCATGGTAGAGGCACTGGCCACCGTTGGAGGGGATCGGAAAAGCCACGAAACGCGACGATTTCTGGTGCGGGTCGGAGAATATGCGGCCGGGCGCCATGGGTTTGTTATTGTTCCGTCGCGGCATCGAAACGTGCTCTGACGTCATCAGCAAATGAGCCACGCCGCGTTGAAGGCTAGCGAAACTGTTGGCTTACAGTTCTGCGAAAATCCGCATGAATCTCTGATCCCCTTCGCGATACCCCTGCCTTGGACCAGAGAAATTATCGGAGGAGATCGCCACTGAAGATATCTCGTTCACTAGGAAAAGTCTGAAATCCTGACCACTACCACCTGAAGTCTGCCAGCCACAGAGTGCTTCCTGCCCGTTCTCCAGCTGGCCGTACGTGTGCGGCTCCACGTCACGGATTTTCCCTTTGTAAATTAACGATATGGGCCTGATGTCATTGATTGCCTTTATTATCTGTGGGTTCATGTTCTACATACCTTTCATCAAGATAGGTGGGCAATCAAATGCAACTCAAGCAGGTCACGGTACGCCATTTTCGTTCATTGCGCGACGTGACTGTACAAATCGGTGCGCATACCGCGCTGATTGGCGGAAATGGGGCAGGAAAATCCAGCCTGCTTAAGGCACTCGAGAAATTTTATTCGACTACAAAGTCGCTCGATCCTGACGATTTTTATGGCCGTGACCAAACAATTCCCGTCGAAATTGAGCTCACATTCGATGGCCTAAGCCCTGCGGCTAGGGAAACCTTCGAAAGCCGGGTCCGTGAAGGTCGCCTTGTCGTCACCCGGATATTCGATAACTCTACATCGAGCGGCCGATACTATGGATCAGTTCTTCAGAATCCTGATTTTGCGCCGATACGCGCACAAACAGCCGCAAACCCAAAGCGTGAGGCGTATAAACAGTTAAAAGAAGGCACCCCTGCCTATGCAGGCCTCCCAAATGCATCGAGCGCGACTGCAGTCGATACCGCTTTGCTCGCTTGGGAAGCGGAGAACCCAGGGCAGCTAGTACTTTGCCGAGACGATGGCCAGTTTTTCGGCTTTCAGAATGCAAGCCGCGGAGCGTTGCAGAAGTTCACAACTTTTGTGTTCATTCCCGCTGTCCGCGAAGCTGCAAATGATGCTGCCGATGGAAAAGGTAGTCCAATAGCGCGACTTCTTGAGTTGGTCGTCAAAGGCGCCATCCTGCAACGCAAAGACATTCAAGATTTCAAACAGGAAATGAGCGCCAGATATCAAGCGCTAGTTTCACCTGAGAACATGCCGGAACTGGGTCAGCTTGCAGCCCGACTCACCACCGACATCAAAGGCCTGTATCGCGACGCGGCGGTTGATCTTGCGTGGCGCGCCCTGGATGAATTTCCGGTTCCTCTACCGCTAGCCGACGTATCGCTAAGCGACGACGGTTTCGGCGGGCCAGTGGACCGGCAAGGCCATGGTCTACAGCGGGCCTTCATTATCACCTTACTCCAGTACCTTGCGCGGACTGCCACCGCTCAACCATCTGAAATTTCTACAGAAGCAGCGCCGGATGTGGACGAAGCTTCTCTAGCAGCTCCAGAAATCCCAAATCTCATATTGGCAATCGAAGAGCCGGAGCTTTACCAGCACCCAACCAAGCAAAGGCATTTTGCAGATGTTCTTCGCGGACTAAGCTCCGGCAGCCTTCCAGGCCAAGAAGGCCCTACACAGGTGGTTTTTGCGTCACATTCGCCAATGTTCGTTTCTCTTTCGAAAGCGGACGAAATTAGGCTTGCCCGCAGAATCGCGTGCGAAGGCAGTGATTATAAGCACTGCGAAATGCGCGCACTTGATTTGGCTGCCGTAGCCGACAAACTCGGAGCTGGCTGGAGCAAACCCGCAGGCACGTTTACCGCAGAAACCCTTGTCCCTCGTCTACACATTCTTGGCATTGAGTTAGCTGAAGGTTTTTTCGCAAACGGCGTCGTTCTAGTGGAAGGGCGCAGCGACAAAGCAGCGTTGACGGCGGCGGCCCGGATGCTGGGTGTGAGCTTCGAGTCTGCGGGAGTCGCGATCCTCTCGGCGGAGGGCAAGAGCAACATTGACCGGCCGCTAATCATATTTCGCGAGCTTGGTATTCCGACCTTCGTTCTGTGGGACTGTGACATCGGAACCAAAGATC
This sequence comes from Sphingobium indicum BiD32, assembly GCF_000382885.1. Lineage (GTDB taxonomy): Bacteria > Pseudomonadota > Alphaproteobacteria > Sphingomonadales > Sphingomonadaceae > Sphingobium > Sphingobium japonicum_C. The sequence goes on from NZ_CAVK010000240.1 coordinate 6,163, forward strand.
ATTCCGAACAAAAAGATTTAGCCATTCTCCGCCTCTGCCAGCCAGAAGCTGCTGGTCTTATAGCTCCTATGCAGACAACAATTGGCAGCGGCTTCGCCCACTTTGAAGTGAACCTCGAAGCAACTTTGAAAGCGGAACTTAGCAAAGAGCTTATGGAAGCCTGCCTCGCCGTTGCCTGCGAACCGTTCGGAATCTCGCCAAGCAGCGACGCGCAGAAAATTCCCGAAGTTATGTACCAGACGCTTGCGGCTGCACAGGCTCAGGGCACAACTGCAACAACGTTGACCAACATAGTCAGGGAGATCTGGCTCTATTTGACTGGAGAAGCCCTGCCGGAGAATGTTCACAATTCAATTGGATAGATGCACCTGTCCACAAATTGCAAAATGCATAGCTGTCGTGGCCCGTATCGGTAAACCTTGAGTGGCTGCTGGCAGGTCGACAGAAGAATGGCAAACTTCGAGGCAGAGCTTTGCCTGGAGCGGGCGAACCGCCCGGGTTTGAGAGAGAGTGTCCGGGCGTGATCCGCCCTTCCTGCTCTCCCGGAGATCTCACCAATGGCCCATATCCTTACGGACGCAGCGCTCGGCGCTGCGCCGCACGCCCCGCATTGCGCATTTGATGAGCGTGCGCGTGCGCTGCTGACCGCAGCGACCTCGCTTATAGCCCTGCTCGAAACCGGGCAGTGTGTTGAATCCGCCTGTTTGCGGGATGCAATGACGACAGCCTTTGGCGGCACCGACGCTGAAGGCGCATGGGATTGGAAGAGCGCCTACGATGCCTGTGAGGTTGCACAAATCCTTTTCCTGCGCCGCTTTGGCCCGGCAATCTTCTCACGCGGTGGCTCTCGATCTCGCTCCCTTGCGCTGATTGAGCGGGTATCAGCTCTCATGCCGACCCACACCCGGCGCTCTGAAACCAGCCAGGCCTTGCAACAATATTCGACGCCTGCGGGCCTATCGTTCGTGGCCGTTGTCGCTGCTTCGATTGGCGCAGGCGAAACTGTGCTCGAACCTTCTGCTGGCACGGGCATGTTGGCGATTCAGTCCGAACTGGCCGGTGCACAGCTCGTGCTCAATGAACTCGCTGAAGGCCGGGCTGCGCTGCTGTCGTACTTGTTCTCAGGCGTGGCCGTCAGCAGACATGACGCCGCCTCGATTGATGATCGCTTGCCCATTTCGGCACGCCCGAGCGTTATCCTCATGAACCCGCCATTTTCGGCTGTCGCGCATGTTGAGCGGACGATGAAGGACGCCGCGCTTCGTCACATCGCTTCCGCCCTGGCCCGGCTCGCGAATGGGGGCCGGCTGGTGGTCATTACCGGCGCTGGCTGTTCTCCTGATGCTCCAGCATGGCGCGATGCTTTCATCCGGTTGCAGGGGACCGGACGTGTGGTCTTTACGGCCGCCATCGACGGCAAGGTCTATCGCAAGCACGGCACGACGATCGACACGCGATTGACGGTGATCGACAAGCTGCCGGCTTCCGATCCCACGACTTTCATTCCCAGTGCAGGGACCGCTCCTGATACCGCGACCTTGCTCAAATGGGTCGAAACGCAGGTGCCGCCGCGCGGACCGATGTCACCAATGCCCGGCGCAGGACTGCACTGCGCTTCTTCGCCGCCCGTGAACCGCGCGGTTGCTCGGACTGCCCCGATCAATCCCCTGGTCGATGCCGATGCGCCGGAACTCACTTATTCGACTGCTGCCTGGGCTCCGCCCGAGGAGCAACTCGGTGACAGCATCTACGAACGATATGGACTTCAATCGGTCGTCATTCCCGGCGCATTGCCGCACCCGACGCCGCTGGTTCAATCGGCGTCAATGGCCTCGGTGGCGCCGCCGAAACCAACCTATCGCCCGCATTTGCCCGAGCACCTGTTGCGTAACGGCGTGTTGTCAGGCGCGCAGCTGGAATCCGTAATCTACGCTGGCGAGGCCCATTCCGGGCATCTGGCAGGGTCCTGGGCCGTTGACGAGACATGGGATCTCGTCTCGGCGGCGGCTGAAGAAAGCGATGCTGCCGTCCGCTTTCGCCGCGGCTGGTTTCTGGGTGACGGCACGGGCGCGGGCAAAGGCCGCCAGGTCGCAGGCATCATTCTCGACAACTGGCTCAAAGGCCGCCGTCGTTCGCTCTGGGTTTCGGTATCGGACCGCCTGCTAGAGGATGCTCAGCGCGACTGGTCGGCTTTGGGGCAGGAACGTCTGCTGGTGACGCCGTTGTCACGCTACCGGCAGGGTTCACCCATCAAGCTGACGGAAGGCATCTTGTTCACGACCTATGCGACCCTGCGTTCGCAGGAGCGGGGCGCCAAGGCGAGCCGGGTCCAGCAGGTCGTCGAGTGGCTTGGCCGTGACTTTGACGGTGTCATCATCTTTGACGAGGCGCACGCCATGGCCAATGCCGCAGGCGGAAAGGGCATGCGCGGCGATGTCTCGGCTTCGCAGCAGGGACGGGCAGGCCTGCGGCTGCAACATGCCCTGCCCAGTGCCCGCATCGTCTATGTCTCGGCCACTGGTGCAACGACGGTACAGAACCTGGCCTACGCCCAGCGGCTCGGCCTGTGGGGCGGCGAAGACTTCCCTTTCGCCTCACGCGCCGACTTCGTAGCCGCGATTGAGGATGGCGGCGTCGCAGCCATGGAAGTTCTGGCCCGCGATCTGAAAGCACTCGGGCTCTATGCTGCCCGCTCATTGTCATTCGACGGCGTCGAATATGACCTGCTCGAGCACCAGCTGACCCCTGAGCAAGTGCGGATTTACGATTCCTATGCCGGGGCATTTCAGGTCATTCACGCCCATCTCGATGCGGCGCTCGAAGCATCGGGCGTCACCAGTGCATCCCATGGGACCTTGAACGCACAGGCCCGGTCGGCAGCGCGATCAGCGTTCGAAAGCGCCAAGCAGCGTTTCTTCAACCACCTGATCACCGCAATGCAGACGCCATGCACCATTCAGGCGATGCAGCGCGATCTTGAGGCCAGTCAGGCCTGTGTCGTGCAAATCGTATCGACGGGCGAAGCCCTGCAGGAACGCCGTCTTGCCGAAATCCCGACCGACGAATGGGATGACGTTTCCGTGGACATCACGCCGCGTGAATATGTGCTCGACTATCTCGCGCACAGTTTTCCTGTGCAGCTCTATGAGCCGTTCACCGACAGCGAGGGCAATCTCGCGTCGCGGCCCGCATTCGACGCGGATGGCAACCCCATCCTCAATCGCGAAGCCTGCCGTGCCCGTGATGCAATGCTCGAGCGGCTTGCGGCTTTGCCGCCTGTGCCCGGCGCGCTTGACCAGATTGTCCAGCATTTCGGCAGCGATGCGGTTGCCGAGGTGACCGGACGTTCCCGTCGCATTGTGCCCCGCGCCAACAGCGATGGTTCAGTCCGCTTTGCTGTCGAAAACCGGCCCGCTTCAGCCAATATTGCTGAAACCCATGCGTTCATGGATGACAAGAAGCACATCCTCGTCTTCTCCGAGGCTGGCGGCACGGGGCGATCCTATCATGCCGACCGGGGCGTGAAGAACCAGCGCCGCCGCGTCCACTACCTGCTCGAAGCAGGCTGGAAGGCCGACACCGCCATCCAGGGCTTTGGCCGCACCAACCGCACGAACCAGAAGCAGCCACCGCTGTTCCGCCCGGTATCGACCGACGTGAAGGCGCAGAAGCGCTTCATCTCGACGATCGCCCGAAGGCTCGACAGTCTCGGAGCGATCACGCGCGGCCAGCGGCAAACCGGCGGCCAGAACATGTTCAGCGCCAGCGATAATCTGGAATCCTACTATGCCCGCGATGCCCTGCGCCAGCTTTACCAATTGCTGGTGCGCGGTAAGATCGATGGCTGTTCGCTCGGGCAATTCGAAACGGCCACCGGCCTGTCGCTGCTCGACAGTGACGGCGGGCTCAAGGACGAGCTTCCGCCCATCACGACCTTCCTCAACCGGATGCTGGCGCTCACCATTTCCATGCAGAACATCCTGTTCGAGGCCTTCGAGGGACTGCTGACGGCCCGGGTCGAAGGTGCAATCGCCAGCGGGACCTATGAAATGGGCCTCGAAACCCTGCGCGCCGAAAGCTTCACAGTGTCTGACCGCAAAACAATCTATACCCATCCCGGCACCGGTGCGGTTACCCACCTCCTGACCATCGAACGCAAAGACCGGATCGAGCCGGTTGTGCTCGAGAGGGCGCTTGCCATGGCAGCGGATCGCGACGCCGAACTGGTGATCAACACCCGCTCCGGACGCGCGGCAGTCAAATTGCGCGCGCGCAGTCTGATCGACGATGATGGGGGCATTCACCCGCGCATCCGCCTCGTTCGGCCTTTGGAGGCGACCAATATCCTCGCCGAGGTGTTCGCGACCAGTCATTGGGAGCCGGTGGACCGTGAGCGGTTCAGCGAAGTCTGGCAGGCCGAACTTGCCGACTTGCCCGAGTTCGAAACCTCGACCCTGCACATGGTTTCAGGCCTGCTGCTGCCGATCTGGCGGCGGCTCCCCAACGAGTCGACCCGCGTCTACCGCCTGCAAACCGATGCTGGCGAGCGCGTCATCGGCCGCAAAGTTTCGCCCGCCTGGGTCGCCACGGTGATTGAGCAAGACACGGCGTCCGTCGTGCCTGCCGATGCTTGGGCGATGCTGTGCGCCGGAGATGCCAAATTGCATCTGGCCGAAGATCAGACACTCGCTCGCGTCCGCGCCATGAATGACTGGCGGATCGAACTGACCGGCTTCAACGATCTTGGCATCGAGCGATTGAAGGCAATGGGCTTGATCTCCGAGATCGTCTCGTGGAAACTCAAGCTCTACATACCGACAGGGGCTGTCGGGGTGGATGTGCTCGCCAAGCTGCTGGACCGGTTTCCGATCCAGCGGATTGCGGCACGAAAAGCCGCCTGAAGGAGCCCCGCATGGACAGTCCCGCCACCGATATCGCCCGCCGCCTTGCCGCCTCAGCCGAGGCGGTTTGCCGCCGTTACTTGTCCAATGGTCGCCGAGAAGGCCGCTACTGGCTGGTCGGCGATGTTCACAATTCGCCGGGTCGCAGTCTCTACGTCCGATTGTCTGCAACAGCCGAGAGCCGGGGAGGCGCAGGCAAATGGACAGACGCGCAAAGCGGCGAACACGGCGATCTTCTCGACATTATCGCGGCAAGTTGCTCCCACCGGACCATGCGCGAGACGCTCGACGAAGCCCGCCAATTCCTGAGCCTGCCGCCGCCTGATGAGTCCAAACCCCGAAACCCTACCATACGCAAAGCGCCGACCGGCACACCAGAAGCGGCCCGGCGCCTATGGGCCGCCTCAAAGCCGATCACGAACAGCATCGCAGCGCGTTATCTTGGTCGCCGGTCGATCATCGATCTTTCCGGCATTGATCAACTGCGTTTCCATCCGCGCTGCTACTATCGGCCTGCTGAAGATGATGTACCTGGTGCGCGAGAGGCATGGCCCGCCATGATCGCTGCAGTCACCGACAATGAAGGCACTATCACGGGGGTTCACCGCACTTGGCTTGATCCGCAATCCCACGACAAAGCCGCTGTCGCATATCCACGACGCGCCATGGGGCACTTGCTCGGCTCGGGCGTCCGGTTCGGCAAAGCGGACGGCGTCATGGTAGCCGGTGAAGGCCTCGAAACCCTGCTGTCGCTGCGACAGGTGATGCCATCCATGGCGATGATCGCAGGGCTATCGGCCGCCCACCTCGCTGCCATCCAGTTCCCTGCCGCGCTACGTTGCCTCTATGTCGCGCGCGATGATGATCCTGCCGGGGCAACGGCATTGTCGACCTTGATCGAGCGCTGCGAACCGTTTGGCATTGCGGTCATACCTCTTGAACCCCGGCTCGACGATTTCAACAGCGACCTTACCGCCTATGGCCACGAGCGGCTGGCAGCGGCCATTCGGGTGCAGCTCAGCGCCGCCGATGCCGTGCAGTTTCTCAAAGAATGAGCAAAGCTGTCCGGTAAGCGGGGGATTTTCCGGCGAAGTGGGACGCATGGCCACCTCTCCCGGTCCTTGAAGGTCGCCACGCCCTCGGCCTTCGGGAGGGGGCGACTGCGGCAGCGGACACGGGCACCGCAATGGCTACGCTGCGGCTATTTTCCGCCGGGGCTGCGCCCCTTTGCATCGCGAAACAAAATAGCCTTGCTTCGCCATCCTCTGCTGACGCTCCGGCCGCGCGGTTCCGCGCGGTGCAGGCCCATGCCCGCCGCCGCTGGTCGTCGCCACGAAAGCCGCGAGAGGCGCGGCTCAGGACACGGAGACCATCATGGCAAGCGCCCCAGACCTTCCCCTTGAAGACACCACCCCCGAACTCGGCTCAACCGCCTATCTCCTTCAGGAAATGCAACTCTACGGCTATCGCCCCTTCGAAGACGAACCTGATGGCAGGCCGCTCCCCGATGCCCGCCTCGCCGGTGGCGCGGTCGCCGACATGTTCGACGGGCTTGTCTCGGCTTTGATCGACACCCGCGTTGAACCCGATCTCGAAGACCTGCTCTGGAACCTCGTCAACATCTTCCACCGCGCCGGCGAGCGGGTCGAACGCGATCTTGACGACAATGAACAGGCGCAAAAACGCCTTCAGCGCGAACAGGATGGCAGCGAAGTGCGCTCGGTCGAACTTGAGCGCCAAATTGCCGAAGGCATCTCGCTCATCGAACGCCGCGATACGATGGAATTCTTCCGCGAAGCCGCCGCCGATCAATTCCGCATTCACGCCCGCAAGGCCTGGACGCCCCGCACCGGATCCCGCGTCAACCGCAAGGCCATGACCTCAGCCATCATCGACAGCCGCGACTTTCTCGACAAACGCGCCAGAGAAAATGCCCGCGTGCTGCTGCCCGAAGGCACCCGTATCGGCTTCACCGGTGGCCCCGACTGCAACGATCACTCGGCCATCTGGGATGTCCTCGACCGGGTTCATGGGCGTCATGCCGACATGGTCCTGTTGCATGGAGCAACGCCCACCGGTGCCGAACGCGCCGCCGCTTGCTGGGCCGATACGCGCCGAGTTCCACAAGTCGCCTTCCGGCCTGACTGGAACCGACACAAGAAGGCCGCTCCGTTCAAGCGCAACGACCGTATGCTCGAAGCTCTGCCAGTAGGTCTGGTCGTATTTCCGGGCACCGGCATCCAAGACAATTTGGCTGACAAGGCGCGCAAGATGGGCATTCCGCTCTGGGACTTCCGCGAGAAGCGGTGAGACCGTCAAACTCATGCAAACCAATTTGAGCATTGTCGGCTGCCGACCAACTTAAGCCATTCCCCGCCCAGCGGTGAATGACCGCTCCTGCCGAAACCTTCCATTCCCGTTCCATTGAGCAGTCCGGCAGCATGGCGCGAGCTCTTTTGCGGTGTGGAAGGAGAGGGCGAACTTCCCAGCGGCAGACGACTCCGAGGTTCTCTGATGTCGGATGGACGGCAAAATCGCGCGTGTCGACAAACCCTAAAACTTGCATTGTTGTACATCGCAGCAAAGCGACAGGGTTTGTCGCATGGCTCTCCGAGCCGACAGATGTGATATGGCAAGGCAATCGGCATAGCCGCGAGAAACATGTGTTTGCCGTCATAGCTAAGCAGTGGGGGCGCTCCTTTTCGATCAAGCTAGATCGCATAGGCACGGAGAAACGCATCTACTGCAAAGGCAACCGATTGCTCGGTGTCGAACCATGGCTCCGCTCCGTACAACGGCGGTTCGATGATCCCCGCTTCGAGCAAACCCTTGAGGTGAGCTGCCACGAACCGATTATCAGCACCACGGATTGCCCCGCTTGTCTGCAACTGAGTGAGATAGGTCTTCACTTCAGCCCATGTGCCTCCGCAACCCGCGTCGTAGAGGCTCTTTCCCAGCTTCGAGTTTGCGCCCTCGGCAATCGCCGTCCTCATGATCGCTACCGCATCAGCAGATGTCAGCAAGGCCAGATAAGCCATCCCGAACCGGCGCAGGACGAGGGCGATATCGGGTTCAGATGCATCAAGGAGGCGCACCGCGTCTGCCGCCTGCCCCTCCATAACCTCCATCATCGCCGCGCCGAACAACTCCTCCTTGGATTTGAAATATCCATATAGCGTGCCCTTCGATCCACCGAGCCGCGCCGAGATCATCGCCATGCTTGCGCGCGCGTAACCAACCTCGCGGAATATGTCCGTCGCCGCTGCCAAAATCGCGTTACGCCGTGCGTCAGTTTTCACTCGCATTCGCATCACTCCTTTCTTGAACCACCATGTACGGTTTTAGATTGACAGGCACAAGGGCCTGCTCATAAATGACCGAACTGTATGGTTTTGGAGTTCGGTATGGAGTCGCTTGTGAAAAAGCGCGGGGGAATGGCGGTACTCACCGCCGCGCTCCTGCTGGGCGGTTGCGCAACCCTGCCACAGAAAAGCGCATTGCCTGCGCGAGCAGCCGTTGAGAGCATAGCTAGCGTGAACAGCTTTGCCGCGCCGGACGCTGCCTGGCCGTCAGATCACTGGTGGGAGGATTTTGGCGACGCTCAGCTTTCGGGGCTGATTGCGGAAGGACTGGTGGGCGCCACCGATTTGCGCGTCGCCGAGGCCCGGTTCGCCCGCGCCCAGGCGCTGGTCGGGGAGACCCGCAGCCGCCTGCTGCCCTCGCTCAATGCGAATGCTGAAGCCGGTGCGACCAAGCAGAGCTACAACTATCTCTTCCCGCGCGAATTCGCGCCCCAGGGCTGGCCCGACTATGGTGTTGCAACACTCCGGCTAGATTGGGAGCTGGATTTCTGGGGCAAGAACCGGGCAGCACTAGGCGCGGCGCGGTCAAGTGCGGCGGCTGCCGGAGCGGAGGCGGCTGCAGCGCGACTGGCCGTGTCTGCCGGAATCGCCGCCGCTTATGCGGACCTGGGATCTCTCCATGCCGAGCGCGATGCCGCTGCGCGCGCTGTCGAGGTGCGTGGGCGTACGCTCGAACTGATGGAAGGCCGCAAGGCGGAAGGGCTCGAAAACGCGGGCGCTGTCGAACGCGCCCGGTCAGCATTGGCGACCTCGCAGGGCGAATTGGCCGCGCTCGACGAAGCGCTTGTTCTGGCGCGCAATCGCATCGCAGTGCTGCTCGGCGCTGGGCCGGATCGCGGCCTTACCATCACGCGGCCTGCTCCAATCGCCCGCGAGGACTTCGGCCTGCCCGCCAATCTGCCCGCCGAACTGATCGGCCGTCGTCCTGACATCATCGCCGCACGGTTGCGCAGCGAAGCGGCCGCGAGCCGGATCAAGGAAGCGCGTGCAGCCTTCTACCCCAATATCAATCTAGCCGGACTGATCGGATTGCAGGCGCTGGGCCTGGACAATGTGTTCAAGTCCGGCTCCGAGTTCGGAACAGTCGGCCCTGCGATAAGCCTGCCGATCTTTGACGGCGGAAGCCTGCGCGGCCGCTACCGAGCCTCGGAAGCCGACTATCGCGAGGCCGTCGCACAATATGACGGTGCGCTTATACAGGCGCTGCGCGAAATCGCCGATGCCGCCGCCAGCGAACGCGCGCTTGGCCAGCGGCTCGACCGAGCCCGCGATGCCGAGCGCGCTGCAAGTGCGGCCTGGGCGGTCGCCAACAACCGCTATCGCGGCGGTCTTGCCACTTCGCTGGACGTACTCGTGGCGGAAGACGCGCTCATTTCCACCCGCCGCACCGTCGCAACGCTGCAGGCCCGCGCTTTCGCCCTCGATGTCGCGCTCGCGCGCGCGCTGGGCGGCGGTTTTCGATCCTGAAGAGGAACCCTTTCGATGAACGAACTCACCTACACCGAGGAACCGCCCGCCGGTCCGCAGAACGCGAAGCGCAAGAAGCTGTTTATCGGCCTTGGAGCGACAGTCGCCATTCTTGGAGGTGGCTATCTTGCTTATGACGTCTTGATTGCTTCACGCCATGTCGAAACCGACAATGCCTATGTCGGCGCCAATGTGGCGCAGGTCACGCCGCTGATCAGCGGACCCGTCCATGATGTGCTCGTGGACGATGCGCTGCCGGTCAAGCGCGGCGATATATTGGTCAGGCTCGACGACACCGATGCCAGACTGACGCTGGCGCGCGCAGAGGCGGAGTTGGCGACCACCGAGCGGCGGATACGCGGTCTTGTCGCGACCGACAGCGGTCTCGGTGCCCAGGTCGCGGCGCGCGCCGCAGACGAGACACGGGCAGACGCCCAGCTTGCTGTCGCCAGGGGCGATCTGTCGCGAGCAAGGATCGATCTTGATCGTCGGGAAGCGCTTGCTGCTTCCGGCTCGGTCTCCGGCGATGAATTGACGAGCGCTCGCAATGCTTACAGCACGGCGCTCGCGCGGCTCAAGGATGCTGACGCCGGGCGCGCTCAGGCGACCGCGAACCGCACCGCCGCGATCGGCAGCCGTGACGCCAATCGCGCGCTGATCGACCGGGCAGCGCCGGAGGATAATCCGGAGGTCCTTGCCGCACGCGCCGCACGCGACCAGGCGCGCGTCGATCTCGATCGTACCGTCATCCGCGCCCCGGTCGATGGTGTGGTGTCCCGCCGCCAGGTCCAGGTCGGCCAACGCGTGCAGGCCGGAGCGAGCCTGATGGTCGTGGTCCCTGTGAACGCGGTCTATGTGGATGCCAATTTCAAGGAAGGGCAGCTCAGGAAGGTGAAGCGCGGTCAGCCCGTGACGCTCACCTCCGATCTCTACGGCAGCGATGTCGAATATCGTGGCACGGTCGTGGGCTTTTCCGGCGGAACGGGATCGGCCTTCGCGGTCGTACCTGCCCAAAACGCCACCGGCAACTGGATCAAGGTGGTCCAGCGCCTCCCGGTCAGGATCAGGCTCGATCCCCGGCAGCTCACCGAACATCCGTTGCGGGTCGGGCTGTCGATGACAGCCGACATCGACGTCTCCAATTGATCGTGGACTGAGCCATGGCCGACGCTGCTGCAGAATCTGGAGTCACCGCAGTTCAACCCTTGACGGGTGGCAAGCTTATCCTTGCCGCGATTTTGATCGGCATGGGCAACTTCCTGGTCGTGCTGGATACGACCATTGCCAATGTCTCGATCCCGCATATTGCGGGCTCGCTCGGCGTATCCGTGTCGGAGGCGACCTGGGTGATCACCTCCTACGCGGTTGCGGAAGCGATAACCGTACCGCTCACCGGATGGCTTTCGCGTCGCTTTGGCGGGCAGCGGGTCTTCATAACCTCCTATCTCCTGTTCGGAATTCTCTCGCTTCTATGCGGCCTGTCCAGCACGCTTGGCATGCTGATCGGGGCGCGCGTGCTGCTGGGGTTGGCCGGCGGCACGATCATACCGCTTTCGATGACGCTGCTGCTGCGCATCTTTCCGCCCGAGAAGGCGTCGGTGGCGATGATCATCTGGGCGATGACGACCACGGTTGCCCCGATCGCGGGGCCTATTCTGGGCGGCACCATCTCCGACAATGTCGGGTGGGAGTGGATATTCTTCATCAATGTGCCGGTCGCCATGGCCGGGGGAATAGGGTTGCTCTATCTGTTCCGGGGCCAGATCGAGGAAATCGTCAAGGCAAGGATCGATGTGATCGGCCTCATCCTGATGATCATCTGGGTCGGAGCGCTGCAAATCATGCTCGACGAAGGCCGCAACCATGACTGGTTTGCCGCCAATGAGATTCGCGCGCTGGCGATCATCGCCGCGATCGGGTTCGTCGCTTTCCTGATCTGGGAACTGACCGAGAGGCATCCGATCGTGAACCTACGTGTCTTCCGTCACCGCGGGTTCGTGGCCGCTTCGCTTACCTATTCAGTAGCATTCGGCGCCTTCTTCGCGACGGTCGTGCTGATCCCGCTCTGGCTCCAGCAGAATATGGGCTACACAGCGACGTGGGCGGGCTATGCCACCGGCATCATGGGCATCCTGGCGGTCCTCAGCTCACCCGTGATCGGGCAGTTCGCCGAAAAGATGGATGCGCGGCTGATTGTTTCAGTCGGAATCCTCGGGCTTGGTCTGATATCGGTATGGCGTATGGGTTTCACGCCGGACATGACCTTCGCGCAGATGGCTTGGCCGATGCTCGCGACTGGGCCGTTCCTGATGATGTTCTTCATCCCGGTCACGGGTCTGTGCATGGCCACCGTCGACCCTGACGAGCAGGCCGATGCCGCCGGCATCTCCAACTTCATGCGCACGGTGGGAGGCGCCTTCGCGGCCTCGCTGGTGCAGACCGGGTGGGGCGGCGCAGCGCGGGAAAATCAGACCGAGCTGGCCGGTGCGATGTCGCAAGGGCAAGCCACGCTCGACGCGATGACGGCACAAGGCATGTCGCATGGAAGCGCGACAGCCATGCTGACCGGGATGGTCGAAAGTCAGAGTACGATGCTAGCGACCCTCAACATGTTCGCCGCTATCGCGATATGCTTCGCTTTCGCCGCAGCGATCATCTGGTTCGCGCCAAAGCCGAAGGGCCCGATCGACATGAGTGGCGGGCATTGAGAAAGCCCTTGGGAGTCAGATAGCGAATAATTCTGGCGGAGTGGCAAAGGCAGACCGACGAAACCGGCTGACACACCGCTTCAGACGCTAACGCTCTCATCAATCGCAAATTGCGGTCAGCGATGTGCGATAAACAGGTGTTTTCCGACAGGAACCAGGATGGTTTCTGTCGTATTGGCATATTCTTCGAAGCGGAAGGACTGCAATCGTCGGAAACGGACATTCGCGACCGGCCTTAGGAATGACGGGCAAGTCCCAGCCGCCGCGACGTAGGCCCCTCGCCGACGGCGAGGGGCCAATGGGTCAAATTTCGGTATTCTCGGCAAGGGCAAGCGCGTCTTCTACGTCAATCCCAAGATAGCGCACCGTATTCTCGATCTTGCTATGCCCGAGAAGGATCTGGACGGCGCGAAGGTTGCCGGTTGCCCTGTAGATGATCGATGCCTTCGTTCGCCGAAGTGAGTGCGTACCATAGTCGCTTCGCATCAGACCGACCCCTGTCACCCATTCATCGACGAGCCGGGCGTACTGACGGGTGCTAAGATGCCCGTTATGGTCAACCCGACTGGGAAAGACATAGTCATCGACTGTGCCGCCCCGGCGGTCGAGCCAGGCCAGCAGGCTAGCCCGAGCGTCGGGGAGCAGTTCGAACTGAACGGGTCGACCTGTTTTCTGCTGCATGACAATCGCACGCGTTCGGACCTGTCCACCGCTGACGATGTCGCCGATCTTCATCTGCACCAAATCGCAGCCCCGAAGTTTGCTGTCGATCGCCAAGTCGAACAACGCCCGATCTCGCAAGCGGCGGCGCTGATTGAGGTAAAATCGGATCTCCCATATTTGCTTTGGTTTCAGCGCGCGCTTCGCGCCGACTGTCCTCCCCGCATTCCAGACTTGGCGCTTGGTGGCAGCGGGCTCGGTTTGATGCATCTCCATGATCATTCTCCAATGGCCAGAATGGCCATCTGAAGAACGTCTTCCGGCTCAAAGAGGGAGAAATGGCGCGACGCTCCTTTCGACCAGACTCGGTCGCTCAGATCAGCCAGCACGAACGTCCGCTTCAAACAGACATTGCCTATCGGTTAGCGAGTAGCCTGCCGCTGTAAAAGTGAAGGAAGGGGTACATAGATCGACCAAGGTCGGCAGCAATCACCGCAATCCCATCCGATCCATCTTCTTCAGCAGCCCTACGCGCGATAAGCCAAGTTCGCGCGCGCTATGAGTGTGGTTGTGGCCCGTTCGCTCCAACGCTTCCACAATGCGCCTGCGCTCCAGAGCTGCAACTTCCTCTTCGAGCGTCTGCGGCTGGGGCAGCGCATTAAACGGTTCGCTTGATCCGGTGGCAAAGACCATATCCTGCACGCTGATCACAGCCCCTTCTGTCAGCGCCGCCGCGCATTCGACCGCTGCGCGCAACTCTCGCACGTTACCAGGCCAGGGCCGTTGGGCGATCCACGCCAACGCTTCGGGTGCAAATCGCGTCCGATCTGAAACGCGCCTTAGGAATATTTGCGCCAACAGCGTCTTATCCGCATTCCTATCGTCCAGGCTTGGCGTGGCGAGCACCACACCTTTCAATCGATAATAGAGGTCCTCCCGGAACGACCCTTCCGCTACGGCAGCACTCAAGTCGCGGTGGGTGGCGGCAACTATGCGCACATCGGCATGGCGCATCTCCCGAGCCCCTACTGGCTGATAGGTGCCATCGGCGAGGAAACGTAGCAGTTTGACCTGCATGGCAGGCGGCATTTCGCCGATCTCGTCGAGAAACAGCGTTCCGCCATGCGCCGTCTCGACCAGCCCTGCGCGGTCTGCATGGGCGCCCGTGAAGCTCCCCTTGAGATGCCCAAAGAGTTCGCTTTCCAACAAGTCTGCCGGAACTGCTCCGCAGTGCACCGGCACCAAGGGCCCCTTGGCCCGTGGCGAAGTGGCGTGGACAGCACGTGCGACGAGTTCCTTGCCCGAGCCACTGGGCCCCAGTACCATAACTGGCAGAACGGTGGGGCCTACCCGGCGTATCAGCGCACGTAATGCAACCATCGGCGGGGACTGCCCAATCAGGCCCATGTCCTCGCTGGCCTCATCGCGGGCGCGAAGCGCGGCCAGTTCTTGCGCCAGCTTTGCCCGTTCCACCGCCCGGGCGACGACGATCTTGAGCAGGTCGGGATCGACCGGCTTGGCGAGGAAATCCCACGCCCCCGCCTCGATCGCCTGCATCGCCAGTGCCTGATCAGCGTGACCAGTCATCACCACCACCGGCGCAGGAGTAAACGCGGAAATCAGAGCGATCCCTCCTTGCGGATCATGATGCGGCGGCATGGCAAGGTCGAGTAGCACGACACTCGGCCTGTGCTTCAAAAAGGCAGCATAGGCGGCATCACCATCGCCTACTGCGATCACCTCATGGCCTTGCGCCCGCAGCCAGTCGGCAGTCAGGCGCTGAAAGGCGGGTTCATCATCGGCCAGAAGGATCATGGGTTTTCCCCAAAAGTCAGGCGGAAACAGGTTGTCCAACCCTCGCGCTGCGCAAGGGTGGCCGCACCACCATGCGCCTCCATAATACGGCGGACGATCGCAAGGCCAAGGCCAGTGCCGCCTGGACGGCGCGAGACGAAGGGTTTGAACAGGCTATCTGCGATTTCGGGCGCAATGCCGGGGCCATCGTCGCAAATGTCGACGGAGCGGCCATGGGCAATGATCGTACAATCGCCGCCCATCGCCTTGGCATTGTCTACCAGATTGGCCAAGGCGCGGCGCAAGGCTGCGGGATCGGCATTGAGCATCAAGCCTTCGGGCACCTCCAAAGGTACGCCGAATCCGGCCAGATAAGACGCCAGTTCGATGGGGCGCGGCGCGATCGTCCAAGCCCGAGCATAATCAAGAATGTCGGTGACCAGCGCGTTCATGCGCCCCACCTGCTCCCCAATCTCGGCGCGCACCTCGGGCGGGGCGCCGGTGGCTGCCATTTGCACAATGCCCAGCGGGTTACGTAGATCATGGGCAATTGTCGCAGCCAGCGCACCCAGTTCCGCCAGCCTTGCTTCGCGTTCGGCCTCCACAATGCGGTGAGCGCTAACGAGGCGGCGGGCTGCTTCCTCGACCAGCGCGGCGATGCGGGCGGCGGTATGACGCAGGGCTGTGGGGGCATCCTCCCATCCAATCAACGTCACGGCCTCGCCCACAACCGCCAATCCCGGCCCATCTGCGCCAAGGTCTAGGTGCTGGCGCAGCATGGCGTTAGCCAGTTCGCTCAGCGCCCGCTCGTCTGCGGCCTGCGCCAAAGCATCACGCCACGGTTCCACATCTAGCCTTGCCCCGGGGAACACCAGCCTGTCGGCGAGACGCTTGAGCGGCGCCATTACCAAGAGTCCAAGAGCCATTGTGCCCGCCAAGGCCGCCCATGTTGCCACAAAGCCCTCTGGCCGCCCGGCCAGCGCAAGTGGCAAAGTGGCGATCAGCGCGGATGCACCACCCGCGCCCGCCAGGAGCAGTATCCACACCAAGCCCCGGCGTGCCCAGATGTCCGCCGCCATGAAACGATGCCGCAGCACCGCATAAACCAGCGCCACCGAATAGAGCGGCAGCGCGAGTACCGGCCAAGGATAGACCTCAATCCCTAACGCGGGGAAGGCAAACCCCGTGAGCGCGAGTAGGCCAATCCCGCTGGAAACGAATACGGCGCCTGCTTGATCGCGATGTAATCCGCTCTGCTGGTGCCATGTTTGGAACAGCCGCAGATGCCCCGCCACCGACAGTGCCGCCGCAACAGCCAACACGCCCCAGCCCACCAACGAGGGCGCAAAGGCTCCGGCAAAGCCATGCCAAGGCATGATCCGCCCCACGCCTAGCAAGATGCCTGCAAGCGCGGCCACACTGGCCACGCAATAGCTTGCCCAAGCGACCGGACGAAGCGAACCGCACAGCGCAAAGGCAAAGACGAGATGCACGAAGGCCGCCGCGGGCAACGGTGACAGCGCGATCACCGTCAGCGTGAAGGAGGCCGCCTTTGCGCCCAGCATCGCGGGCGCGGCCATGGCCAAACTCCACAGTGCAACCCCGCACAGGAATACAACCAAGGTCCACGCGCCCGGAAGGCCCCGCGCCTTTGCCGCGACAAAGCCTGCCAGCAAAGAGCTGGCCAGTGCAGTCAAGCCCAGCGCGCCAATAAAGACCATAATGCCAAGTGCTGTATCCATCGTTGACAGCATATCACTCGTTTCCGTTCACGTCGTTAACATTCAGGTGGCCGTTCGCAGTCCGGAACCTTGGTTTTCCGGCAGTCTCCGCAATTGGCATGCCAATTGCGAGGCACGTGGCACGACGCGGTCATCTCGACCGCCCTCGTGAAAGGAGCCAAGCCATGTTGATCCCGATTGCCGCCCTGCTGCTCACCTATGCTGTGACGCTGGCGCTAGCGGGGCTGGCCGCCTTTGTGTTGCGCCGCCCGCTTTCAATCCTGTTGTCTGAACTGTGCGGAACTGAAGAGCGGTCGTCATTCTGGACGGTGTGGTCGATGGTGATGATGATCGCGCTGCCGCTGCTGTTCGTCTCGATGGCGCGGATTGCCGCGCGACAATCAGGATGAGAACGCAGCGACAATCAAGGTGAGAATCGACGCTTGCTGGAATGGCGTAGGGCGTAGCCCGTAGCCGTTCCAGCAAGCGTCGAGGCCTCTCCTCATGGGGGGTCTGAGGGTCGTGGTCGGCCCGGTATGACGCGCATCGCTTCGTTTGGAGGGGATGCGGGTGCCGGGCTGCCATATCAACGATCATCAGATGAGGCTCTATATGAAGCTCAAGCAGACCAACCCGGTGTCGGTAGCTGCCGCCAAGGCCGGGATCAGCATGGCGAGCGCGTACCGGATCAACGCGGATCCATCTCTGCCCTCGCAACGCAAAAAGCCACGCGAACGGCGACGGCCCGATCCGCTGGCAGAGATTTTCGAGACCGAGATCGTGCCCTTGCTGGAGGCGGCACCTGGGCTGCGCGCGGTTGCGATCTTTGAGGAGCTCCGCAGGCGTCATCCCGATCTCGATCCGGGGGTCAGGCGGACACTGGAGCGCCGGATCCGCGCGTGGCGCGCGCGGTTTGGTCCCGATCAGGAGGTCATCTTCCGGCAGGTCCATGAGCCTGGCCGGCTTGGCTTGTCGGACTTCACCGATATGGGCGATCTGGCCGTTACGGTGGCGGGGGCGCCGCTCGACCACCGGCTTTATCACTTCCGGCTGATCTGGTCGGGCTTCGAACATGCCCATGTCATTCTGGGCGGCGAGAGCTATGTCGCGCTGGCCGAAGGACTGCAAAATGCCCTGTGGGCTGTCGGCGGCGCGCCGATCGAGCATCGCAGCGACAGCCTGTCGGCCGCGTTCCGCAATCTCGATGCCGATGCGCGGGCGGACCTGACCACGCGCTATGACGCATTGTGCGAGCATTACGGCATGGTGCCGACGCGCAACAATCGCGGCGTTGCGCACGAGAATGGTTCGATCGAAAGTTCGCACGGTCATCTTAAAGCCGCGGTGCGTGACGCGCTGCTGCTGCGGGGGGCATGCGACTTCGACGATCTGGCCACCTATCGCCAGTTCATCGACGAGATCGTTGCCCGTAAGAACCGTCGCAACGGCGCTCGCATCGACAGCGAGCGTGCGGTGTTGCAGCCGCTGCCCCATGCACGCACCAGCGATTACGAGGAAGTGATTGTGACCGTCACTTCGACCAGCAGCTTCACTCTCAGAAAGGTGTTCTACACCGTGCCCTCGCGGCTGATTGGGCACCGGTTGCGGGTTCGGCTCTATGATGACCGGCTCGACCTGTTTATCGGTGGCACCCGGCTGATGACGCTGCAGCGCGGTCGGTCTGCCGATCATGCCACGCACGCTCATGTCGTCGATTACCGGCACGTGATCCACAGCCTGCGGCGCAAACCCATGGCACTGCTGAAGCTGGTATACCGCAATCAACTGTTTCCGCGCGAGGCATACAGGCAGACCTTCGAGCGCTTGCTTGAAGCGGTGGGCGAACGCGCTGCCTGCAAGCAGGCAGTAGAACTGCTCAGCATGGCCCATGAGCGTGCCTGCGAGGCTGAACTGAACGAACTGCTGGCCGATGGCCTCGCCGCCGGTCGCCTGCCCGACATGGCGGCATTGCGGTTGCGCTTTGCACCCGACCCTGCCGCGCTGCCCGAAGTGGTTGTCGAACTGACCCCGCTTGCCGATTACGATGCTCTGTTGATGGGAGAAGCAGCATGAGCAAGAACGTAACTGCCGCCCATACCGCTGTCGATATCCAGCGCGTCAGCCTCGTACTCAATGACCTGCGGCTGCCAGCAATAAAGTTGGTCTGGGCAGACTTCGCTGCGCGCGCCGACAAGGAGGGCTGGCCCGGTGCCCGCCTGATCGCCGCCCTGGCTGAACATGAGGTCGCTGAACGCGATCGCCGTCGTATCGAGCGGCATCTGAGCGAAGCAAGGCTGCCCCCAGGCAAAACGCTCGACAGCTTCGCCTTCGACGCCGTGCCCATGATCTCTCGCGCTCAAGTCACCGCCATGTGCTCGGGCGACGCCTGGCTCGAAAAGGGCGCAAACCTGATCCTGTTCGGGCCGCCAGGCGGGGGCAAAACACACCTCGCTGCCGCAATCGGCCTCGCTCTGATTGAGAATGGCTGGCGCGTACTGTTCACGCGTACCTCCGACCTTGTCCAAAAACTCCAGGTCGCGCGGCGTGAACTCGCGCTCGAAGCCGCCTTGGCCAAGCTCGATAAATATCACCTGCTGATCCTCGACGACCTCGCATACGTCACTAAGGATCAGGCAGAGACCTCGGTCCTGTTCGAGCTAATCAGCGCCCGCTACGAGCGCCGATCGACGCTGATCACTGCAAATCAGCCGTTCGGTGAGTGGAACCGGATCTTCCCAGATCCCGCCATGACGCTTGCTGCCGTCGATCGGCTTGTCCACCACGCCACCATCTTCGAAATGAATGTCGAAAGCTATCGCCGCCGCGCCGCGCTCCAGCGACAATCGCGCGCAGGAAGGCCACCAACCTACGCGACAATTAAGTCTACTGAGGAGTTGTCGCGCAGCGACAATCAAATCAACGACTGACTATTGCCAGCGACAACTACCGCTGGCATCACGCCCGTGCCGCGACAATCAATTCTCATCCTGATTGACGCTAGCCTCTCACCCGGATTGTCGCGCTACAGCGGATTGCCACGGATCCCACCGTACTGATCCAGGGCACGGTGGCGGCTACCCTGGCGGGTATCCTGATGGCGATGGCCGGCATGGGACTGGCCGTTTGGCGCCGCGTGCCGCAGCCCAACATTAACTGAGGAGGCCGCTATGCGTGTGATGATCGTGGGCGGCGGGTTTATCGGCGGACATCTGGCCGGGCGACTGCGCGCTGAAGACTGCGCGGTAAAGATCGCCGGGAGGCACGGACATGATATCGCCTGCGATCTGACCCGTGAGGACGCCTCCATATGGGCCGAGCGCCTGCAGGGCTATGACGCCGTGGTAAACTGCGCAGGCGCGCTGGCTGCAGGGGCCGATTACGACGGTTTGCACTCGCGCGGTGCGATGGCCTTGTTCGATGGCGCCGCGCAGGCCGGAGTGGATCGCGTGATTCAGATCTCCGCCCTGGGCGCTAAGGATGGCACTACCGCTTACCATTCCAGCAAGCGCGCTGCAGACGAACATCTGACCACATTGGGCTTGGGCTGGGCGATTGTGCGCCCCTCCCTGGTGGTTGGGCGCGGCGGGGGCAGCACGACGCTGTTCAGCGCTTTAGCAGTCTTGCCGGTGTTGCCTGATATCGGCGGCGGCCCGGTCGCTCCCATTGCCATCGACGATCTTGTGGAAGCGGTATGGCGCTTGCTGCAGCGCCCCTTGCCCATGGCTGTGGTGGTGGATGCAGTCGGGCCCGAAAAGATGCGGATCGTGGACCTGATCAGCATTTTGCGACGCTGGCAGGGGCTTGGCCCAGCGCGCAGCCTGCAGGTTCCGCGCTGGATACTTCGCGCGGTCGCCAGACTCGGTATTGGGCCGATGACCCTCGAGAGCTTGGCCATGCTGGAGGCGGGCAATTCAGCGCCGGTCGAGCCTTTCGTAGTCACACTTGGTTTCACTCCGCAGCCTGTCGCGCAAGTTTTGGCCCGCCACCCAGCAACCCAGAGCGATACGCTGGCGGCCCGCCTGTTGCCACTTGCGCCCGCTTTGCGGGGCTTGCTAGCGGCAGTGTGGCTGGCTGGCGGGTTAGTACCACTGTTGCTCACCCCCATGACCCAGAACATCCAATTGCTCGCTCGCCTTGGGCTGGAAGGCACTGGGGCAGTGGGCACCGTCTGGGCCGGATCGCTGGCTGATATCGCAATAGGCTTGGCGCTGCTCCTGCACTGGCGCGGGGCCGCCCTGGCTGGTGTGGTGCTGATGAGCGTCTACAGCCTGATCCTCTTCGCCATTGCGCCCGAACTCTTGGCCGATCCCTTTGGCGCCTTGGTCAAAAATCTCGCGGTTCTCGGCCTGTCTTTGGCCGTCCATGCGATGGAGAAGCCCAATGCATGATTATCTGCTCCTCAAGACAGTCCATATCCTTAGCTCCACCCTGTTGTTCGGCACAGGGCTTGGCACCGCGTTCCATGGCTGGATGGCCAATCGCTCGGGCGTGCTGGCAGCTCGCCGGGTGGTCAATCGCAACGTGGAACTGGCCGATTGGCTGTTCACCACACCCGCGGTAATCGTGCAGCCAGTAACGGGGGTTTGGTTGGCGAATCTGGCCGGTTACCCACTAACAACGCCGTGGTTGATGGCTTCCATTGTGCTCTACATCGTTGTGGGAGCCTGCTGGCTGCCGGTGGTGGCGATCCAGATCCGGATGCGCCGCATCGCCGAGGCTACCCCTGACGGCGCAGAACTGCCCAGACACTATCACTGCCTCGCGCGCTGGTGGTTCGCACTTGGATGGCCGGCGTTTATCGGAGTCATCATCATTTTCTGGCTAATGGTTGCCAAACCGGAGCTTGCATTGTGACCGAACCGCTATTCCGCCGTCTGCTGGGAGACGCCATCGAAGACCTGCCGTCAGTGCTGCGCCGTGCCCACGATTCCAATGACTGCCAGAGGTGGGTTGGAAAGGCGCAAGTTGTGGCTAGCCGCAATCCGATCGCCCGCGCTCTGTGCTGGATGATGGGCTTGCCAAAGGCTGGAAACGATATCCCTGTAACCGTGGTGTTAGAGCGACATGGGGAGGCCGAAGTCTGGCGTCGCGACTTCGCGGGCCGAACCTATCATAGCGGGTTTGTCGCGCGCGACGGCCTAATTGTGGAGAAGATGGGGCCTGCCACCAACCGGTTTCGGGTGTGCGTGAAAGACGGAAGGCTGCACCTCGATTTGGTGGCCTTCCGGTTTTTTGGGCTGCCGTTTCCGTCATGGATCAGTCCGCGGTGTCCCGCCACCGAAAGTGAAGTGGATGGGCGCTATCGTTTTGACGTGCCTATTTTCCTGCCCTTTCTGGGTTTTGCCATCCGTTACACCGGCTTGATGGAGGAGCTTCATGATTGACCAGGGGCCCATCATTCTGTTCGACGCCCAATGCGTGCTGTGCTCTGCCAATGCACAGTTTATCCTGAAGCATGATCGGCTAACCCGCTATCGCTTGGCTTCGATGCAAGGGGCGGTCGGCGCGGCGCTCTTTCGGCAGCACGGCATAGATCCGGCAAATCCGGATACGATCCTGCTGATCGAGGGAGACCGGGTACTACGTGACAGCGAGGCCGTGATCGCTATTTATACAGGGCTTGGCTGGCCCTGGTGCATTGCCGGCCTAGGTCTGCTCGCGCCGAGAGCCCTGCGCGATCCTGTCTACCACTGGATCGCTCGGAATCGCTACAGACTGTTCGGCAAGCGCGAGACTTGCTGGGTGCCTACTGCCGAGTTTGCCGAAAGGGTCTTGTGATGAATAGGCCTAATCTGCTCCGCGGTCGTGTCATCGGTGGGATCACCCTTGCCTTGGTCATCGCGCTCAGCGCTTATATCCTCATCAATGCTAGCAAGGCCAACAGCGTCGCCTTTGCCAGCCTTTGGTTTCTCGCCGTTCTGCCGGCCTATCTCTGCGCGCTCATTTGCTATGTGGGTGACCCGGCGGGTGACAAACCTTCGTCGTTTTACTGGTATGTGCCGCCGCTATTCGGGGCGCTTGTGGTTGTAGGCTCGGTAGTGTTTCTGCACGAAGGGGTCATTTGCATCATCATGCTCGCCCCGATCTGGCTGTGCTCTGGCTATGCCGGCGCCTTCATCTTGCGGCGCGTGCGGAAGGGGCGGACCGATGCCGCAAGGTTCCACGCCTCGTTGCTTTTCCTACCGCTGATGTGCGGCAGCTTGGAAAGTCAGATTCCGATCCCGGAAAAGCAGGTGACGTTAACGCGCTCCATCGTCATCCACGCCACACCGGCTCAAATCTGGCCCTACGCGGTGGCCAATGCGCATATCAGCCCGGATGAAGGCCAATGGAATATCGCGCAGAGTATTGTTGGTATACCTCGACCACGCGCTACCACTATCAGCGGGCACGGTGTCGGCGTTGTGCGCAAAGCCTACTGGGGCGATCACATCAATTTCGAGGAAAGGATCACCCAATGGCAACCGGGCCAACGGCTTGGCTGGGCCTTTGCCTTTAGCAACAGCTCACTTCAGGATTACACCGACACACATATCTCGCCCGACGGGCAGTTTCTCAAGATTGACACTGGCGACTACACGCTGACACCGTTGAATGACGGCACAACCAAGCTCACCCTGCGGACCAATTACATCGCCAAGACGCACGTCAATCTTTATGCGCAAATGTGGGGCGAGATCCTGCTGGGCGATATCGAAAGCAACATTCTGACAATCATCAAGCAGCGTGCCGAAGCGACAAAGGCTGGGCTTTAATCCTTCGGCTTCCGTTCGTTGAATCGATCAACATATGACCGGCTTCAACAGGAAGTCTTCGGGCCCGTCGAACCGTCGCTGTTTGGTGGCGGCACATGACCATAGCGACGGGACCCGGTGTCCGCTTTCCTAAGCTCCTTGTTTTGCAACCAGCCCACCCGTTTGCAACCTTTGCAGTGTCCTTCAAGGCTGCCTCAAAGCTGACCTTCTCCTTTGGCCCTTGCCCAGCCAGGAGCTGCCTTTCAGTAACCGGCCCAATTCCGGTGGTAAGTCCTGCCCGGTGGAGCGTTCGCTGAATGTCGAGTTTTGGCGATGAACCTGCCGTAGGACGGGGGACGCGTGAATGGCCAGTTTGTCCCAGACTCTGTCCTTCCAGCGAGCCGAAAACCGACTCAGTTCACGATAGCCTTTGGGAAAGTTTGCGGCGGCGGAACGACTGATCTGGGGTGAAATGCTGGCAGCCCTTCAACTATCCAGCAACCGTTTCTCGTAGACTGTGCCAATTTCGCTTCCATCCCACACATAGCAAAGGTGCCGCTCCTGTCGGCAATTTGCCAACAGTCTAGGCCGAAACACAGCGGCACATTCGCCGTCAGGATCGCGGACACTCTCATAGACAATCCCGTCCGAACCTGCATCGCGCATGGTCCGAGCGGTTTCCTGCGACACGGCATAGCTGCTCGGATGGTACAGAGCTGACAACGCCTCTCGCTGCCCGCGGATGTCGTGAAGGCTCGCGTCGAGATCGACGGCATAAACCCGCATGTCGAGTTCCTGCGCCGGTTCGTCGGTGGCCTTTAGGAAGTGCGTGCGGTGATGTCGGGTCTCGGCGATGGCGGTTGCCAGTGTAAGTCCGGCATAGAAGACGCCGTAGCTACCGTCGGTGAAGCGGTCGCCGACCGGGTTGAGGTGGGTGAACGCCGCCATGATCGGCGAGGATCCGGGGCCTGACACGCGGTCTTCAGGCGGCACGAGCGACAGCTCGCCTGCTTCGTCGCGCAGGCGGTCATTGGTCATCGCCTCGATGGCATAGACCGCTTCGAGATCGGCAGGATCGGCAATCGCCTCGAACAGCGAGATCGGGGGAAATCTGCTGGGGATGATGCGGTAGCAGGGCGTCCAGCGAACTTCAGACGTGGGAATGTCCACGGGTCAGCCGCGCTGCCCGTCAACATACTGACGCACAACATAGAGATCGGCGACATTGCCTGACATCATCCGTTCGAGCGCCGAGGCGCCGCCGAAAACCTGCGCCTTGTTGGGTTTGCGCACCCACTCATCGGCCGTCTTGGGCAACAGGATCTGCAGGCCTTTGTAGATGCCCATGACATAGGAAATCCGCTCCAGCGCATCCTTGGGCAGCGCCGCGACCACGCCGCGCTTCCAGGATTGGAAGGTCGAGCGGCTCTCCAGACCGAGCAAGCGCATCTGCTCCTGCTCTTTCAGGCCCCAGGCATCGGCAATGCGGAAGAACGTGCGCAGGGCTGGCCCCGTCAGATCCTTGCGATCAAGTCCCTTTACAGGCGCTTTGGCTGCAGTTTGGATACCCATGGCGGCATGTCCTTTCATGGCTTCATATGCTTATATTCTGTACAAAAGTCAATATGAGAGCTGATATTGCACATTTCAGTCTGTGTAATGCGGCGAGGAGCCCCCGCTGTTGCCCGTCGAATGTCCAAGGTGACAACGCCTCTCGATCAGCCAATTGCTGCGTGCGAGGGATGATTGCTGCTGCACTCCATGCAGTGATCCGGTGGGGAGGAAGCCTCCGACTTTTGGTCGATGAAAACGGAGATTGCCGAGTGACATTCGTTTTCAGGCGGAGCGAAAACCACCCCTCCTTGTCGCCTGTCTGCGGGTCTCGTCACGCCTAATACCGTCAACCCCGTGCGGGGTTCGCCCTTCGCTGACGCTGCGGTGACGGCGGCTTCCGGCCCCTTCTTTTGGCGCCATCGGGGATGGTCCCCGACCACCTTTAGGAGAAACGACATGGCTACCATCGCAAATCTCACCGTGAAGTCTGACGACAGCTTCGAAGGCAACCTCGCCACGCTGACCGTGTCGGCACCGATCGCCATCATCCCCAACAACCGCAAGACCAAGGACAGCGAACCCGACTACCGCATCGTCAGTCGCAAGAACGGCTTCGAACTGGGCGCAGGCTGGAAGCGCTTCTCGCAGAACACCGGCGCCGAATATGTCTCGGTCTCGCTCTCAGCTCCTGAATTCGGCACCATCTATGGAAACATCGCCAACGCGCCAGGCGATGATCCTTCGAAGAAGGTCATCATCTGGAACCCGCCGAGCTAAGGCGTAATTGGCGGCCCCACCTCCGGGTGGGGCCGCTCCTGCCTGGGCGTAATTCGTCCCGTGAGAGGTCGTTGATCGAGAGCGCAGTTAAGCCTTGGCTGACACCAGCCAGGCCTTGCCCTGCATCATCACCCCTTGGTTCGGCACGTGGTGCTTTGCGAACAATTCCAGCAATTCACCCTCCGCCGCAGCTCGGACATCTGTTCCTTGCTCGTCCAGCGCTTTGCCGACGGCCATGGAGGACAACACGAAACTTACCGCTTCCTGCGCCGTTGCTCCAACGCCGCCAACCGGTTGCTGCCCTGTATAGGCCATGATGTCGGGACTCGAAAAACCACCGGCCGCAAGCACCTCGTTCAGATACTCCAGATCCTCGAATGCGAAGGGTCCTGGAGCGCGCGGTACAGCAGGTGGAATATCAACATGTCTGCGGACAACGCCCATCATTTCCATCATCCACAAATTGTCGCGCGGCGGAGCCCAAACTGCGAGATCGATACGCGCACCGGGCCGCAAAAGGCTGCGCAGGTTTGCAAAAGCCTGATGCGGCTCAGCAAAGAACATGCTGCCGAAGCGCGAAAAGAGACGATCGAATGGCGCATCCGGCAGTTGTACATTGCTGGCATCCGCACAGATGAAGCGGATATTGCCAACACCGGCGTCGCTCGCCCGCTTTGTCGACGCCGCAGTGAGGTCAGGCGAAATATCAATACCCAACACCTCACCCCCGGGAGCCACCGCATTGGCAATGGCAATGGTTGTGCCCCCACCGCCGCAGCCAATATCCAGCACACGCTCAACAGGCTGAAAATCAGCGCGGGCTAGTAGAGCTGCACCTATGGGTGCGATCATCCCTTCAAACCGCGCAAGATTGGCTAGCCACTTGGTGCCCATTTCCCCGGCCCAATCTTCGCCCTTGATCGTGCTGGTTTTATCACCCGACTGTTTCGTCATGCCGCTTCCCTCTCACAAGATTACAGAACCATAGGCCAGAATTCGCCATAAAAGGTAGTGACTAATTACTCACAAAAGCGCAAGGTGGTCAGATGCCCCGCACCAAACTCTCCGCCGATGCACGCCGTGCCGCCACTGTTGAAACGGTGATTGGCTTGGCAGCAGCCACCAATCCGGCGGACATTACGACTGCGCAGATTGCAGCGCAGATGGACGTGACGCAGGGCGCACTTTTCCGCCATTTTGCCGACAAGCAAGCGATCTGGGCTGCAGTGATGGACTGGACTGCCACCACGCTGCTCGCGCGCTTTGATGCCGTTACAGGGGTGACGCCAATTGAACGGCTGCGTGCCATGTTTGCCACGCATATCGATTTCGTCGTGACCCACCCCGGCGTGCCCCGAATATTGTTTGGCGAATTGCAGCGGGATGGCGACGCGCTGGGCAAGATGAGCGTGCGCGCACTGATGGCCGCGTATCGCGAACGTGTGACGAACCTGCTGACTGAAGCAAAAGCGCAATCGCTTATCGCCGAGACGGTCGACATCCCCGCTGCGGCCACAATGTTCCTTGGCATGGTGCAAGGGCTGGCCATGCAAGCAATGGCAGCCAGTGATTTCACCACGATGCCCGCCGTTTCGGGGAGGCTATTCGACCTCTTTTGTGATGGACTGGGAGTGGCCAAATGACTTTGCCATTCACCATGAGCCGCCGCGGCTGGACATTGCTGGCCGTGTTAGCGCCACTTCTGCTGCTCTTTGCCTGGGTGGCATTCCGCTCTGGCCCGCTTGCCCCGGTCAATGTGACGATCGCGCAAGTAGAGGAGCGCAGCATTGCCCCGGCCATGTTCGGCATCGGCACCGTCGAGGCGCGCTACACCCAGAAAGTTGGGCCAACCGCTGCGGGCCGGGTGACAATGGTCGCCGTGGATGTGGGCGACATAGTAGTCGCAGGGCAATTGCTGGCACAAATCGATCCAATCGACCTCGACCAGCGCATCGATGCAGCGGCTGGCGGGACTGCGCGGTCAGCCGCGCTGGAACAGGCCGCAGTAGCTCAGATTGCGGATGCGAACGCCCGGGTCGTTCTCGCCCGATCCGTGGCCGCACGGACGGAAGAGCTGAAACGGGGTGGCTGGGTCACCGATGCGATGGTTGATCAACGCCGTCAGGAACTGGCTGCTGCGCAGGCAGGACTTGCGGCGGCGCAGGCCAATCGCAGTGCTGCCACAATGGATCGGGGACGTCTGGGCGCTGAACGATCGGCGTTGGTGGAGCAACGTGCCAACCTGCGCCTTGTCGCACCGCACGCTGGGCTGGTGGTGCGCAGAGCTGTGGAACCCGGCACAACCGTAGTGGCCGGTCAGGCTGTGATTGAGATTATCGATCCATCGCAATTGTGGATCAACGTACGCTTCGACCAGACCCAATCGGCTGGTCTGGCAGCGGGCCAGCAGGTGCGGATTGCTTTGCGATCGAGGCCGGATGCTCCCCTTTCCGGCGTAATCGAACGCGTTGAACCGATGGCAGATGCGTTGACGGAGGAAGTGCTGGCCAAGGCACGGTTCACTATAACCGGCGGATTGCCCGCAATCGGTGAATTGGCCGAGGTAACCGTGGCCCTGCCGGCACAGGCACGATCACTGGCCATACCTAATGCAGCTGTACACCGGATTGATGGGCAGGTTGGCGTTTGGGTGGTCC
Organism: Sphingobium indicum BiD32; assembly: GCF_000382885.1. Lineage (GTDB taxonomy): Bacteria > Pseudomonadota > Alphaproteobacteria > Sphingomonadales > Sphingomonadaceae > Sphingobium > Sphingobium japonicum_C. Next base: position 34,498 of record NZ_CAVK010000240.1, read on the forward strand.
GTGACGGCGATCTTGTCTTCGCGCCCGTCAGGCTGGGCGCTCAGAATCTGGAAGGCTGGGTGCAGGTGCTGCATGGCCTCACCCGGGGCGAGGACATAGTAATTCACAGCGCGCGGGCGCTATCGGCTAGCAGCCGATTCAGCATTGTCGACGCACTGCCATGATCAGCCTAGCGGGGCGCGATATCCTGCATGGCTGGGGCAAATTCGTTCTTACCGGTGTAGGACTGGGTTTGTTGATCGGTGTCACCTTGTCGATGGCGGGCGTCTATCGCGGCATGGTCGATGATGCGCAGGCCTTGCTGGACAATAGCCGAGCCGACCTGTGGGTCGTGCAGAAGGACACGCTCGGTCCCTATGCCGAACCGTCCAGCCTGACCGAAGACAGCGAACGCCCGATCCAGGCGATGCGCGGTGTCGCCCAAGCCGCGGGCGTAACTTACCTCACCATGCAGATTGCGCACGGTGACAAGGATGTGCGGGTAATGGTCGTCGGGGCGGAAATGGGCGAGCCGGGACTGCCCGGCCAACCCACCCATTTGATCTCCGGACGCCAGATCGTGCGTGGCCACTATGAAGCTGTGGCCGATGTGAAGACCGGCTTCGCAATTGGGGATCGCGTCAAAGTGCGCCGCAACTTCTACACCATCGTCGGGTTGACCAGCCGGATGGTGTCATCGGGCGGCGACCCGATGTTGTTCCTGTCGCTAAAGGATGCCCAGGCCGCCCAGTTCCAGAAGGACAGCGACGCCATTGTCCGTCAGAGGGCGCGCACGGCTGCCAATCCCCAACTGAACCCGCCGGGCAATCCGGCGGTTGCGCAAGCTGTAAACGCCGTTCAGTCGGGCAATAGCAACGTCAATGCCATTCTGGTCACCATCACACCGGATGCCGATCCCGATGAAGTCGCCGCCGCAATCCGCCGTTGGCAACGCCTCACGGTCTATACGCGCGCCCAAATGGAAGAGATCCTTGTCCAGAAACTGATTGCCAACTCGGCCCGGCAGATCGCAATGTTTCTGGTCATCCTTTCGATCGTGAGCGCAGCCATCGTGGCGTTCATCATCTATACCATGACAATCGGAAAAATCCGCGAAATTGCCGTGCTGAAACTGATCGGCACGCGCAATCGAACGATCTCGTGGATGATCTTGCAACAGGCGCTGGGGTTGGGACTGATTGGATTCATCGTCGGCAAAATTGCCGCCAGCCTGTGGGCGCCCTTCTTCCCTAAATATGTTCTGCTGCTGCCATCGGATTCGATCCTGGGCTTCGTGGCGGTGATGCTGATCTGCACAGTGGCCAGCTTTCTGGCCATCCAGGCTGCGATCAAGGTGGATCCGGCGGAGGCGATCGGTGGCTGAGGGCATCATCCTTGAGAATGTCGTCAAGACCTACGGCAGCGGCGACACGGCAGTTCATGCCCTGCGCGGCGTCGACATGGCCGTGGCAAAGGGCGAAGTGATCGGACTGATCGGGCCATCAGGCTCTGGCAAAAGTACATTGCTAAAATGCCTTGGCGCAGTGATCGAACCGACGTCAGGCAAGATGACGATTGGTGACCAGTGCATTTATGACAATGGCTGGAAGGTCCGCGATCTGCGCGCGCTGCGCCGCGATATGATCGGCTTCATTTTTCAGGCACCCTATTTGATCCCTTTCCTTGATGTGACCGACAATGTCGCGTTGCTGCCGATGCTGGCCGGAAAGCCAAATGCAGAGGCACGAAAGATGGCCCGAGATTTGCTCGACGCTTTGGATGTCGGTCACCGCGCCGCCGCCATGCCCTCACAGCTTTCGGGGGGGGAGCAGCAGCGTGTGGCGATTGCCCGGGCATTGATCAATCGTCCGCCGGTCATCCTTGCCGATGAACCCACTGCGCCGCTGGATGGCCAGCGTGCTCTTGCTGTTGTGGGGCTTCTCAACGACATGGCCCGGCAGTTCGATACCGCGATCATCATCGTCACTCATGATGAAAAGATCATCCCGACCTTCAAGCGGCTCTATAATATTCGAGACGGCCATACGGTTGAGGAAACACCGGGTCATCATGAGCCAGAAGCATCGTTCGGAATATGACCTCCGTGACAACCTTCAAGACAAGAGCTAAGTGGCGGCGCGAATGAACACCTTGCGCACCTTCACTTTCCAGCGGCGAACATGGGCGATGGTGCTTGTGGCGATCGCCCTGCTCGTTCGCGGACTGATCCCTGCGGGCTATATGGTGGCACCCTCAGCGCTCACACTAAGCGTTCAGATTTGTTCGGGTTTCGAAAACGAGCACAGCACCATCGAGATTGTGGTGCCGCGATCGGGCAATGGGCAGGACCGCTCAGGCGATCATAGCCAGAAGAATCCACCTTGCGCCTTTTCCGCCCTGTCGATGGCGTTGATCGCGGGGGCGGATGGCCTTTTGCTCGCATTGGCACTCGCATTCATCCTCATCACGAGCGCACGTCTCGTTGCGTTGCCGGTGCATCGGCGCTTTGCGCATCTGCGCCCGCCACTGCGTGGCCCTCCATCATTCGCCTGACAAAACGACCTGAACCTGCGGACTGATCCGGGCCACAATCGCGCATGAGCTCCGCATCAATTTCAAGGCAAGTCACCCGAACCGGCATCTTCGATGCGGGCGGCACGACTTTGCATGTTTTGCGAATGATCTGAACCATGAAGACTTCACTCTTAAGCTTGGCGGTCGCCCTGACCGCTGCCACGCCTGCCTTTGCCGCTGAAGGCGATGAACAATCAGCTGACACCATCGTCGTGACAGCGCCGCGCCTGACGGCCACCGATGCCGCGACCGAAGCTGACGAGGAACTGTCCACCGGCCCCGATGGCGCGGCCTTTATTGCGCGTCAGCCCGGCGCGGCTGTCGTCGCGAATGGCACGCTTTCCGGCCAGGTGCAGATGCGCGGCCTGTTTGGCGAGCGCATCCTGCTGCGGATCAATGGCCAACGTTTCGCGACAGGTGGCCCCAACGCCATGGACCCGGCAATGCACTATGCACCGATGATGCTGATCGACAGGATCGAGATCGCACGCGGCATTTCCCCTGTGCGTGACGGCCCGGGATTGGGCGGCGGCGTCAACACCATCCTCAAACATGCGCGCTTTGGCGACGGCTCCAGCCTGTCACCACAGATCGACCTGACCAGCCAATATCGCAGCGTCGATGACAGTGTGGCCATTGGCGGTCTTGTGGCTCTCGCCAGCGACAGCCTGCGCCTCGGCGTGATTGGCTCCTATGAAGCCGGTGACGACATCCGCTTCCCCGGCGGGCGCATTGGCAGCACGTCATTTCATCGCACAGTCTATGGCGTTCAGGCTGGCTTTCGCGCGGGGCCCGGCGAGTTCAGTCTCGAATATCGGCGGCAAGATACCGGCCGCTCGGGCAACCCGCCGTTCGCCATGGACATTGTCTATTTCCACACCGACTTTGCCCGCGCAGGGTTTGAAGGTGATCTGAACGACGACCTGCGGCTGGAAGTCCACGCCAATTACACCGGTGTGTCCCACCGCATGAACAACTATGAACTACGCCCCGCGCCAATAATCGCAATGACCCGGCAGTCAGACACCTATGCCGACACAATGGCCGCCGATGCGTCGCTGCGCTTTGGTTCGGCAGATCGCCACATCCGGGTCGGCGGTGATTTCGAGCTGATCGACAAGGGCTATGTGCTCTATAATCCCTTGTCTCCAGCCTTCTTCATCCATCCGCTTGATCGGGCCAGCAGCGACCGGGTCGGCGGCTTTGTCGAATGGCGGAGCGGCTTTGGTGCTATTGAATCCGAACTGGGACTACGCATCGACCGCCACGGCGCATCGACCGGCCCATCGCGCTTTGGCCCCGGTGTTCCGGCCGGTCCGGTCAATCTGGCCAATGCCTTTGCACTGGCCGACCGCAACTGGTCGGGCACCAGCGTCGATGCATCGCTCCGGCTATGGGCAGAGATGGATGCATTCACTCCGCGGCTGACACTCGCGCACAAGACGCGCGCACCCAGCCTGATCGAGCGCTATTCTTGGTTGCCCACTGAAGCCAGCGGTGGTCTCGCCGACGGGAACATCTATGTCGGCGACGTCAATCTCAAAATCGAAAAAGCTTGGATCGCAGAGCTTGGCGTCGACTGGCAGGGTGACACTGCCTACGCCCGACCGGTCATCTACTATCGCCGGATCAACGATTTCATTCAGGGTATACCGTTCGACACCACTCCCGGCATTCTTAACACCCCGGTTGAAATCGTATCAAATGGCAGAGGTGATCCCACGCCGCTGCGCTTTGCCAACACTGATGCGCGCATATGGGGCGCCGATATCGCGTTCGGCGCAAAGATTGCGGGTCCGCTGCGCCTTGACGGTGTCGCCAGCTATGTGCGTGCTGAACGCACCGACATTGCCGACAATCTCTACCGGATGGCACCTGCCAACGGACGTCTGGCAGTGAGCTGGGAGGAAAGCCGCTGGTCGATCTCGGTCGAAGGCCAGTTCATCGCCCGGCAGCACCATGTGTCCGCTACCAATACTGAGGCGCCGAGCGCTGGCTATGTCCTTGCCAACATCTCTGGCTACTGGCTGATACGCGACGGTGTCCGGCTCGATCTTGGCATCGAGAATCTGTTCGACACCTACTATCTCGATCATCTGGCCGGATATAACCGGATAACAGGGTCCGATGTCCCGTTGGGATCACGTTTGCCAGGCGCAGGCCGCTCCGCTTTCGCCCGAATCCGCTGGGCGATGTAGCAAAAGGCGGGCGCTTGTCTGCACTGTGCTGACGAGCGCCCGCTACCCTAACCCTCATCGCCAGCGAGCGCGGCGCAGCGCTCGCCGGTCAGAGCCAATACCTGGCCCTGGACGGTAGCGGCAACCTCGCCCTCCGCCGCAAAGGCCGGGAGCCGGACGGTTCCGACGGCTTGTGCGAGGCTGCCGGTCAATTCGGCAATGGCCCTTTCCGCGTCACCTTGCGGCAGGCCGATCGTGCGTGCCAGCGTCATGAAATCCCGGCGCGTCAGCCGATCATCCTTGCCACCCAGCTTGAGCGCCATGCGATCGCCGCCAAGACCCGGGAATACCCGCGTCGTGACCGCATCATACAGCGGAGCGAAGCGAACCGAGGTGAAAGCCTTGGCATTCGGTTCGGCGATTTTGAGCAGCGCGAGATTTTTGAGGTGCATATCGCCATCGGCAATCAGCCAGGCAAAAACCGCACGGCGGAACAGGATATCGAGATCCGCTGCAGGGTCGGTCGACAGCGGCCGCAGTCCGCGCGCCATCCGCTCTATCGTCCCGTCATATTTGGCAGAGGCAGGAAGATCGAGGATCGAGCAGAAATCCTCAAGCGCGATCCGCCTCTGATCATCCGGCTCCAGGCGGATGTCGAACCGCTCTACAATGAGCGCGGGAGCCATGCCATCGGGCATCGCCGTCAGGGCGACATCAGGCGCGGCAAAGCCTGCAGCGCGGCCAAGTTCAAGGCAGAGCCATTCCACGATCGGCAGCATCTCGAAGCCAGCGGTGCCTGCTGGTTTGAGGATATGGGTAAATGGCAGATCGATGGCCGGAAGGAGTGTGCCATCGGGTGCCAGATGCATCGGCGCCTTGATCTGAACACCCGACAAGCGCGGTGTTTCGGCGCGCGCGAATATGCGCGCGAGGTTTTGCTCGAAACTCTCCTCGATGGCACCGCGCGCCGGGCCATCATAGTGGCCAGTGAAACGGCCTGCCTCGACAAAGCCGCTCAGCTTCGTCGTGAGAATGTCAGCCGGTAGTGCCGTCAACTCGTCGCGCGTCTCGACCACAGCGACGTTGGACATATAACGCCGTCCACGCTTCAAAGCTTCGCGCTCGTCCCGCTCGTGAAGCACCTTTGCGAGCCAGCCTTCCGGCAGGAGGGATTCGACAAAAGCCGGAAGTTTGCCGGGCGTTGTCTCCCGGATGAGCGTCGGCCCTGAGCGCCGGGCCGGCTTCCAGCGCCACTCAAAGCCGTCATGGGCGAGGTTCCCGAGCGGCTCGCCATGCCAGGCGATCATCAGATCCAGCGCGGCCTTGTTTACGGGCGCTTTGGCCGTACCCGGCTGCGCCATAAGGAAGCGTTCAGCGGCTTCGCCTTCGCGATACCAGCCATTTTCGCGGGCCAGTGCCCAGACTGCATCGGCGGCTTCCTTGGTCGTGCCGTGCTCCTCGACGAGACGCGCAGCCAGTTGGACGCGCATCTCGGCGGTGATGGCGCTGGCATGTTCGCTGCGCAGCCGAAATGCTTCCAGAAAGCGTTGCCGCGGGGAGGATGCATGAATACGCAGCTCGCCCTGATCATCACCAACCACCGCTGATGCGGTCGAAGGGTGCTTCGGCGCTTCGTTCTGGACGATTTCCAGGCTGCGCAGCCGCGTGCGTTGGTTGCGTTTTCCGCTTATAAAAAGCCTGCCATCGGGTGTCGGAGCAAGCAGGACCGCGCTCGCCGACGACAGATAGGCATTGGGATAGAGATACTGTGCGATGCGGATCGCGTGGCCCATTATGGCAGCGTCCGCATCGACATCTTGATCGATATATATGCCGCGCACGAGCTGGACGAGCTCGCCCGCTTGCGCGCGCTGGTGCGCGCGCTTGGCATCGATCGTTTCGCCGACCAGATGGACTGTCATAGGATTATCTCGCACTTCAGATGCGCGTTAATCCCACGGGTGGATGTGATATGCAAGAATTATCTCGCATCTCACATGCACGTTAATTCCGCAAGCAGGTGCGGTGCGGAGCACACCGCTGAGGGCAAGCACCGACCCACCTCTGGACTAGGCTATTTCTGCTTGATCCCGCAGCATGTCCGAAATGCGTATACATTTTTCGGACAGCGTCCTGGAAGCGCCTCTTACTGGCCTACCGTCGGATATTGCGGAGAGTTGTGACCTCTTCCAGATGGCGATCAAGAATCTCAATCAAGCCAACCGCAGCTTCACTGGGCTGCATTGTACCACGCTCATACTTTTGGAACGCTCGCCGTCCGCCGCCAATGATCCTACCCGCCTCTTCTTGGGTGAGGCCAAGCTTCTTGCGCACGGCCTTGACCCGTGCGGCATAGGCCGCTCGCAACTCGAGATAGGCTTGATCCAATGCTTGAAGTTCAGCGCCCGAATGGATGGAATCGCCATCGCCTTCAGGATACCAGCCCGGCACCTCCACTTCGCGTGACAACGAGCCAACGCTCAGCGTTTGCATCCGGGCGTCACGCCGAAGCACATCACCGGTCTTGGGATGAAAGCGAGTCTGACCCATCTTCAAACCTCCTTGCCCGATGTCGATCGAATATCGTTAAGCATCTCACCGGCAAACCCCAGCGCCAAATGCTGTATTTGGCTTCCAAAAATACACCTTCAAGGTTAAATTTCAATTGCCGACGTTTGCCTGACTGGGCGCAACGATGCAGCGCCTTCGGCAAGCAGGCGGGCGATCTCGTCTGAAGTTTTGCGCACCGCTAGCTTCAGAGCTTCATCGATATGGATGTAGTCCTGCGTGACGTTCTGCGAAGCATGCCCGAGCATGGCCCGTATCGTCAGTTCCGTGAATCCGAGTTCGCCCGCGATGCTGCCGAAAGTGTGGCGAAGGGTATGCAGTGTGGCGCCCTCAATTCCCGCCCACTGACAAACTCTCCGGAAGCAGGCTGGTGCAGCCTGGTATGCGCCAGCGCCCGTCATTGACGGGAACACGTAGGGGTTACCAACGATCTCGGGTTGAGCGAGAACGACCTTCAGTGCTTCTGGGCCGATCGAGCGGACCTGTGCATCGGTTTTGGTATCCGGGAAGGAGACAAACCCACCCTCCGCATGCACCCAGGCGCGCTTCATCGACTGCGCCTCTTCCCGTCTGTATCCTGTCAGCGCAAGTGTCCGCACCACTGCAAGTGCTGTCGGATTTTCGCCATTACGTTCGGCATAGGCGATGGCTTTGCCGAACGCGACGAGTTCGGCAGTGCTGAGCCGTCTCGTCTTCTTGTTGATTGCGAGTTTCTTGGCTCCTCTGGTTGGGTGCTCCGCAATCAGCCCCTTGTGCTTGGCATGACCCAAAATGGCTTGCAGCGACCCGAGGCATCGCGACGCGACGCCAGGCCCGCCAGCGGGCCGACCACCACGGCCTTTACCTCTAGCCTTGGCAGTTTTCCCGTCCCGGACATCAGCCTGCATCTGCTCGACATCCGCGATTGTCAGCCTTTTCGCCATGCGATGGCCAAGAATCGGTTTGATGTGAGTGTTGATCCTGCTCTCATCCATCGCGAGCGAGGAGGCCTTGATTGGACGGTTCTTGCGGCCAAGAATGTTGCCGGCGCGGGCTTCAACCAGATACCAGTCACAGATCTCGGCGACCGTCATGCCACTGCGGGCCTGATGAATTGCCTCTGCCGGGTCCTGACCACCAGCAACTTCGCCAAGCTTAATCTTCGCCAGATCCCGAGCCTGCTCCGTCGTGATGACACCATAGCGACCGAGATTGATACGCCGCTTGATCCCTTCGATGTTGCGGTACTGAACGATGAAGGTCTTGAGCCCCGACGGAAGCGCCCGCAAGCCGAAACCCCGAATCTCGCTGTCCCACAGGACGGCCTGTTTATCTTTAGGCGGCGCGAATGCGTCCACATTGCGCTTGTTCAACTTCGCTGTCGGCATATTTGACCCTCCATTTGGAGACAAAGATTTCAGAGGGGTGCTTTGTCTCCATTTTGTCTCCAGATTTAAGCGTTTCGAGGGTATTATGGGCGGAGACAATCGTAAAGAGGAACATTATAAATATCTGATTTAGCGTAGTTAATCGTACTCAGGAGAGTTTTGGAAAAGTGGCTGAAATATTTTGCCAAGGTTGGGGTCGAGGGTTCGAATCCCTTCGCCCGCTCCAGTTTTTCCAAATGATATCAGAAGTATATTGGTGGGATGACTGCGCTTTGCGTGGATACGAAGCACTACGACAGCATGCTCGTCTCCAAATAATATCCACCTAAAATCGCGCGGACGGTCAAGATTGCGGCAGATTTCCCGTTACACAAAAGGGGAAAGCGTTCCCCTGTCGCCGCGCCATAGCCGCGTCGAAACCCCTTCTGCGGGCGGCTCCGTCCCCGCAACGCCCCGGTGAGAGTAAGAGGAAGGCCTGATTGGCCGTGACGGGTAAGGGTTGAGAGAGAGGCTCTCGGCGCCCGTCGCGGCGAAGGGCGCAACGTCAGTGGAGCACCCGCAAGCGCAGCGCCGATCTTGCCGATCGCTTCGCGCTTCATGACAAAACCGTCGTCGAGATAGGGGCCGTACCGCACTGAGGCGGCCTGGCCCCGTACCGCGCGCTTAGGCAGCGTTTTGCCCTCTAGCCAAAGAAACTGATACCCGTGCGGAAGCCACATTTGGGGGGCACAGCATGATCGGCAATCTACAAATAGAAATTCGGCCAGAGCGGCATCAAGCTACACGCCAGCGCAGGGCCGCATATCCGGGAAGCAGTTGTTGGGGATGCGCGACATGAGCCGTCTGATCATCATATCGAACCGCGTCTCGGCCACAACCTCCGGTGGTTCGGGAAGCCAGGGTGGACTTGCCGTCGCATTGTCGGCAGCCCTGCGCGAAAGTGGTGGCATCTGGTTCGGGTGGTCGGGTGCGGAAACACAAAAATTCACTGGCCATATCAACTTGCAGCGCAACGTCGGCGTCACCACGGCAACGATTGATCTCGAAGCGCAGGATATCGATGAATATTATAATGGCTATGCCAACCGCACCTTGTGGCCGCTTTTTCATTTTCGTACCGATCTGGCGGAGTATAAGCGGGGCTTTGCCGGTGGATATGAGCGCGTCAATGCGCGTTTCGCGGACACCGTTTCGCCTCTGCTGGAGGCGGACGACCTCATCTGGGTAAACGATTATCATCTGATGCCGCTGGGACGGGAGTTACGGCAAAGAGGATGGAAGAACCGAATAGGCTTCTTTCTGCATATTCCGTGGCCGCCGATGCGGCTCCTACTCTCGCTTCCGAGCCACCGCGAACTGGTGGAATCGCTGTTCGCCTATGATGTGATCGGTTTCCAGACGCACGATGGGGTCGAAACCTTCCTCGATTATGCACGGGGCGAGCTGCACGCCGACATCGGCGACAATGGTGTCGTGACCCATGAGGGCCAGAGCGTGCGCGTCATTGCGTGCCCGATTGGCATCGATACGGCCGATTTCGTGATCAGCGCCAATGGACCTGTGGCGAGGGAAGTGCATCGCCGCATGCGCATCAGCGCCAATGATCGCACGATGATCATCGGCGTTGATCGGCTGGACTATTCCAAAGGTCTGCAGGAACGTTTTCTGGGCTATGAACGCTTTCTCGCGGCGCATCCTTCGGTGCAGGAGGACATCTTCCTGCTTCAAATCGCGCCACCATCGCGAAGTGATGTGCAAAGCTATCAGGAGATACGGGCGACCCTCGATGGACTGTCGGGACGCATCAACGGAGAGTTTGCCGACGCCGAATGGGTACCCATTCGCTATGTGAACAAAGGCTATCCTCGCGAACAACTGGCAGGCATGTACCGGGCCGCCCGTATCGGGCTGGTCACGCCCCTGCGCGATGGCATGAACCTGGTCGCCAAGGAATATGTTGCTGCGCAAGATCCCCAAAATCCTGGCGTCCTGATACTCTCACGCTTTGCGGGTGCCGCCGAGCAGTTGACCGATGCCCTGCTGGTCAATCCTCACAGCCCGGAGGAAATAGCCGATGCGCTCGCCGGCGCGCTCGCCATGCCGCTGGACGAACGGGTGGCACGGTGGCGTGCGATGATGGACAATATTGAGCAGGAGGACGTGATCTGGTGGCGGCGTAAATTCACCGATGCGCTTTCCAATACCCTTTCGAATTGACGGACTACCATGATCATCTTGCAAGCCAAGGCCGAAGCCGGCACCTCGCTGGCTGAAGGGATCGATCTGGAGTTCGAAGGGCATCATCCGGATTCGCCCCGGTATGAAGGCGGCCGATCTACTCCGTTGAAATTCGAAACTCAGGCCGTCGCGGTGGGCGTTGCCTGCTCAGTTGACGCTGCGGGCGGAGCATCGAGGAAGGGCTTGGCTAGCCCGTGATAAAGCCGCTCGCGACAGACCAGTGCGCTGACCACGTCGGCGATCAGGGCGGTTGCAAACAGAGGGATGATCATGCCGCGACTGGCCGTTGTCTCGGTGATGATGATCACGGCCGTCAGCGGTGCCCGGACGACGCCGACGAAATAGCCGATCATGCCGAGCAGCACGACCGCGCCCTTGGGATCGTCGGGAAATATGCTGGTGAGCAGATCGCCGAGTCCTGCACCGACCGACAGGGATGGCGCAAAAATGCCTCCCGGCGCTCCACTGAGCGCTGTCGCAAGTGTCGAGAGGAATTTGGTTGGACCAAACCAGGGCGATCCCCCCTGCGCTTCAACCATGAGCCGGGTCGTCTCGTAGCCGGTTCCCCAAGTGGCCCCTGCTGTCACTATGCCCAATATCGCCACCAACAGGCCGCAGGCACCCGCCGTGATTACTGGACGCTGCTTGATGGCGCGTATCCAAGGGCGGCCCGGGGCGGAAAAGCCAAGCAGCGCGCGTGAGAAAAGTCCGCCTGCAAGTCCGCCTGCGACCCCCGCGACCGGTGCCACGAACAGCACGCCGCGCAGGTCGAGGGTCTGACGCATTGCGCCGAAATAGATATAATCGCCCGCTACGCCGAGGCTGACCAAGCCCGCCACCATGACGGCGGCCATGACCAGCACGGCCACCCTTTGTTCATAGGCGGAGGCCAGTTCCTCGATCGCGAAGGCCACGCCTGCAAGCGGTGTGTTGAAGGCCGCGGCGACGCCAGCTGCGCCGCCCGCGATCAGGACACCGGCGGTGATCGGTACGCGCAACAGTCTGTGGATGGCAACCATGATCGCGGCACTGACCTGAACCGTTGGTCCTTCACGCCCCACCGATCCGCCCGCGCCCAACATCAGCACAGTGATGATGAGTTTCAGCGCTCCGGTTTTCAGCGAGATGAGCGGTCCCAATGCTTCGCGCGCCGGATTGCGCGAAGCCGCGATAACTTGCGGGATGCCCGACCCCCGTGCTTCGGGCGCCCAGCGCTTCGTCGCATAGACCGCGCCGGCAAAGATCGTCGGTGTCAGCAGGAGTGCGCCATATGGCCAGACGGCACTGAAGCGAAGAAACTGGTGCTGGGCGAAGTCGCCCATCTTGGCAAACGCGATCGCGAAGAGGCCAAGCAACACCGCGCCAAGGCCGGTTGCGATCCGGCGACGGAGCACCGAAAGGGCGTCGCGTGCCCGCTCGGTCCCATCGGCAGAGAGGGCCGCATCTTTGAAAGCGACAATGCGCGAAAGCCGCGGAAACAGTCTCATGGCCGGAACGCGGTTGTCGAGGGCGCGATACGCAGGACGATGAAACCGATAATGGCCGACGCGATGGAGCCTGCCAGAACGCCCAGCTTGGCAGCATCGTTCTGATGCGACCCTTCGCCAAAGGCGAGGCTGCCGATAAACAGGCTCATCGTAAAGCCGATTCCGCAAAGCAGCGCGATCCCATAGACCTGGTACCAGTTGGCATCGCGCGGTCTTTGACTCCAGCCTAGCCGCGCCAGCAACCAGACTGTGCTGAAAATACCGACCTGCTTGCCGATGAACAGCCCCAGAGCGACTCCCAGCGGCACGGGACTCAGAGCATCAGCGACGGTGAAGCCCGCCAGCGGCACGCCTGCATTGGCAAAGCCGAAGATCGGGACGATTGCATAGGCTACCCAAGGATGCAGGCCATGTTCCAGACGGGCGAGAGGAGATTGGGTATCGTCGGGCGCTGCTGGTGTCCGGGTCATCGGAATGGTCAACGCGACGGCGACGCCGGCGAGCGTGGCATGAATGCCCGACTGTAAAACGCATAGCCAGACAGCGATCCCTACCAATAGATAAGGCCAGAGCGCCGTCACCCCCCGTCGATTGCAGAGTGCGAGGACCACCAACCCGATCCCCGCGCCTGCAAGCGGGAGGAGATAGAGTTGAGCGGTATAGAATATGGCTATGATCAGGACCGCGATCAGATCGTCAATGATCGCAACGGCAGTCAGGAAAATCTTGAGCGACGTGGGCACGCGGCTGCCCAGCAAGGCCAGAATACCCAATGCGAAGGCGATGTCCGTCGCGGCGGGGATCGCCCAGCCACGAAGGCCTGCTGGATCGGATTGATTGAGGCTCACATAGATGAGAGCCGGCAAGGCTACGCCTGCGGCTGCCGCAACCCCGGGAAGAATCCGGTCGGACCATCGCGATAACTGGCCGTCCACTACCTCGCGCTTGATCTCAAGCCCCACGATCAGGAAGAACAGCGCCATCAGACCGTCGTTGATCCAGTGCAGCAGGCTGAGACCGCCCAGCTTAAGATGCAGCGTTTCGCGATAATCCAGCGAGAACGGAGAATTGGCGACGATCATCGCCGCCGCTGCGGCCGCCATCAGGATGATACCTCCAGCCGCTTCGGTTTGGAGAAAGGCGCGCATCATCGACGAAGGGCGACGTATGAATTCTATTGTGCTCATGTTCGCCGTCCCTAGCGCAGGATCGCCTGATCGGCCACCGGGACAAGGAACTTAGAGTATCCGTGATGGTCAAGCGCATGCAGTGGTCCAGAGACGATCTGCCCTGAGTAGCGCATTTGCGGTGACGATGAGCTTTCGCATGATGGCTGTGATGGCGATTTTGGCGGGTTTTCCGGCAGCGATGAGCTGCTGGTATTTGGCCTTGAGGTTTGGATTGAATCGGGCGGCGACCAGAGCAGGCATGTAGAGAGCCTGTCGGACATTGGCCCTACCGCCGCGGATGAAGCTTTTGCCTTTCCATTGGCCGGACTGGCGCGCGACCGGGGCAAGTCCGGCGAGCGAGGCAGCCTGCTTGTTATCGAGCGATCCGAGTTCGGGCATGGTGGCGATGATCTGGTTGGCGGTGAGTGTGCCGAGGCCAGCGATGCTGGTGAGAATGTGGTGGCGCCGGACGAGCTTTTCATCTGCGGCAATGACGGCCGCGATTTCAGCGTCGAGCGCAGCGATGTGGCGAGCGATCTGTTCGAGCCGTTGGCTGCACTGGCGCTTAAGCAGCGTGACGGTGAGGTTCTTTTCGCGGTTTTTGAGCGCGGTGCGATCACGCACCAGACCATCGCGGGCGTTGACGAGTTCGGCCAGTTGGTTCTGCTGCGGGCTTCGGGCGGGCCTGACCGGGGGTTTCAGCGTCACCGCCATCCGTGCGAGCAGCCTGGCGTCGATGCGATCGGTCTTGGCGAGCGTGCCTGTCGCCTGAGCGAAGCGCCTTGCCCGTTCCGGGTTGAGCTTGACGCAGGGCATATGGCCGAGCGCGACCTCCAGCGCGCGGTGGTAGATGCCGGTAGCCTCATAGGCGATCCGCTCGACCTCCCATTGCCCGGCCCATGCGATCAGGGTCTTGTGGCCCTTGGTGGTGTTGGGGAACTGGCGCTCGATCCCGATGGGATGGACATAGCAGTCCAACGTCGCTTTGGAGATGTCGATGCCGATGGTTTGTGGTAGAGAGTTGCTCATCTTTTTCGCTGTCCCATGCTTGTCATCCGGGCCTTGAAAGCCCCGGTATCCGTTCGGGCCTGATGAAAAAGAAAGGGGCGATCCTACTCTAACCCGGTCCCTTCACGACCAGCGGTTTTGCGATCCGTCCCCTTCCGTCCGGTCCGGGGTGGCCACCCCGGACCGGACATCGCATCCTGACCCGAACGGACCACAAAGTCATAAGACAAGCGGAATTCCTTGATTCCATTGGACCCGCGAAATCTGCACTGAAAGAGGGCTAGATATCCCGATCAGATTTGCCGCTCCAATCACGCTGAAACGAGCATATCGAGGGAAGTTACCTCGATAACTGGAAAGGCGCATCTTGAGGCGTGCCGGTTTTTCGTCAGCGACGTGCCTCAAAGAAGGTCGTCATCCTTGGCTGCATCGGGCGGACGGGGGTGTGCAATTCTCGCTCCAACATCGTTATCATCCACCTGCGGTGCTGAAGGATGAAGGTGGTAAAGTCGCCAGCACTGGCAGGATTGAAAATCGGCACCGCCCAGTCGGCTTGGGGCTCGGTATATTCTGTCTCGAAAAGGCCGCGCTCATCTGTTGGCGGATCGACATGGCGGCCCAGAAAACTATTGTTTCTGAACCGGATATTTTCCGCCGGTGAAAAACCCGGCGCGATCACATAGTCAGGGCCACTCCGTCCCGCCTCGTGGCCATAACGCCCGATGCCCGCCACGGCGAATCTGTTATCGACAAAGCGAACATCATTGGCCCAGCCTTGCCATTCCGTGGCAATCACCATCTGCGCATCGATCGCCTTCCCGACATGCACGACATTGTCCTTGATCAGTACATCCGAGACAGGGCCAGAGAGCTGAAAAATGCGGCCTGCGTCATTACGACTGACGTTGAAGCGCGCGGTCGTTCCATAGTTGCCCAGATTATCGGTATTGTTTCGGCGTGGGGAACAGATCAGCAGGAATCCGCCCGCATTGTCGTGGCTGTAGTTGTAAAGGAAGGTCGTCCGTCGTGAGTTAAAATCGGAATCAAATCCCTGACCATCATAGCGGGTGACGGTAAAGGCGGCCTCATTAAGTTGGATGAGGCTGTGGTCCGTACTCCATTGCCAGATCGCGGCATTATAGCCTGGCGCGCGGCTGCCCGCGTAGCGCACAATATTATGTTCTATTAGGGCACCGTCAGTCCCGCGCGGGACAATGCCGTCTCCACCTACATCCTCGATAAGATTATCACGGATTACGACCTTTCCGCTCGGAAACCATCGCGCTATCGTCACCTGATCGCTGATCCCTGCGATGCCTGACCTGTCGACCCGCCAAACGATATTTCGCTCGATCCTCAGATCTTCGAACCGGGTCGCCAGTTTCGGTCCAAGAGTGCGGAACACTATCCCGCCGTTATCCTTGCGGTCATTGGTCCCGCGGACGTCATGCACATACATGTCAGTGACGCGAATGCCGCGCTTGACGCCGCTATCTTGCGCTGAAACCAGGATGCCGAAGCGCGGCTTCACCGGCGTCGCGTCATTTGTGATCTCCAGGCCACTGACGGTCACGAATTCGGCATTGAAAATGGCGACGCCATAGTCGGCAACACCACCCGCCTCGATCCGTGGTCGTGGGCCAGTTCCGGTTACGCGGACCGAGATTGGCGCATTGTTGCGGCCGGACCGCGTGATGACCAAAGGCTCTCGCCACACCGATCCTGCAACCAGCAGGATGGTATCGCCTGGCTGGAAGGGCATGTCCCTAACCCTTTGGAGCGAACGCCATGGTGCGGTGGCCGACCTGCCGTCATTTCCATCGTAGCCCAAGCTGGAATCGACATAAAAGGTAGTCGCCCGGCAACTGATTGAACCAATTAGCCCAAGGGTCACCGCAAAAATCGCCAGAAAATGCCATAGCACGCCGCGTAGGGCTGTCGGTAACGGGAGTAGCGGCTGCACAGGGATATTCATGATGCGTCGAGCCATGGAAAGGATTTGATCATGAGGTGGCTGATAGCGGGCAACGTCGACCATTCAATCTGGAAAGCGCGCATCCCGAGGTTCCGCATGTGGGGATCATATCGCTTGGCGGGTCGCTCATCCAGTCTGGCCGATGCTTTGGTTGCCATCCTCACAACCTGGTTCGCGGCTCTTTGGGTCGCGCGCCGTCTTACCCAGCACACCACTTAACGTAATCGC
>NZ_CAVK010000239.1 GCF_000382885.1 Sphingobium indicum BiD32
CTGATGATGTGGACGCCCCCGCACCGACCGGCAGTTGCTATGCTGTCGTCGGTCAACCGAGAGGAAGAGGAGAGTTTGCAATGGCGATCACGACGATTGGGCTCGATCTGGCGAAGAGCGTATTCCAGGCACACGGCATCGACGAGAGCGGTGCCACGGTGCTGGTGAAGAAGCTGCACCGCAAGCAGATGCTGCCTTTCTTCTCGAAGCTGCCGCCTTGCCTGATCGCGGTGGAGGCTTGCGGAACAGCTCATTACTGGGCTCGCACGCTTGCAGCGCTTGGCCACGAAGTCCGCCTGATACCGCCATCGTACGTCAAGGCTTACGTAAAGCGGGGCAAGAGCGATGCGCTAGATGCCGAAGCGATCTGCGAAGCCGTGCAGCGACCAACCATGAGGTTCGTGCCGGTCAAAACGGTCGAGCAACAGGGCATTCTTATGACCCATCGCGCCCGATCCCTTCTCGTGCGGCAACGGACCATGCTCGCCAACGCACTGCGTGCGCATCTTGCTGAGCTGGGCCACGTCGCCAACCCCGGCATTGGCAACCTCGCCAAGCTGGCCGAGCAGGTGATGGCTGACAAGGATGTCCTGCCATCCTACGCTCGTACAGCATTGGAGATATTGATCCGCCAGATCATGGCCGTCAGCGCCGAGATTACGGAACTGGATCAGCAGCTTGCCACTTGGCATACCCAGAGTGAGGCCAGTCGCCGACTTGCCGCGATCCCCGGCCTCGGCATCATCACGGCAACAGCGATAGCTGCGACCGTTACGGATGCCGAGCAATTCTCTTCAGGCAGGCAGTTCGCCGCCTGGCTCGGGCTGACACCGCGACAACACTCAACTGGGGGGAAAACCAGACTTGGCGGCATCTCCAAGCAAGGCGACCGATACCTGCGCCGATTGCTCGTTGTCGGGGCCACCGCAGTCATGCGCCACGTCAAGGATAAGCCTACGCCGATGGCGAACTGGATCAGGAAGCTATCCGAGAAAAAACCCTTCCGGCTCGTCTCGGTGGCCCTTGCCAACAAACTCGCCCGGATCGCTTGGGTCGTGCTGACCCGCAAGGAGGCCTATCACCCCTATGCCCATTTGACCTGATAACCTCAGGTCACCCGAAATGGTAATGGCAGTCGATGATGAGTAACGATCGAGCCAATGGTGAGGCCAACCCGTCTGATTCAATGCGCTTCAACGCGCGGGAGCCTGTTTAGGGACCTCACCGGCGGATTTCCATCAGGGCCAGCGGCAGTAAGAATGCCGCACAAACAGGCCGGACATATGAAAGCAACCGATCAAACTCGTCCCGACAAAATGCCCTTGCCAAGGGGGCGTCCACATATGAATCAG
>NZ_CAVK010000238.1 GCF_000382885.1 Sphingobium indicum BiD32
GACACCCCTCCGTCAGCACTATGTGCTGCCACCTCCCCTTGCAGGGGAGGATGAGCATCTTTCTTAGTTCTGGCTCTTAAAAGCGCCAGCCGACGCTGGCCACGACCTGATGCCGGTCGGTGTCGATGTCGAATTCGCTGCTGGTCGCGCCGTCCATATAGTCGATATGGGCGCTGTCATATTTGGAGTAGCGATATTCCACCTTGGCAAAGGTATTCTGGTTGATCGCCCGCTCCACGCCGCCACCGATGCGCCAGCCGTCCAGCTTGAACGCGGTGTCGGTCGTTTCGTCAGTATCGCCTGCCAGCACGTTGAGCTTGGTGTTGGTGTAACCGCCCTTCACATAGACCAAAGTGTTGGGGTTGGCGAGGATACCGACGCGCGCGCCGACATAAAGGTCGCGCCCCTGGCTGACGCGGCCGAATCCGAACTGGTCGGTCAGGTCATAGCGGTCGCTCTTGGCGGTCGAGTCGGTATATTCACCTTCCACGCCGACAACAGCGCTGCCCAGGTTGATGTCATAGCCAGCGCCAACACCGTAGAGCAGCCCATCGATCGACTGGTCGTCGCGTCCGTTGTTGTTGTCGACGTCGCTGCCGGCACCGACATGGTCATAGCCCAAAATCGCTTCGACGCGGGGACCGGTGAAGGTCGGGCCGACATCCTGTGCCAGGGCTGGTGTGGCGACCGCGGTTCCGGCCAAAAGGGTTGCGACCACTAACTTACGCATATGCTTAACTCCAATTGTCATTCACGCCCCGCAGGGGTGAGACGTTGAAGTCCGGGCAAAGCCGTTGGTTGCATGAACCTAAGATAAACAAGGACTTATGTTGCCAAATTGGCACAGTTGCAACCGTTTCGTCCCGTTCCTGTGGGCGGCAAACGACGAGCCGACAAGAATCTGTTCAGCACTCCACCACATTGACGGCCAGTCCGCCGAGCGATGTTTCCTTGTAGCGGCTGGCCATATCCTCACCGGTCTGGCGCATCGTTTCGATGACCGCGTCGAGGCTGACGATATGGCGGCCATCGCCCTGAAGCGCGAGATAGGCGGCGTTGATCGCCTTGACCGCGCCCATCGTGTTGCGTTCGATACAGGGTATCTGGACAAGGCCGCCGATCGGATCGCAGGTCAAACCCAGATTATGTTCCATGCCGATTTCGGCGGCATTTTCGACCTGTCCATTGGTGCCGCCCAGCACGGCGGCGAGGCCCGCTGCGGCCATGGAGCAGGCCACGCCGACTTCGCCCTGACAGCCCATTTCAGCAGCCGAGATGGACGCGCGCTTCTTGTAAAGGAAGCCGATAGCAGCGGCGGTCAGCAGGAAACGGCGTTCGCCGTCGCGATCCGCGCCGGGAACGAAGCGGCGATAATAATGCAGCACTGCCGGGATGACGCCCGCCGCGCCATTGGTGGGAGCAGTGACGACGCGGCCACCCGCCGCATTCTCCTCATTCACCGCCAGCGCGAACAGGCTGACCCACTCGAAAATCTGCGCCGGGCCAAGCGCATCGCGTTGCAGGCGCAGCCGCTGGTGGATCGCCATGGCGCGGCGGCGGACTTTCAGGCCACCGGGCAGTAACCCCTCCTGCACCATGCCCCGGTCGATCGAGGCGCTCATCGCGTCGATCACGCTGTCGAGGAAGGCGTCGGTGTCCGCCTGCGCCCGCCAGGCGCCCTCGTTGCGCAGGACCAGCGTGGCGATGGAGAGGCCCGTCGCCTCCCCCTGTGCCAGCATTTCCGCGCCGGAGGAGAAGGGATAGGGCTGAACGATGTTGTGGCCGAGCGGCGTGTCGGATTGGGGATTGCCGGGCAATACCGCGCCGCCGCCGATGGAGTAATAATCCTGCACCTGCGGTTCGCCCTGCCCGTCGAACCAGGCGGAAAAGCGCATCCCGTTACTGTGCGCCTCCAGAAATTCGCCCTTGTGGAAGATCAGGTCGCGGGTTTCCTCGAACGCTATCCAGCCCTCGCCTGCCTGGATGCGGCCATCGTCGCGGATGGCGCGCAGGATCGCCGGGATCGCATCGGGATCGACGCTTTCCGGGCTATGGCCGGACAGGCCGAGCAGGATGGCGCTGTCGGTCGCATGGCCATGGCCGGTCAGGGCGAGCGATCCGTATAGATCACAGCGGACGCGGACAGGCCGGGCGGGCAGCGATTCCATGAACATCAGCGCCGCGCGCATGGGGCCGACCGTGTGCGAACTGGACGGGCCGATGCCGATGGTGAACAGGTCCATGACGCTGATCGCGGCAGCGGCGTCGATGCGGGACTTGCTCACGCTCAATAATCTTTCGACACGCGCACGTTGGCGCTTTCGCGGCCCAGGGTCGAGATGGCGCCGAGCAGGGAGAGCCAGCGGGTGACCTGATATTCGATCCGGGTGGCGCTATAGCCCTGCCCGTCGGTGATCAGTTCGACATAGGTTTTTCGGGTCAGATATTTGCCCGCCGCGATCGACGTCCCCTGCCCCTGCGTCGGATCGGCGGCGATGATACGCAGCCGGTCCAGCCCCGCCGCCTTGCGCACCGCATTGATCGGGTCCAGCCCGCCGCCACCCTGCAACGAGCCGACTGCCGAGGCGAGTTGCAATGCTTCGGGTGCGGACAGGTTGGTGATGGATGTGCCGAACAGGATGCGGGAGAGCAATTCGTCCTGCGGCAGGGCGGGGACGCTGGTGAAGGTGATTTCGGGTTTCAGGCCGGTGCCGCCGACATGGATGGTGGCGGTCAGATCGCTGACATCGGCCTGCGCGTCGATGTCCAGCGTCGGGTTCACCGGGGTCTTGCCGTCAAACTGGATGCGGCCTTCGCGCAGGTCGAAGCGGCGACCGGCAAATTCATAGCCGCCACGCACCAGTTCCGCCCGGCCCGCAATCGCCGGACTGGTGACGGTGCCGCCAATGTCGAGATCGGCACGCCATTCGCTGTCGAGACCAAGGCCGGTGACGGTCAGGCGGTTGCGCGCCCGCGCCTTGATCGCCAGCGCCCAGGGCACATTGGTGCGGACCCGCTCAATCTCCTCACCGCGCCGGTTGATTTCCGTCACGGCCAGTTCGGGGATCTGCGCGACGGCGGCGGCGCGGCCCAGGGTGAAGCGGCTCTTGTTGAGCGTCAAATCGCCACCGATCATGCCGCCGACGCCATCGGAACGCAGGCTGATCGGCCCGGTGACGGTGGCGGCGATATCGTCCCGCTCCAGCAGCGCGGCATTGTCCGCCTGCATCGACAGATCCATGCCGACGCCCGCTATGCCGTTGAAGGTGAAGCGCCCGGCGCCGCCCACCGTGCCGCCATTTTGCGCGGTGGCGGCGAAGCTGGAGATGACCAGTTGGTCCCCGGAAAAACGCCCGCGCGCCTTGACGTTTTTCAGGCGCATGCCGGTGACGGGGCTGTTGATGGCGGCATTGTCAGTCGCCAGCGATCCGGTGATTTGCGGGTTGCCGAGCGTGCCGCGCATGTCGGCGGAGACGTTGACGGGACCGCCAATGTCGACAATCTCCACCCCGGTCAGCCGCCACAGCGTGTCCGCCGTGCCGCCATAACGCAACTGCGCGAAGAAGGGCGCGCGGTTGAGCCGTTCGACCAGCCCGCCTTCACGACCCAAAGGATTGAGCAGCGCCTGCGCCCGCCCGATCGTCTTGCCATCGGCAACGAAGATCATGCGGGTAGCGAGACGGTCGGCGGTCAGCGCGGCGTTGAGGCCGACATCGACCGGACGGGAGCTGAGCGACAGGCCGGATCGCGACAGACCACGGATGCGCAATTCCGCCGTGCCGGTCGGCAGGCCACCGCCACGCGGCTGGGCATAGCTCAATGACCCGGTCGCCGTACCGCCCAGCCCCAGATTGTCATAGCCAATGTCGAGCAGCGAGAGCGGCAGTTTCTGCATCCGCGCCTCGACATGGGTGGAGGTGCTGCCCAGTTCGCCGGCCAGTTGCAGCGATCCGCCCGCATAGCTGATGGTCGCGGGCGACAATTTCCAACCGTCGTCGGTGCGGGTGAGCAGCGCGGCGCGGGTCAGGAGGATGGGGCGCTTGTCGATCGTACCGCCAGCGGTCAGGCGGATGCGGTCAGCATCGACCTGCGCTTCGCCCTGTATGTCGAAGATGCGACCCCGCTGGCCCGACAGGCTGCCGCGTATCTTGCCCCGGCCATCGACCAGATCGGCATTGGCGGCAAAGCGCCCCAGCAACACCCCGCCGACGCGCAAGCCCCGCGCCTGCGCCGTCGCGGTGAGCGTTGTGCGGGACGGATCGAGCAGCATCGTCGCGTCCAGCGTGCCGCGCCGCACCGCGATGACGGTCGGCCCGTCGAAGCTGGCATCATTGGCGGTGAGTTTGAGCTGGACCTGCTGGATCATGTTGACCGGTTTCAGGCTGATATAGCCGGTAACCGGACCATTGACGGCAAGCTGGCCATCGAGACCGCCAGTGACCGGGCGAATATCGCCGCTGGCGGTAACGCCGGACACGTCGATGCGGACGACGCGGACCACGGCCTGCCCGCCCTGCGGCAAGAGGATGACGCCCCGCCCGGTGAAGGGACCAAGGGTCGATCCACCCCCGGCAGTATAGCTGTAACCGGCAGCATCCGGGATAAGCCGCGCGCGCACGTCGCGCAGGCCCAGCGATTTCATCGGGCTGGCGAGCAGCAGGTCGATGGTCGGGCGCTCGATCCTGCCGTCCAGTGTAAGCCTGACCGGACCATATTGACCGTGCCGCCCCTGCCCCTCCAAATGGAGCGTACCGTCGCGGTGGCGCAGGCCGTTGCCGCTCAACGTCAGCAGGGGCGCATCGAGCCGCAAATTGGTGAGCGCCAATTGGCCATCGGGACGCAGCGCCAGACCGCTGCGCACCGTCGGCAGGCCGCCGCCCAGCGTGCGCAGGAAATCATTGTCCAACCGCCGCACCCGCGCCAGCGCATTGCCGCTCAGGCCAAAACTGCCATTGGGACCAGGCACCGCACGCAGCTTGGAGGTCAGGTCAACGATGCCGAGACCGCGAATGGCGAGGCCGTTGATCTGGCCATCCAGCCCGAAATCATAGCGGCCGGTCTTGAGGTCGGCGAGCATGACCAGCTTGCCGCGCAGCTTGTCCGATCGCACATCCATCGGGTTGCTGACGATCTGCTGACCCTTGAGCTGGAGGACGCCGTCGAGCGCGAAATTGCGGATGATCCCCTCGACCAGTTCGCCCTGCCCGTCGAGCCGCGCGGCGCGCAGGCGCACCGGGATCAGCGCCGGACCATTCTCCGCCCGTCGCCCCTTGCCATCCATGCGCACATTGCTGATCAGCGTCTTGTCGAAGGCCAGTTGGCGCGCGGTAAGCAGATATTCGTAGCCGAGCGTCGCGAAGGGACCATCGAGGCGGATCTTCGCCGCGACATCCTGACCACGCATATTTTTGAGCAAGGCCTGCGGGCGGGCCAGTTTCAGCTGCACCAGCATATTGTCGAGCGCGCTGTTGCGTAGGTCGATAGCGCCGTCTGCGTCCAGATCGATCGCGGCGGAGCGCAGCCAGAGGCGGCCGTCGATCACCCGGTCCACCATCGTGCCATTGGCGCGGACGGCGAGGCGCGGTGCGGCGAGACGCTGGACGAGACCGGTGCCTGCGATCGCGCCGCCCTGGACAGAACCGCGCGCGGAATAGGCACCGCTGCGCGCCGCCAGCACGAAATCGGCGACCGGCTGGCTGTCGAGCGTGGCCGACAGGCGGCCGTCCCATCGGCTCCAGCCGCCCCTGCCGCCGATGCGCAGATTGGCGTCCTGCTTCAAACCCGCCATCGCCGCCAGCACGCCGCCCCTGGGCGCGTTGACGGTCACGTCGAGGCGGAAGCGGTCATTGTCCGGGCGACTGTCGAGGGCGAGCGTGAGCGCGTCCTGCTCGTCGATGACGCGCGCGGTCAGATCGATGATCGCGCGACCGCCGCGAATGTCGGCATCGCCCGCCATCGTCGCCTGCTGCACCCGCCCGGTAATGCCCGGCGCGATCGTCAGTCGCCCGACCGAAAACTGCATCAGGCGAATGTCGAAGCCGGGCAGGATCGGCCCCTGCTTCAGGCTGGGGTTGAGTTTGGGCAATTTGTGCAGGGTCGCACGCGGGATCACCAGCCGGTCGATATCCAGCCGGTTATAGGCCCATGCGAAGGGCCACCAGTCCAGCTCCACCCGTGGCGCGTCGAAGAAACGGCCCCTGGGGTCGGACAGGGTCAGATTGTGCAGGACCGCCTTGCGGTAGATGCTGCCGTCGATCCGGTCGACCTGGATGCGCAGGCCCGATGGCGGCTTGATCATCGCGATCCGGCTGATGAGGAAGCGATGCCCCGATGATGTATCGAGCCACGCCAGCGCACCGACGATGATCAGCGCCAGCCCTGTGACGATGCCCAGCAGCCAGCGCTGCCAGCGCGCGTCCCAGGCGCGGCGGCGGTGCGGATTCGCGGCTGGCGCTTCGTCCGCCATCAGAAAGCCTGCCCCAGCGACACATAGACGGCGACGCGCGGGTCGCCCTTTTGCGGGTTGATCGGCGTGCCCACATCAATGCGGATCGGGCCGAAGCTGCTGTAATAGCGCAGGCCAAGCCCGGTGCCGATGCGCAGGTCACGGAAGCGCGGCAGGAAGGTGGTGGAGATATTGCCCGCGTCGACGAACGGCACGACGCCGAAATTGCCAAAGCGCACCCGCGCCTCCAGTGAGAATTCAGCCAGGCTTTTGCCGCCGACCGGATCGTCATCGACACCGAAGCGCGGGCCGATCGCCTGATAGCCATAGCCACGCACCGACGCGCCGCCGCCCGCATAAAAACGCCGCGATGGCGCGATCTGTTCAACCGTCGATCCAAGGATGGTGCCGAAACGCGCGCGCGCCGCGATCACGATTTTTTCGCCCGCAGGCTGATAGATGCTGCCATCCACCTGCACCTTCGCATAGCCGAAGGTCTTGTCCTGAAAGGAAAGTTCGGGGCTGAGCCGACCACCCAGACGAAAGCCCTTGCTGGGATTGAGCAGGTCGTCGCTGCCGTCATAGGTGAGGCTGAGCGGGATCGCGCCGATCAGGAAGGTGCGGCGCGCGCCGCCGCTGAAGGCGTCGGCTTCGTCCGACGCGATCAGCTCCGCGCCGATGCGCCAGACCCAGTCTTTCTGGAACAATATGTTGGTCTGCCGCTCCAGCCCGCCAGACAGGGTGATGGTGCGCGCGTCATAGGCATCGCGCTGGATATTGCTGACCGACAGCAGGCCGGTCAGCACATTGTCGCGGCGGTGGAAATTGTTGCGGCGATAGGTGAAGGATGCGGTCTGTTCCTGCGTACCGACGACACCGCGCACCGTGACCGCGCCTTCGGGCGGGAAGAAATTGCGATGCTGCCAGCTGACTTCGGCGCGATAGCCTTCGCCCGTGCCATAGCCCAGCTGGCCGGCGATGGTGCGCAGCGGCGCAGGGCGAACGTCGACAGCGAGATCGACATGGGTGCCGTCGCCTGCATCCTTGGGCGTCAGGCTGACCGAGGAGACAAGCCCTGTGGCGACAATCGCGCGGCGCAGATCCTCGACGTCGGACGCCTTATAGGGATCGCCAGGATCGAAGCGGGCGATTTCCTGAACATGGTGCGCACCGAAAAGCTTGTCGTCGTTCAGGCGGATCGCGCCAAAGCTGCGATAGCCGCCGGGCGTGACGATGATGTCGAGGTCGCCCTTGCGCTCCTCATGGTCGATCCGCACTTCGGGTTCATCGACCTTTGCAAAGGGGAAGCCGGTTTCGGCCAGCACCGCCGACAGCGCATCGCGCCCGGCCAGGATCGCATCGGCATCGACCGGATCGCCGACCTTGGGCGGGAAGGCGGCGCGCAGTTGCGCTTCCTTGTCGCCCGTCTCGGCCAGACCGGTGAGGTCAACCGATTCCAGCAGATATTGCGTACCGGGCGTGATGTCGAAGCTGACGGCGAGCCGGTCGCTCCCTGCGGGCGGCGCGGCGACGGCACCCCGGATGCGCGCGGCATAATAGCCCTTGGCGCGCAGCAGCCGGTCGAGCAGTTCGCTATCCTCCTTGATACGGCGGTTGATCTGGGCGAGGTTGGCGGCCTTGCCCTCCCCCAGCCGCAACGCGGACAATTCGTCGAAGCGCAGCTTGAAGGTGGCGTCGGCGATCGTGTCGACACCGCTGAGCTGGACGGTATAGCGCCTTTCCTCCCCCGCATCGGCGAAGGTCGCCGCTTCCTCGACCGGTTCGACCGGCGCACCGGCATCAGGCGCAGCGTCAGGCGTCGCCACCTGCACATCGGCGGGATCGGCGGGCAGTGGCTTCACGCTGTCCTCTTGCCCCAGGTCGGGCCAATCCAGCCCGATGTCGGGCATGGTATCGAGCGACTGGTCGATCTCCGGCATAGCTTCGGGCGGCGCGACGGTTTGCGCCAGCGCTCCGCCCGGACAAGCGAGCAGCATCGGAACAAGCAGGAGCCGTGCGGAGTGCGGGCGGCCAGAAGGGCGGCGAAAGGTCCGCAAACCATGGGTCATGGCGATGGTCTAGACCAAATATGTGCGAAAGCGCCAGCCTTAGAAGCGGGAGAATGCGGCCAATTGCCTGGGCGCGATCAGAAGGCGCTGTGCAGGCGATCGATCAGCGCGCGGGCCGGGTTGGCATCCTTGACCGTGGCCGGACCCATCATCAGGTCCATCCGGTCCTGCAACCGGGCAACCCGGTCGTACAATTCCTGGCTCGCATCGATCAGCGAACGGGCCATGAAGGGGAAACCGGCCGCCAATTCCGGCGCCGTCTGGGTCGCGCGGCCCAGCCGATATTTCTCGTCCGACAGGTCCGCGTCGCCGATTTCACCACGCTGCCACGCCCGCTGGCTGAGCAACCAGGCGATGATGTGCATCAGGCGGGTGGTCACCTTAAGCGATTCGCAGGCGAAGGAGACGCGGCGCAGCGGATCGCTCATCCCTTCATCGGTGCTGGTGCTGCCGTCAAAATAGGATCGCGCCTCGTCAGCCATGACCATGGCTTCGAGATAAAGGCCATCGACCAGTCGGCGGTGAAGGCCACGATCCAGAAAGGCTGCGCGTTGCATGGAGGATCACTGACATATTATCGCAACCTTGTCAGGTCCGCCGGTGCGCTTTGTAGCGGGCGCTGTCCCATTCAGGGTCGGTTAGCGTGACGTTAACCACAAAATCCCGTGCAGACACGGATTTACGCGATGATGTCCGGCACCAGGGCATCTTCCAGCTGGGCGATTTCGTCGCGCAGGCGCAGCTTGCGCTTCTTGAACCGGGCGATCTGCATCTGGTCGCCCGCGCCCGCCGCCATCAGAACGGCGATTGCACTGTCGAGGTCGCGATGTTCCACCCGCAACAGCTCCAGTCGGCGCATAATATCTTCCCGGCTCACTGCGCCCCCGATCCGTCAACCACGCTCGTCATACGCCCTGATAACCCGCCGCCCGGATGCGGGCCATCGCAAAATTTTCTCATTCAGGCGCAGCGTGCGAATCAGGGCGAGACAAGCCGAATATTTCATGATCTACTTCGTCATCCATCACCCCTCATCTGGAGAATGTTATGGAAAACAGCCACATTTCAGCTCTTTCTGCCAAGCACGCAGGTATCGACGCCCGAATCAAGGCGGAGACGAGTCGGCCCATGCCCGACGCTATTTTGGTCGCTTCGCTCAAGAAGCAGAAATTGCGGTTGAAAGAAGAACTGGAAGCGCAACACTAAGCATCAGGCGCGCGATACGGAGCGCGATACGGAGAAGGTCGGGACCCGGCGGCGACGGACTGCCGGCCCGACCCTTCCCGATCATTCCGGTTTCCATCGTTCAGACAGTAAAAAGCCGCGCGAACCAACTGGTTGCGGGGCTTTTTACTGTCTGGCCGGATCAGCGGCGCGGGATGCTGCGCTGGTGCAGTCGCAGATAATCGGGCACCGCCTGTGGCGCTGCGCCGGTCGACACCGGCTTGCGCGCCAGTTGCGGGTCGATAGGTTCGTCAAAGGCGAGACCTATCTTGTCATCGCGCGCCCAGGCGACGGTGCCGGTGACCTTGCCAATGCCGCGCAGCTCAAATTCCACTTTGGTGCCCGCAGGGACACCACGTTCGCAATCCGCCATCAGACCGGTGGCCGACAGGTTGCGGACGCGGGCCTTGCCCAGCGGCGCACCTTCAGGCGTCATGAAGCTGGTGAGCAGGAACAGGCTGTCACGCGGCGCGGAGCGTGCCGGTCCCCGATCGGAAGAATCCTGTTCGTCGTTCATGCCTAGACCCGCAAATATAATGCCAGATAATTGGTGGGCATCATAATCGCGGGGGAATGGAGAAAGGGTTAATCGTCGCGCGATATCTTCTCTTGCCGCTCATGCCGTTCCTGCGCCTCGACCGTCATGGTCGCGATTGGCCGGGCTTCCAGTCGGCCCAGCGAGATCGGTTCGCCGGTCACTTCGCAATAGCCATATTCGCCATCCTCGATCCGGCGGAGCGCCGCCTCGATCTTGGAGATCAGCTTGCGCTGGCGGTCGCGGGTGCGCAGTTCGATCGACCAGTCGGTCTCGCTCGATGCGCGGTCGTTCAGGTCGGGTTCGCGGAGCGGTTCATTCTGGAGGACGGCGAGCGTCCCTTCCGCTTCGGCGTGGATCTGCTTCTTCCAGTCCCACAAACGCTGCCGGAAATATTCCAGCTGGAGCGGGTTCATGAATTCCTCATCGGCGGAAGGCCGGTAATCAGCAGGAAGTTCGACAGTCGATTTGGGCGGCTTATCGCCGTCTTTATCGGAATTCAGGACCGATGCCATCTGGCTCTCCGACTCGGAGGACGCCGGCGCTTAACGTCCGGGCGCCCATGACTTTTCATTGAGGGCGCCTCATAGCGATGGGCGCAGGGCGACACAAGCGGGCAATCTTGCGCTCATGCTTCATTCTGTCGGATTTCGCAGATGGACGACAGCCTTCGCTGCCGAGTCCTGCGAGCCGGACAACAGGGCGAAAACCACCAAGCGATTTTTACCCGGCAAGCGGCAGTCGTTCCATAGTGGGACGTTAACCATTTCCCTTGGGAAGAAGGCAGGATTTCCCTCGACTTGAACATCACATTCAGGGTTAACACCGTTGCAGTTAACGCTTTCTTTTGCGTTCTTGCGCATAGGAAGTTCCTACCAGTCCGTCATTGGAAAAAGCCAGTGCCGGGTCAGGGGGCAACAAAGTAAAGAGTGGATCCTATGTCGGTACGGATGGCATTGGCTAAGTTATGCGCCTGCACTTGCGGCGGAGCGATCATCGGCGGTGGCGCGGTGCATGTCGCCGAAAATGCGCGACCGGCAGTGGTCCACAGCAGCAAAAGCACCAAGGCGGCAGCGCCCCGGAAACGCTATGCCGTGCGGACAGTGAAGCGCAAGGTGGTGCGGACGGTCACGACCAGCACGCCGCGCACCGTGACGGTCGTTACCCAGCAGGCGCCCATTCCCCTGCCAGCACCGATGCCGATGGCCGAAATGCCGATCATGTCGGGCGGCGGCGGCGCGGTGCCGATGGTGATGGGCGGTGGCGGCGGCTTTGGCGGCGGCGGCTTCATGGGCGGCTTTTTCGGCGGTGGTGGCGGCAGCGGCGGCGGGTCGGTGGTGATCTCCTCGACCAGCAGCTCGACCGGCGGCATCAGCAGTTCGACCAGTTCGACCACGGGCGGCGTGTCCACATCGACCGGGGGTGTTTCAACCTCGACCGGGGGCGTCTCGACCTCCACGGGCGGCGTCTCGACCTCGAGCGGTAACGTGTCCACATCGAGCGGCGTTTCGACGTCGAGCGGGAATGTGTCGACCTCCAGCGGCAATGTCAGCAGCAGCTCGTCCTCGTCCAGTTCCAGCTCTTCGTCCTCATCCTCCTCGTCCAGCTCTTCATCGAGCAGTTCGGGCGGATCGAGCGGTGGCAAGCCGGGCAAGCCTGGTCATGATCACGGGTCGAGTGGCGGATCGGGTGGCAGTTCCGGCTCCAGCGGCAGTTCAGGATCGAGCGGCAGCAGCGGATCGTCGGGCAGTTCCGGGTCGAGCGGCAGCAGTTCCTCGTCCTCCTCCTCTTCCTCGTCGGGCAGTTCCTCCTCTTCGGGCGGTTCGTCCAGCTTTGGCAGCACGGGCAGCAGCGGATCGAGCGGCAGTTCCGGTTCCAGCGGCAGCTCGGGGTCAAGTGGCTCGTCCTCCTCTTCGAGCAGCAGCAGCAGTTCCTCGTCCAGCAGCTCCAGCGGCGGATCGAGCAGCAGCGGTGGCACCGACGTCCCTGCTCCGCCGATGATCCTGCTGTTCGGCGCAGCCGCAGTCGCGCTGGTCGCGCGTCGCCGCTTTGCCGAGCGCAAGGGCGACAAGGCCGCCTGATCCGTCAGACAGCGACATGAAAAAGGGCGGCTCCTGATAGCGGAAGCCGCCCTTTTCATTTGGGTCAAACTGGTGTGGATCAATTGTCGGCGATGATCCGTTCGATCTCCGCAATCGGATGATTCACCAGATCCTTGGCGATCTCGCCGGTCAGGCGGCTTTCGACTTCCTTGTGATAATGTTTGCGCATTTCGCCCAATGTTCCGGGCGGGGCGACGATGATCAGTTTCTCAAAATCATTGGCAAAGGCGCGATGCTTGAGGATGTCAGCGGCCTGGGCTGCAAAGCGTTCTTCCTCCAGGTCGTGGAAATTGGTTTCAGACATGGCGCTGCGATGGCTGCCGATCGAGTTGAAGGCGCGACCCGGCGTATCGCTTCCCTGATCGCGATCGGCCGGATTATCCTGCTTTTCGACCTGCTCGGTTTCCAGACTGGGCATGGCAGCGTCGCCCCTGTTCCGGAAAAACAGCATCTTGCGGCCGTCGGCCACCAATATGAGCGCGTCCTGGTCTATCTGCATCGCCTTGTCCTTTTCATTTTGCGGGATGCCTGTTCAACGATCGGCAGCGCGCAGGGTTGCGTGGCCCGCCGCACGGCGGCATAGGACTGGCCCATGCACGACATCCGTTTCATCCGCGAAAATCCCGCCGCTTTCGACGCTGGCCTGGCCCGGCGCGGGCTGGCAGCCCTGTCCCCGCAGATATTGGCGCTGGACGAACAGAGCCGGGCGATCAAGACCCAGTTGCAGGTCGGGCAAGCCCGGCGCAACGAGGCGAGCAAGCTGATCGGCCAGGCCATGGCGGCGAAGGACGTTGAGAAAGCGGAAGCGCTGAAAGCCGAAGTCGCGGCGATCAAGGAAGGCACGCCCGCGCTGGAAGCGCAGGATCGCGAGGTTGGCGACGCGCTGGGCGCGACGCTGGCGGCGATCCCCAACCTGCCTGCTGACGATGTGCCGCAAGGCGACAGCGAAGCCGACAATGTGGAAGTGAGCCGCTGGGGCACGGTGCGCACCTTCGACTTTGCGCCGCAGGACCATGCCGATTTCGGCCCGGCGCTGGGGCTGGATTTTGAAGGGGGCGCGGCCTTGTCGGGCGCGCGCTTCACGGCGCTGCGGGGACAGATGGCGCGGCTGCACCGGGCGCTGGCGCAGTTTATGCTCGATACCCAGACGGGCGCTAACGGGTATGAAGAAACCAACCCGCCGCTGCTGGTGCGGGACGAGGCGCTGTTCGGCACCGGGCAGTTGCCGAAATTCGCCGAGGATCTGTTCAGGACGACCGATGGCCGCTGGCTGATCCCCACCGCCGAAGTCTCTCTCACCAATCTGGTCGCCAACCAGATCGTGCCAGTCGGCGACCTGCCCGTCCGCCTGACCGCGCTGACCCCCTGTTTCCGTTCCGAAGCCGGGTCCGCCGGGCGCGATACGCGCGGGTTCATTCGCCAGCATCAGTTCGAGAAGGTCGAGCTGGTCGCGATCTGCGCGCCCGATGAATCGGAAGCCGAACATGAACGCATGTGCGCGGCGGCGGAGGGCATCCTCCAGGCGCTCGCGCTGCCCTATCGCAAGATGCTGCTCTGCACCGGCGACATGGGCTTTGGCGCGCGCAAGACATGGGATCTGGAAGTGTGGCTGCCCAGCCAGAATACGTATCGCGAGATCAGCTCCGTTTCCAACTGCGGCGATTTTCAGGCGCGGCGAATGAACGCCCGTTACAAGCCGGAGGGCGAGAAGCAGACGCGCTTCCTGCATACGCTGAACGGTTCCGGGCTGGCCGTGGGGCGGACGCTGGTGGCGGTGCTGGAAAATTACCAGCAGGCCGATGGCAGCGTGATCGTGCCGGAGGTGCTGACACCTTATATGGGTGGGGTGACGCGCCTGACGCCCAATTAAAATTCCGTTCGGGCTGAGCCTGTCGAAGCCCCGTTCTTTTCTTCAGGAAGGACTGCCCTTCGACAGGCTCAGGGCGAACGGAGGTTTTTGGCTATGCGTATCCTGCTCACTAACGACGATGGCGTTCATGCCCCCGGCCTCAAAGTGCTGGAAGAGATTGCGCGGCAATTTTCCGACGACATATGGATCGTGGCCCCGAGCGAGGAGCAATCGGGGGCTGGACATAGCCTGACGCTCACCCGGCCCTTGCGCATCCGCAAACATGGTGCGCAACATTATAGCGTCACCGGCACGCCGACCGATGCGGTGATGATGGCGGTGGGGCATCTGATGAAGGATGCACGGCCCGACCTGATCCTGTCGGGGGTCAATCGCGGGGCGAATCTGGCCGAGGATGTCACCTATTCCGGCACGGTCGCCGCCGCGATGGAAGGCGCGATTTCGGGGATCAAGTCGATCGCGCTCAGCCAGGTCTATGCGCGCGAGGGGATGGGCGACGCGGTGCCGTTTGCCGCCGCGCAGGCGTGGGGCGCGAAGGCGATTGCGCCGATCATCGCCATGCCGCCATCGCGCCGGATGCTGTTCAACGTCAATTTCCCGGCGATCGAACCCGATGCGGTCAAGGGCATCCGCGTGGTGCGGCAGGGCTTCCATGATGTCGATCGCACGAAGATTGTCGAAGCCACCGATCCGCGCGGCTATCGCTATTACTGGTTCAGTCTGGGCAGCAGCGACGCGGTGCCCGAAGGCAGCGATCTGGCGGCGGTGGCGGAAGGCTATGTCACGATCACGCCGCTTCACTATGACCTGACGCAGGACAGCGCGATGGCGGCGACGATGGCCGCCTTCCAACAATAGCGGCAGGGGGTGGCAAGCGCGGCGCGATGCGATAGACAGGCGGCGATGCAACGTCCCTTCCTTCATTCCGCCCTGCTGCTTGCCCCGCTGATACTGGTCGCCTGCATCCCCAACGAGGCACCGCCCACGCGGGCCGACACGCCCCCGCCCCGGCTGGATGCCGATGCGTCCGCTGTCGAACTGGTCGAGGCGGAGCCGGTGTGGACCGCACAGCAGGTCGTCGCCAATGCGCAAAGCGTTACCGCATCCACCTATATCGTCCAGCCCGGCGACACGCTGCGCGGCATCGGTAATCGGACGGGTGCGGGATCGGAAGCGATTGCGCGGGCCAATGGGCTGACCCCGCCCTTTGCCATTCGTATCGGGCAAAGACTGACCATACCCGGTGGCCGCTATCATCTGGTGGCGGAGGGGGAGACGGGGATTGCCATCGCGTCCGCCTATGGCGTGGCGTGGAGCCGGATCGTTACGGCCAACGGCCTGACCGAACCTTTCATGCTGCGGCGCGGCCAGCGGCTGCTGTTGCCCGACGACACGCCGGTCGCCGCCCCTTCCATCGAACAACGCGCCGCCGCCTTCCGTATCGATATTGACGATGTGCTGACCGGCGGTCAGCCCGCTGCGGTGGAAAATGCGCCGGTAGCGGTCGCCTCGTCCCAGCCCCGTCCGCTGCCGTCCAATGTACCGATCGCCCAGCCCGCCAGCTTCACCGGCCGGTTCGCCTGGCCGGTGAAAGGCAAGCTGCTGTCGCGCTTTGGCCCTGGCGAGAGTGGCGCGAAGAATAATGGCATCGACATCGGTGTCCCGGCCGGCACGCCGATCCGCGCCGCGGCGGACGGCGTGGTGGCCTATGCGGGCGACCGGGTGGCGGTGTTTGGCGGGCTGGTGCTCATCAACCATGGCAGCGGCTGGGTGAGCGCCTATGGCCATGCCAGCCGCGTCGACATGGTGCGCGGGCAAAAGGTGACGCGCGGGCAGATTATCGGCCTGACCGGCGATAGCGGCTATGCCAGCCAGCCCAAGCTGCATTTTGAACTGCGCAAGGACCGGGTGCCGGTCAACCCCGTCCCGCACCTGCCGACCGCGCCATGAGGGTGGACCGGGCAGCACCTCGTTCGACCGAAGGCTTTTTGCGGCGGCGATCGTCCATGCCGATGTGGGTGGATTTGAGCTGGCGCGTCGGGCTGGTCGTGGGGCTGATCAGCGTGGTGCTGCTGCTCCACTGGGTCGGGCGCGATGGCCTGAAGGACAATCTCGACAATCATATCAGCTTTGTCGACGTGCTCTATTTCACCACGGTCACGGTGACGACGGTGGGCTATGGCGACATCGTGCCGGTAACGCCCGAAGCGCGCCTGTTTGAATCGCTGTTCGTCACGCCGATTCGGCTGTTCGTCTGGCTCATTTTCCTGGGCACAGCCTATTCGCTTTTCCTCCGCAACATCCTCTACAGGTGGCGCATGGCCCGCATACAAGCCGATCTGCACAATCACATCATCGTCACCGGGTTCGGCACCAGCGGGCAGGAAGCGGTGCATGAACTGCTGGCGCGCGGTACTGACGCGCGTGAGATCGTGGTGATCGACGGGAGCGAAGCCGCGCTGGAACTGGCCGAGGCGCAGGGGTGCAATATATTGTGCGGCGATTCGACCCGCGACCGGACATTGAAGGACGTGGCGATCCACCGGGCGCGCAGCATGATCGTGTCGGCGGGGCGCGACGATACGTCGATCCTGATCACGCTGACCGCCCGCCATCTGGCCCCGCGCCTGCCGATCAGCATCGTGGTGCGCAACGAGGATAATGAACTGCCCGCGCGGCAGGCGGGCGCGACCACGGTGATCAACCCGGTCAGCTTTGCCGGACTGCTGCTGGCGGGCAGTACGAGCGGCAAGCATATTGCCGATTATATGGCCGATCTGGCCGCGTCGGGCGGGCGGGTGAAGCTCAATGAGCGGTTCGTGAAGCCGGACGAGATTGGCGGGCCATTGTCGGCGATCACCACGGGTCTTGGCGTGCGCATCTATCGCGACGATCGCCCGATCGGCTTCTGGGAGGACGGCGCGCGGCAGCTCCAGACCGGCGACCTGATCATCGAGATTGTCGCGGGTGATGGTGTCAGGGAAAGCCGCAAACTCGACTGATTGAAGCGCCGGAACTGCGCTGCGTGACATTCCACGCAAAAATCCCTATGTGCGCGACCATCATGGCAACCAAATTTCCTGACGCGCCGAAGATCGGCATGGTTTCGCTCGGCTGTCCGAAAAATCTGGTGGACTCCGAACGCATCCTGACCAAGCTGCGTTCCGACGGCTATCAGATGTCGCCCGACTATGCCGGGGCGGACGTCGTGCTGGTCAACACCTGCGGCTTTCTCGATTCGGCCAAGGAAGAATCGCTCGAAGCCATTGGCGAGGCGATGGCCGAAAATGGCCGCGTCATCGTCACCGGCTGCATGGGTGACGAGGCGGATGTGATCCGCGCAAAATTCCCGCAAGTGCTGGCTGTTACCGGCGCGCATCAATATGAGCAGGTCGTCAACGCGGTGCATGACGCATCGCCGCCAGTGCCCAACGCCTTTGTCGATCTGGTGCCGGAAGGTGGCCTGAAACTGACGCCGCGCCATTACAGCTATCTGAAAATTTCAGAGGGCTGCAACCATCGCTGTTCCTTCTGCATCATCCCTTCGATCCGGGGCGATCTGGTGTCGCGGCGGATCGACGCGGTGCTGCGCGAGGCGGAAAAGCTGGTGTCGGCCGGGACCAAGGAATTGCTGGTCATCAGCCAGGATACATCGGCCTATGGCGTCGACACGCGCCATGAACCGCGCCAGTGGAAGGGCCGCGACGTGCGCGCGCACATGACCGACATGGCGCGCGAGCTGGGACAGTTGCGCACCGCCGAAGGCCGCGCGCCCTGGGTGCGGCTCCACTATGTCTATCCCTATCCCCATGTCGATCAGGTCATTCCGCTGATGGCGGACGGGCTGCTGACCCCCTATCTCGACATCCCGTTCCAGCATGCCGCGCCCAGCGTGCTGAAAGCGATGAAGCGCCCGGCCAACGAAGCCAAGGTGCTGGAGCGCATCCATAAATGGCGGGCGATCTGCCCGGATATCACGATCCGTTCGACCTTCGTGGTCGGCTTCCCCGGCGAAACGGAGGCGGATTTTCAATATCTGCTGGACTGGCTGGACGAGGCGCAACTGGACCGCGTCGGCGCGTTCCGGTTCGAGCCGGTCGAGGGGGCAGCTGCCAACGCCCTGCCCGGCGCGGTGCCCGAAGAGGTCAAGGAAGAACGCTATCAGCGGATCATGGAAAAGACCGCCGCGATCAGCGCCGCGAAGCTCGCCGCCAAGGTCGGCCGCGTGCTGCCGGTAATCGTCGATGAAGTGGGCGAGCCGGACGAGGAAGATGGCTCCATCGGCGCGACTGCCCGCTCACAGGCGGACGCGCCGGAAATCGACGGCAATGTGTTCCTGCGCGATGTCGGAGAAGGCCGAAAGGCTGGTGATATGTTCGACGTGATGATCGAAGATGCCGACGAGCATGATCTCTACGGGGTGCCGGTTTAGGGTTTATGGCAAACCATTGATCCTCCCCTACAAGGGGAGGTGTCGGGCCGCAGGCCAGACGGAGGGGTGTCACCCTCACG
>NZ_CAVK010000237.1 GCF_000382885.1 Sphingobium indicum BiD32
GGTCGGGTGGGGGTGTGGGCTGGTGCGGCGACGCAAATGCGCTCTTTCGCGTATTTCGAGAGAGACTCTTGCCTCAGCTCAAGCGGTTGAGCGTGGCGACATCTGCGCCCAGCGACCGGCGCAGCAAGGTCAGTTGCGCCACGGCGGAGGGTTCGGTCTGCAACTGGTGCGGAGTCAGGCCGATGAAATGCTTGATCTCACGAATGAAGTGCGACTGGTCGTAAAAACCCGCCTCCTCGCACAGGAGTTGCCAGCTTTCCCGGTCGAGCGCGATCTTGGCCGAACAGCGCAGTGCGCGATATTTGCGGGCCAGCAATTTGGGCGGCGCGCCATAATATTTGTTGGTCAGCCGCGCGAGCTGGCGCGGCGACAGGCCGGTGGTTTCCGCCAATATCTCGATTCGCGGCGATCCTTCGTCCATCAGCCAAGCATCGACGGCATGGAGCAGCGCCCAGGTCGCCGGGCGCGGCGGTTTGATCATCCCGCCCAGCTGCGTCCAGCACAGGGCCACCATGGCGTCCGTCTGATCATCGCCCAGCGCGCGCAGCCCGTCGAGCAGGCGCGCATAGGCATCGCCCCGCTCCGCTACCAGATCGCACAACCGGTCCGCAAGCAGGCTGGCATCGCTGCCATGCAGCGCCAGCCAGCCGGCTGGCAGCAGCGAGATGCCAACGACCCGCGCGGGGCGATCCAGCTCGAACCGGGTCGCACCCATGGTTGGCCCCAGCAGGCAGACGTCAGGCGTCGCCATCGCCATGCCGTCCTGAAAATGATAATAGCCCCCGCCATCGAGCATGAAGCGCAGTTGCGGCACGTCGGCACGGGTTACGTCGGCATAGCGGTCCGCCGACACAGTGAACAGATAGAGAGAGCCGAAATAAGCGCGCAAATGTTCGGGCGGCGCAAAGTAGCACAACCGCACCGGTCCCTGCGCGGCGGCCACGGTATAGGATAGTGGCCCCCGGTCGTCCGGCAGAGCGACACCGCCCCCGGTCCCGTCGATGTGATGCGACCCCATATTCTTACCCCAATTGGGATTTACTATGCGCCAACATCGCCACCGCGCAAGCGGGATGGATAATAAACTGTAACTTTTGTTGGTTTGTGTCGCACTGCACAAAAAATGGCCCGGCAATTTGCATTGCCGGGCCAGTAAAAGGTCTCATCGGCTGGAAGCCTAAGAGCCTTCGGGTCGCAAGGACGCTTTACCCCCGAATCACGGTAATATTATTGGACGGATCGGACATTTCCCTGCCGAAAACGATCCCAAACATGACGTTTCCTGTTATGAAATGACGTTAGGAAGGGGCTGTGGCTATGCTGCAACAGCGACTCGACGGACGGCCCCGCCGCTGGCATAGCGCGGCCATGCCCTACCGTCTGATCCGCCCGCTGCTGTTCACCCTCGATGCCGAGCGCGCCCATAATCTGTCGATCGCCGCACTGCGCCTGATGCCGACTCCCGGCCCGCTGACGCCGGACCCGATGCTGGCGAGCAAGGTCGCGGGACTCCACTTCCCCAACCCGGTCGGTCTGGCGGCAGGCTATGACAAGGAAGGAAGGGTCGCGCACAAGATGCATGGCCTGGGCTTTGGCTTTGCCGAGCTGGGAACGCTGACCCCGCTGGCCCAACCGGGCAATCCCTGCCCCCGGCTGTTCCGGCTGGTCGAGGACAGAGCGGTGATCAACCGTTTCGGTTTCAACAATGGCGGTCAGGGCGCGGCGGCGGACCGGATCGCGCGCTATCGCCGTCCGTTTGGTGAAGGGCCGGTGATCGGCATCAATATCGGCGCGAACAAGGATGCGACGGACCGGATCGCCGACTATGTGACAGGGGTGCAGGTCATGGCACCGCTGGCAGACTATCTGACCGTCAATATCTCCTCCCCCAACACACCGGGCCTGCGCGCGCTACAGGATCGCGCGGCGCTGGATGAATTGCTGGGTGCGGTGATGGCCGCGCGCGGCAGGCGCACCACGCCGATTTTCCTGAAGGTCGCGCCTGATCTGGAACCAGCGGATGTGGAGGATATTGCCGCCGCCTGCCTCGATCATCGCATCGACGCGCTGATCGTGTCCAACACCACCATCACCCGCCCGGCGCTGCGGTCGGCCTTTGCGGGCGAAACGGGCGGCCTGTCGGGCGCGCCGCTGACCAACCTGTCATTGCAGAAACTGCTTGATTTCCGTCGGTTGCTGGGCGCGCGCCTGCCGCTGATCGGCGTTGGCGGCATTGCCAATGCGGAGCAGGCCTATGCCCGCATCCGCGCAGGCGCGTCGCTGGTCCAGCTCTACAGCGCGTTGGTCTATGAAGGGCCGTATCTGGCAAAACGGATCAATCACGGCCTCAAGGCGCTGATGGCGCGCGACGGTTTTGCGACCATAGACCAGATTGTCGGCATCGACGCCTGATCGACCAAGGCCTCAGATCAGTCGGTCCGCCTCCAGCGCCAGTGCCAGCGAATCGCGACCCCTGGGGGTGCGGGCGTGAAGATGGGCGTCGGCCTGGACCAGCCGTTCCACGCCGGTGGCGAGTTGGGCTTCGGATAGGGTGAAAGGCAGGCGCAGGAAGCGTTCAAACGCGCCGCTGACCCCGAAGCGCGGCCCGGCGGCAACCCGGACGCCCAGACTTTCGGCCAGCGCCGCAAGCGCCGTCGCCTCCGCACGGGGGAGTTCTGCCCAGAGCGACAGGCCGCCAGCGGGCGATTCGACCCGCCAGTGAGGCAGATGCTGTTCGAGCAGCGCCAGCAGATGGTCGCGCCGTCCGCGCAGCATATCAGCGCGCGCGCCCAGCCCTTCGTCGGCGTCGATGAGGTGAGCGACAGCAAGCTGTTCGACCACAGGGCTGGCCATGTCCATCGTCGTGCGCAGACGGCCGAGCGCCGCGACCGTCTGCGGATCGGCGCGAATCCAGCCGACGCGCAAGCCGCCCCAGAATATCTTGCTGGCCGACCCCATGGTGATGACCTGCCGCCCCGAGGGATCATGGATCGCGACCGGGGGCGGCGGCGCGAAATCCAGCCCCATCGCCACCATCGTTTCGTCGATCACCAGCGGCGTGTGGCTGCGGGTGGCGGCGGCGACCAGCGCGCGGCGAGTCGCCGGGTCCATGCTGCGCCCGGTGGGGTTATGGAAATCGGCAATCAGATAGGCAAAGCGCGGCGCGGTCTGGCGGAAGGCGGCGTCCATCGCGTCGATATCCCAGCCATGGGTCGGCAGACCGACCGGCACGGGCACGACATGGGCGCGCTGCAACGCCTGGATCGCATTATGATAGGTCGGATGGTCGATCACGACGCGATCGCCCGGCCCGGCGAGCCAGTGGAGCAGCAGGGAAAAGCCCTGCTGTGCGCCATTGGTGATGATGATCTGGTCCGCCTCCGTGGGGCAACCGCGCCGGTCGAAATGCGCGGCGACGGCGCGACGCAGCACCGGCAGGCCAAGCGGATCATAGCCCAGATCGCCGAGATAGGCGGGCAGCGCCTCGACCGCCGCCTGCATCGCGCGGCCGACGCCCGGTGCAGCGGGCAGCGCGGCATGAGTCCAGTTGAGCAGATTGCCGCCCGTCATCGTCTCAATCTCTGTCACCGGCGGTTCGACACGGCCCGGCGGCAGGCGAGTGACGCTGCCCGACC
Source organism: Sphingobium indicum BiD32 (assembly GCF_000382885.1). Classification (GTDB taxonomy): domain Bacteria; phylum Pseudomonadota; class Alphaproteobacteria; order Sphingomonadales; family Sphingomonadaceae; genus Sphingobium; species Sphingobium japonicum_C. The sequence goes on from NZ_CAVK010000237.1 coordinate 3,636, forward strand.
CCTGGCGGCTTTCCAGATAGCCCTCGTCCCGCAGCCGGTCGAACGCCGCCGCGATCGTCGTGCGCGACAGGCCAAGCGCGGCGGCCAGTTCGCGCTCGCCCGGCAGACGGACGTTGAGGCCCACGCGCCCGTCCAGCACCAGCATCCGCAACGCCTGCGCCAGTTGGCGATAGGCAGGCTGCGCGCTGTCCTGCGCGCGCCATGCGCCGAGCAAGCGGAGCAGGGAAGGTGGACGGAGGAAGGAAGTGGACATGGCGATCTAATCCAATTTGCGGATGGTCAGGGCCATTTATGTCAAAATGGTCCTTTTGGAAAAGGCCAATTGTGACGAAGAAGCCTGCCCATGATGATGCACCGCCGCCTTTTCCAGCTTTTCTGGGGCCTTGGCCTCTATGGTTTTTCCATGGCGCTGATGCTGCGTGCCAATCTGGGCCTCGACCCTTGGGACGTGCTGCATCAGGGGATGGCGCCCCGGCTTGGCCTGAGTTTCGGCATGACGGTCAATCTGGTTGGCGCGATCGTGCTGCTCTTGTGGTGGCCGCTGCGCCAGCGGCCGGGAATTGGCACGGTGGCCAATATCTTTGTGATCGGCACGGCGGTGGACCTGTCGCTGATGCTGCTGCCCACGCCGGACGGATATGCGATGCGCGCCGCGTGGCTGGGTGCGGGGATCGTGCTGAATGGCATCGCCGGGGGTGCCTATATCGGTGCGGGGCTGGGACCGGGACCGCGCGACGGCTTGATGACCGGCTTCTGCCGCCGCACGGACATGCCGGTCAAATGGGTCCGCACCGGCATAGAGATTGGCGTGCTGGCGATCGGCTGGCTGCTGGGCGGAACGGTGGGCGCAGGCACGGTCCTCTATGCAGTGAGCATAGGCTGGATCGTCCACCATGCCCTGCCATTGTTCCGCATCGACGTCCCGGAGCGTCCGGCGATGGCCTGAAGGGTCATTGACCGGGGCGGCTATCCGGGCATGATCCGCTTGCCCACCCCCGATCCCGGAGCTGTCCCGATGCGCCCCCTCCTTACCGTCGCCTTGCTGCTGACGTTGACCGCCGCCGCGCCCGATGAACGTGCGCTCGCCCCGCTCGCCTTTGAGCAGGTCGCGCCTGCGGGCACGAAAATGCCCCGGTTCAAGGTCGATGCGGCATGGCCAAACATGCCCGGCGACATGCTGCTGGGGCAGGTCAGCGGGGTGGCGGTCGCGCCCGATGATTCGGTCTGGGTCGTACATCGCCCCCACAGCCTGACCGCTACGGACACGGGCCTGGCCCAGAACCCGCCCATCGCCGTCTGTTGCAAACCAGCGCCGCCGGTGGTCCATTTTGGCAGCGACGGTCGCTATCTGGGCGGTTGGGGCGGGCCAGACAGCGCGCCGAGCGTCGATGGTGTCAACCAGTGGCCCGCCAGTCTGCATGGCATATTCGTCGATCAGGCGGGGACGGTCTGGTTCGGCGGCAATGGCAAGGACGACCATGTCGTGCTGAACTATCGCGCCGATGGCACATTCGTCCGGGCCTTCGGCCAGCGGGGCAAGACCGGCGGCAATGATGCGACCGACCAGTTGGGCAACCCGTCCGACGTCAACCATTCCGACGGCATGGTCCTGATTTCGGACGGCTATGTAAACCGGCGGGTAATCGGATATGAGGCCCGCACGAACGGCTATAAGGGCCGCTGGGGTGCCTATGCCAGGCCGCCGATTGCGCCGACACGGCAGGGGGCGTTCGACCAGAGCCATGCCGTCGACCCCAGCAAGATCGCCGATCCGAAAGCGCAGACCTTCGCCGACATCGTCCATTGCGTAGTGCCGACCAGGGACGGGCATGTCTATGTCTGCGATCGCAACAATAACCGCGCGCAGCTGTTCAGGCGGGGGAAGGATGGCGGCCTGACCTTCGTGCGCGACCTGGTGATTGCGGGCGAGACTGGCGGCACCCATACGGTCACCGACATCGCCTTTTCCCCCGATCCCGACCAGACCTATCTCTATGTCGCGGACATGATGAACGGGCGGATCTGGATCTTGCTGCGCAAGACGCATGAGGTGCTGGGCGCGATTGGCCGGGTGGGACGGCAGGCGGGACAATTTACCTGGCTGCACAGCATTGATACCGACAGCGACGGCAATATCTATGCAACCGAGGTCAATACCGGCCGTCGCATACAGAAGCTGGTGTTCACCGGCATCCAATGAGGGGGGGACGCCATATGGCGACCGCATTATACGATCTGACTGTGCCCATGTTCATCCGTGGGCTGAACGCGCTGTCGGGGTTGCTTGACAAGGGTGCCGCCTTTGCCGCCGAAAAGGGCATCGATCCCGCGACGCTGACCGGTGCGCAGCTGATCGCGGACATGAAGCCGCTGACCGCGCAGGTGCAGTTCGCCTGCGATACCGCCAAGGGGACGGTGACGCGGCTCGGTGATCTGGAGCCGGTAGCGATGGCGGACACGGAACTGACGTTCGCCGAGTTGCAGGCGCGCATCGCCAAGACGATCGCGCTGCTGGAAGCGGTGCCGCGCGACAAGATTGACGGGCGGGAGGATGCCGCCGTGGTGCTGAAAGTGCCGGGTGGCGAGATTCCCTTTACCGGCAGCAGCCATGTGCTGACCTTTTCCCTGCCCAATTTCTATTTTCATCTGACGACGGCCTATGCACTGCTGCGCCAGGCGGGCGTGCCGATCGGCAAGATCGACTTTCTGGGCGGAGTTTAAGATTTAGCCGGCGATCAGCCGGACATAGGCGCTGGCGAGCCAGCCGCTGACGCAAGGGCCGTCATAGGCCTGCTTGCGATCGACCGGGGAGGAGACGCCGCAATCGGCCGCTTCAGCGCCGTTGTCGGCAGGGGGCGTGGGGGCCAGCACCACGCCCAGCCATTTCTGGTCGATGCTGCGGGTGCAGATATAGGCGCGGTCGCCCTCGGCCAGGCTGGCGAGGATTTTCGCGTCGCCAAAGGGCGCGGCGCGCAGGGGCAGGCCAGTCGCGCCGGCGCGGGCCACCTGCCCCATGCCGCCACAGGCGTCGAGGCGCGGGCCATCCTCGCCGATCGTCACCGCCCGCGCGACCGGCGCGTCCATGCGGCTTTCGGGGACTTCGGCGCGGGGCGCACCGGCCAGCGAACTGTTGGGCAATTCGTCCAGCACTTCGCGACTGTCGGAACAGGCGGCTAGCAGGAAAAACAGGGCGATGGGACGCAACATGGGCCACGAGATAGACTGGTCTTGCACCGGGGGGAAGCCGCCATGTTTCGCTTTAGTTTCAGCGAGGCTTTCCCTATATGCTCGGCATGAGCGACGAACCCCAGAACAGCCCGAACACTAACGAATATGGCGCGGACAGCATCAAGGTGCTGAAAGGGCTGGATGCCGTGCGCAAACGGCCCGGCATGTATATTGGCGACACCGACGATGGATCGGGCCTGCACCATATGGTGTTCGAGGTCAGCGACAATGCGATCGACGAAGCGCTGGCCGGACATTGCGACCGGATCGACATCACCCTGAACCCCGATGGCTCCGTCAGCGTGATGGACAATGGCCGCGGCATCCCGACCGGCATCCACAGCGAGGAAGGCGTGTCGGCCGCCGAAGTCATCATGACCCAGCTGCACGCGGGTGGTAAGTTCGAGAATACCAGCGACGACAATGCCTATAAGGTATCGGGCGGCCTGCATGGCGTGGGCGTGTCCGTGGTGAACGCGCTGTCCGACTGGCTGGAGCTGAACATCTGGCGCGAGGGCCAAGAACATTGGATGCGGTTCCGCAACGGCGACGCCGAAGCGCCATTGAAGGTACTGGGACCAGCAGCGCCGGGGCAGAAGGGCACCAAGGTCACCTTCATGTTCTCGACCGACACGTTCAAGAATGTCACCGACTATGATTTCGACAAGCTGGAGCATCGCTATCGCGAGCTGGCGTTCCTGAACAGCGGCGTGCGCCTGTTCCTGACCGACGCGCGGCATGAGGAAAGCAAGACGGTCGAGCTTTATTATGAGGGCGGCATCGCGGCGTTCGTCAAATATCTCGATCGTAACAAGGCGGCGATGATGCCGGAGCCGATTGCCATTTCCGGCACCCGCGACGATGTGACCATCGACGTCGCGCTGGAATGGAATGACAGCTATTATGAAAATGTGCTGTGTTTCACCAACAACATCCCGCAGCGCGATGGCGGCACCCATCTGGCCGCGTTCCGCGCGGCGCTGACCCGGACCCTCAACAATTATGCCGACAAGTCGGGCATGTTGAAGAAGGAGAAGGTGTCGCTGACCGGTGAGGATATGCGCGAAGGGCTGACCGCGATCGTGTCGGTCAAACTGCCCGATCCCAAATTTTCGTCCCAGACCAAGGACAAGCTGGTCAGTTCCGAAGTGCGCCAGCCGCTGGAAAGCCTGATGGCCGACAAGATGGCTGAGTGGCTGGAAGAAAATCCCGCCCATGGCAAGATGATCATCCAGAAGGTGATCGACGCCGCCGCCGCGCGTGAGGCCGCCAAAAAGGCGCGCGAACTGACCCGGCGCAAGGGCGTGCTGGACATTGCCAGCTTGCCCGGCAAACTGGCCGACTGCCAGGAACGCGACCCCGCCAAGTCGGAACTGTTCCTGGTCGAAGGCGATTCGGCGGGCGGGTCGGCCAAGCAGGGCCGCAACCGGCATAATCAGGCGATCCTGCCGCTGAAGGGCAAGATCCTGAACGTCGAGCGCGCGCGGTTCGACCGCATGATCTCCTCCAAGGAGGTCGGCACGCTGATCCAGGCGATGGGCACCGGCATCCGCGACGATTTCAACATCGAAAAGCTGCGTTACCACAAGATCGTCATCATGACCGACGCGGACGTCGACGGCGCGCATATCCGCACGCTGCTGCTGACCTTCTTCTACCGCCAGATGCCCCAGATCATCGAGGCCGGGCATCTCTTCATCGCCCAGCCGCCGCTCTACAAGGCGACGCGGGGACGCAGCGAACTCTATCTGAAAAACGACACCGCGCTGGAGCAATATCTGGTCGATAATGGCGTCGAATCGATGGTGCTGGAGGGACCGGGCGGCACAAGGACCGGCAATGACCTGAAAAGCCTGGTCGATCATGCCCGGCGGATGCGTGCAGTGATGCGCTACGTGCCGCGCCGTTATGACCCGACCATCATCGAGGCGCTGAGCCTGACCGGGGCGCTGGACCCCGAATTGTCGCAGGATGAGCAGGCGACCCGCCTGGCCGCTGCGGTTGCGTGGATGGGTGCGCAGGATGCGGAAGGCAAATGGACCGGCCGGATCGCGGAGGAAGGCGGCTTCCATTTCGAGCGACTGTGGCGCGGCGTGACCGACCATCATGTCATCGAACATGGCTTTGTTGGGTCGGCCGAAGCGCGCAAGCTGCACACGCTGGCAAGCGAGGAATCCCAAAGCTATGTAACGCCGTCGCGGCTGGTGAGCGCAAAGGCTGCGCAGGCGGCCGAAGAAGCGGGCGAGGATGACCTGCCGGTCGTCGCGGCCAAGGGTTCGACTTTGGTGACCCGGCCAAGCGAATTGCTGGCCGCGATCCTGGCCGCCGGGCGCAAGGGGCTGGCGATCCAGCGCTATAAGGGGCTGGGCGAAATGAACGCGGAACAGCTGTGGGAGACCACGCTGGACCCGGACAATCGCTCCATGCTGCGGGTCGAGGTCGAGCAGGCGGATGTCGCCGATGAGATTTTCAGCCGCCTGATGGGTGAAATCGTCGAGCCGCGCCGTGAGTTCATTCAGGACAATGCGCTGAACGTCGCCAATCTGGACGTGTAGGGTGACGGGCTTGCGACTGGCGGGTGTCGTGCTGATCAGCGCGGGGCTGGCCGGTTGCGACACTGAGCCGAACAATCATGCGGAGTCGGTCAATCAGGCCATTCCAGTGGTGGTGAATAGCGCGCTGCCGGTTAACGCCACTGCGCCGGTCGCTGAGCCGAAGATTTTGAAAAGTGACCACTTTCCTGTTTCACGTGAAACACAGCCTGCCCCGGCTCCCGCCCTGGCCGCACCCGATTATCGCGCGATCGGCACCGAGCCGTTCTGGGCAGTGACGGTGCGCGGCACGACCGCAACGCTGGAACGGCCGGATCATCCGCCGGTACGATTCGTAGTCGTTCGTGACGTCGAGGAGCGCGCCATTCGCTATTCGGGCGAAGGCTTCGCCATGACGATCAACGACGGCCCGTGCAGCGACGGGATGAGCGATGCGCTGTGGTCCGACCGGGTAGCGGTAGCTTTTGGGGATGGCGTGTTGAAGGGCTGCGGCGGGGAGCGGGACGAGGGCGCATGATCGACCAACCCTTGATCCTCTCCTGCAAGGGGAGGATCAGCGAGAGCAGGGCTGCTGTAAGCGTCTAGTTCCGCCCTTCCAGTTGCGCGACCATGGCGTCATTGCCCTGTCCCTGCGCCACCGCTTTGGCGGTGCGGCCTGACGCATCGGCCAAAGCCGGGTCGGCACCAGCCTTGACCAGCATCGCCACCTGCGCGCTGCGACCGAACAGGGCGGCCATCATCAGAGCGGTCTGGCCAGCCATGTTGCGGGCGTTGACATCGCAACCAGCGGTCAGCAGCCGGGCTGCAATGGCGTCATTGCCCTTGAAGGCGACGCCCATTTGCGCGGTGTTGCCCTGTGATGCGTCAGGCTTGCAGGGGTCAGCGCCCGCCGCGATCAGCGCGTCGAGCGTCTCTGCCTGACCGTTATAGGCGGCCAGGATCAGCGGGGTAAAGCCGCGCGCATCGGTGGCGTTGATGTCGACGCCCGCCTTGACCAGCGGGGCGATCATGTCCGCGCGACCGAGGCGGGCTGCGTCGAAGAGGAGTTGCTGGCGGCGTTCGGGGGATGGGAGGGCGTCGGCTGTGGGGGACGCGGCGGCAAGCGTGGTGGCTAGGAGGAGGGAGAGCATGGGGTCATCCTTGATGATTTCTGGCGTGGCATCTTGCCGCCCGCCCCCACCCCAACCCCTCCCCTGTAGGGGAAGGGCTAGAATGGGTGCCCTGTTCAAGCGGAGCGCATGGAGCCTGAAAGTGCGGTGTTTGGCTAATGCCTCAGCGCACCGTCAACCGCTGTTGCGGGTAGGCGGCCTCATATTCCGATACCGCCTTGGTCACTTCGCCCATCGGCACATTGACCGCCCTGGCGATGCGCGTGCCATAGTCCTTGTCGGCCTGGTAGAAGTAGCTGACCATGATCGTGCGGGTGCGGTCGGAGGTCACCTGTCCCAGATCGCCCGCCAGATTGGCGATCAGGTCGGCCTTGTCCTTGGCCGACAGCGAACGGTAAAATAGGCCCGCCTGCGCAAAATTATTGGTCTTTTCGATCGGCTTGGCGTCGACCGTGGCGTTCACCGCATAGGTGGATTGGCCAAATTCGGCGGCAGCCTGCTTCTGGACGGTTGCGGGGAAATAATTGACGTTGGAGGTTGATCCGGTCCCGTCCATCACCCCGTCCTGATAATTATTCACCACCGGTGCCAGCGGCTTGTTGACCGGCAGCCCCATGACGTTCGCGCCGACGCGATAGCGCTGCGTGTCCGAATAGCTGAACAGGCGACCCTGCAACATGCGGTCGGGCGACGCTTCGATGCCCGGCACCATATTAGCGGGTGCAAAGGCCGACTGTTCGGTGAATTCAAAGAAGTTGGCGGGCATCCTGTTCAGCGTCATTTCGCCGATCTTGCGGAAGGGGACGTCCAGCCATTCCTTGGTATCGTCGAACGGGTTATAATCGAGGCCGGCAAACTGGTCCGGCGACATGGTCTGGATCATCAGATCCCAGGTCGGGACATTGCCCTTGCCTACTTCGCGATAAAGATCATCTGTCATGAAGTTGAACTGCGCCGCGCCTGCGTCCCTGGCTGTCAGATTCTTGACGCCCTGACGGCTGATCCAGCGGAATTTGGCGAAGGTGACCTTGCCCTGCGCATTCACCAGCTTGAAGGCGTGGACGCCATTGCCGTCCATCGTGCGGTAGGAGGATGGCGTACCCAGATTGGAATAAAGCTGGGTCAGCATGTTGGTCGATTCAGGCGTGTTGGAAAAGAAATCGAAGAAACGATTGGGGTCCTGCTTGTTGGTCACCGGCGAGGGCTTGAGGCTATGCACCATGTCGGGGAATTGCATCGCGTCGCGGATGAAAAAGACCGGCAGGTTGTTGCCGACCAGATCCCAATTGCCCTGATCAGTGTAGAATTTGGTGGCGAAACCGCGCGGATCGCGCAGCCCTTCGGGACTGCCCGACGGGTGGATCACGCTGGAAAAGCGCACGAATATCGGGGTTTCCTTGCCCGACATGAAGAGCGAGGCGCGGGTCAGGTCGCTAATGTCGGCGGTGGCGCGGAATATGCCATGGGCGCCGGTGCCGCGCGCGTGGACGACACGTTCGGGGATGCGTTCGCGGTCGAAGCGTGACAGTTTTTCGATCAGCGTCGTGTCCTCCAGCAGGACCGGACCAAGATCGCCCGCCGTTTTGCTGTTGCGGTTCGCCCCGATCGGCGCGCCATTGTCGCGGGTCAGGTTGGGGACGGCAGCGGACACGGCTTCGGCGGGGACCGGCATGGTGTTGCCAGCATCGGCAGGCAGGGTCACGGTCGCCATGCGCCCGGCAACCTGTGTTTCCGTCTGGGCGAGCGCCTGCGCGCCGACAAGCGCGGACAGGCTGACGGCAGCCAGGGTCAGGCCGCGCAGGGACGCGGCCGAAATCGGTGAATTCGGCATGATCAGGTTCCTCTGTTGTTTCATCGATCGTGGCGATCGAATACCCTTCGGACCGGGAAACGCTGGATGAACCCGGACGATCGCCAAGAGAAACGGCTAATCTTGCTTTCAGATAGTGGCGTTTTCGATGATTGCTCCAGAAACAGTCAATCGGGGCGCATGGCCTGCGCGACAAGCGCCTCCGCCTCGATCAGCAGCGCGTCGTCCGCCGCACTTTGCGCGACATGCTCACGGCCAATGAGGATTAGGACGGGGACGGCCAGCGGACTGACCCGGTCGAGCGTCACATGCAGCATGGTCGTCGCAGCGCGATCTATCAGGTCGCCGAGCCGCCCCACATCGGTCATCCGCGCCCGCGCGTCGGCCCAGGCGGCCTTGAGCAGCAGATGGTCGGGCTGATATTTACGCAGTACGTCATAAATGAGGTCGGTTGAAAAGGTCACCTGCCGTCCGGTCTTGCGCTTGCCGGGATGCTGGCGCTCGATCAGGCCGGATATGACGGCGACGTCGCGGAAGGCGCGCTTCAGCAGGCTCGACTGTTCGACCCAGTCGATAAATTCATGGTCGAGAATGTCGGCGGAAAACAGGTTTTGGGGATCGGTGACGGGCTTCATGCCATAGATGGCGAGCGCATAGTCGTTGGCGACGAAACCCAGCGGCATCAGCCCTTGGCTCTCCATCCGCCGGGTGAGCAACATGCCGAGCGACTGGTGCGCATTCCAGCCTTCAAAACTGTAGCAGAGCAGATAATGCCGCCCTTCATGGGGGAAGGTTTCGATGAGTAATTGTCCCGGTTGCGGCAGGACCGAGCGCAATTTCTGCATGTCGAGCCATTCGCGCACGTCGGGCGGGAAGCTGTGCCATTGATCGGGACTGGCCAGAAAGGTGCGGACCCGGTCGGCGAGGCGCGTGGACATGGCCATGCGGGTGCCCCCCCAACTGGGGATGCGCGCCTGTTTCGACGTGGCACGGACGATCAGGTCGCTGGTGTCCATCTTCACCACTTCCAGCGCCATGCCGGAAAAGAAGAAGCTGTCACCGGGCGTGAGTTGTGCGGCAAATCCTTCCTCGACCGTGCCGAGCTTGCGGCCATTGGCAAAACGGACGGCAAGTGCGGGCTGATCGACGATGATGCCGGCGTTCAGGCGATGCTGCTGGATGAAGCGGGGGTGGGAAACGCGCCATGTGCCGTCGGGATCGCGGGTCAGCCGTTTGAACCGGTCATAGGCGCGCAGCGCGTAGCCGCCGCCTTCGATGAAGTGGAGAACGGAGGCGAAGGCTTGCGGGGTCAGCGCGCTATAGGGGGTGGCGGACTGGATTTCGGCGAGCATCGCCGCTTCGCGGAACGGCCCGGCGCAGGCAAGACCCATGATGTGCTGGGCCAGCACGTCGAGGCTGCCCGCGCGAAAATCATCGGCATCGCGTTCGCCCGCTTCCACCGCGTCCAATGCGGCGCGGGCTTCGAGATATTCAAACCGGTTGCCGGGGATCAGGATCGCCTCGCTCGACTGATCGAGCCGGTGGTTGGCGCGGCCGATGCGCTGGAGCAGGCGGGAGGAGCCTTTGGGCGCCCCCATCTGGATGACGCAATCGACATTGCCCCAGTCGACGCCCAGGTCGAGCGACGCCGTGGCGACCAGTGCGCGCAGTCTGCCGTCGGCCATCGCCGATTCCACCTTGCGGCGCGCCTCGATCGACAGGCTGCCATGGTGGATGGCGATGGGCAGGTTCGCGTCATTGGCGGACCATAATGACTGAAAGATGAGTTCGGCGAGGCCGCGCGTGTTGCAGAATACCAGCGTGGTCTGATGTGCGGCGATTTCGGCCATGACCTGATTGGCGGCATATTTGCCCGAATGACCCGACCAGGGGACGCGGCCTTCGGGGATGAGGATAGTGACATTGGGTTCTGCGCCAACCTCTCCCAGCACCGCCGCCACCGTGTCGATATCGCCATCTGGCGCGAGCCAGCCGCGGTAGGCGTCGATGTCCGCAACGGTGGCGGACAAAGCGACGCGGCGCAGGCCGGGGTTGATCGCCTGAAGCCGCGCCATCGACAGGCTGAGCAGATCGCCGCGTTTCTGGGTGGCGAAGGCATGGACTTCGTCGACGATGACGGTTTGCAGATCGGCGAACATCAGCACTGCGTCGGGATAGCTGAGCAACAGCGAGAGCGATTCGGGGGTAGTTAGCAATATGTGGGGCGGCTTGACGCGCTGGCGGGCCTTGCGGTCGGATGGTGTGTCGCCGGTGCGGGTTTCGACGCGGATCGGCAGCGCCATTTCCTCGACCGGGGTCAGTAGATTGCGGCGGACATCGACCGCCAGCGCCTTGAGCGGCGAAACGTAGAGGGTGTGGAGCCGGTCGGTCGGCCGATCGATCAGGTCGGTGAGCGTGGGAAGGAAGCCCGCCAGCGTCTTGCCCGCACCGGTCGGGGCCACGAGCAGCGCATGATCGCCCCGGCGCGCTGCGGCGAGCATCGCGCGCTGATGGGCGCGCGGGGTCCAGTCGCGCGCGGCGAACCATTGTTCCAGCACGGGGGGGAGAAGAACCATGAACGGGATGTAGGGAGGCGCCCGTCCGGTGTCACCGCCTTCGTCCACACCGCCGCATATACAGTAACTAAAATACCAACGCGCGAAATATTCTTACGCCACCCTCTGGCCCTCCGGCCCGTCCCTGCGTTATCATCGCGCCATCAGGAGCGGCGCAGCAGACGCCGTATCGAGCAGGAGATAATCTATGTCTGGCGAAAGTGAAGCCGACCTCACCGGTGTCGAATCCAACCGCCGCCGTCCCAAGCCGCCAATCATGGAGATTGACGGGCGCAAGCTGAAACCCGCGACGCTGATGATGGGGCATGGCTATGATCCGACCCTGTCGGAGGGGTCTCTCAAACCCCCGATCTTTCTCACCTCCACCTTCGCGTTTGAAAGTGCGGCGGCGGGCAAGCGGCATTTTGAAGGGGTGACGGGCATAAGGCCCGGCGGATCGGAGGGCCTTGTCTATTCGCGCTTCAACGGTCCCAATCAGGAGATTGCCGAGGATCGGCTATCGGTATGGGAAGATGCCGAGGATGCATTGCTCTTTTCCAGCGGCATGTCGGCGATCGCGACGACTTTGCTGGCGATGGTGCAGCCGGGTGACGTGATCGTCCACTCCGCGCCGCTCTATGCCGCGACCGAATCGCTGATCGGGCGGATATTGGGCAAGTTCGGGGTGCAGTGGCTCGATTTCCCGGCGGGCGCGACCGCAGACGAGATTGGCGCGGTGATCGAGAAGGCCAGGGGCTTTGGCCGCGTTGCGATGATCTATCTGGAAAGTCCGGCCAATCCGACCAATGTGCTGGTCGATATCGACGCAGTTGTCGCGCGGCGCAACTTCCTGTTTGCGGGCGAAAGCCATGTGCCGCCGGTCGCGATCGACAATACATTCCTGGGACCATTATGGTTGAAGCCGCTGGCCCATGGCGCGGATCTGGTGATCTATAGCCTGACCAAATATGCGGGCGGGCATAGCGATCTGGTCGCTGGCGGGGTGCTGGGGTCCAATGCGCTGATCACCACCATCCGGCTGATGCGCAACACGATCGGGACCATATTGGACCCCCACAGCGCGTGGATGCTGTTGCGCAGCCTTGAGACGCTGGAGCTGCGGATGAGCCGGGCGGGCGAAAATGCGGCGAAGGTGTGCGGCTGGCTGAAGGATCAGCCGCAAGTGGAGAAGATCGTCTATCTGGGCTTTCCCGAAAGCGAGCGGCAGCGCGACATATATGCGCGCCATTGCAGCGGGGCGGGATCGACCTTCTCGCTTTACCTGAAAGGTGGCGAGGCGGAGGCCTTCGCCTTTCTCGATGCGCTCAAGATCGCCAAGCTGGCGGTAAGTTTGGGCGGAACGGAGACACTGGCAAGCCATCCCGCCGCGATGACCCATTTGTCGGTGCCTGCCGCGCGCAAGGCAGCGCTGGGGATTGGCGACAATATGGTGCGCATCTCGATCGGCTGCGAGGATGCCGACGATCTGATCGCCGATTTCGCGCAAGCCCTTCGGGCGATTGGCTGAGATGCGCCGCCCTGTGCTGTTGGTGGGCCAGCCTTTGCTGGACCCCTTGCTGACGCTGCTGGCCAGTGATCATGACGTCATCGCTTTGTGGGAGCATCCCGACGCCACGCACCTGGCGGGTGTCGATGCGGTCGTGTGGGCGGGCGAGTTCGTGCTGGAGCGGGCGCTGATCGACGCAATGCCGCGCCTGTCGCTGATCGCCTGCTTCACCGTGGGCTATGACGGGGTGGATCTGGCGCTGGCGCGGCAACGCGGCATCGCCGTGACCCATGCGGGCGACGCCAATGCACAGGATGTGGCCGACCATGCGATCGGGCTGATGATCGCCCATCGCCGCTGGATCGTTGGCGGCGACCGGCATTTGCGTGCCGGCAAGTGGACGATCGACACCAAGACGCGCACCAGGTCGATGGGCGGGGCGCGACTGGGGATTATCGGCATGGGATCGATCGGCATCGCAGCGGCGGAGCGGGCGCAGGCGATGCGGATGCAGATCGGCTGGTGGGGACCGCGCGACAAGCCCACCCTCCCCTGGCCGCGCGCCGACAGTCTGGATGCATTGGCGCGTCAGAGCAACATTGTGCTGGTCGCGGCGCGCGCGGACGAGAGCAACCGCAAGATGATTTCGGCGGCGATCATGGATATGCTGGGGCCGGACGGGCTGCTGGTCAATGTCGCGCGCGGGCAGCTGGTGGACGAAGAAGCGCTGATCGCAGCGCTGAAAAGCGGACGGCTGGGCGGCGCGGCGATCGACGTGTTCGACCCCGAACCGACCGATCCGGCGCGCTGGGCGGACGTCCCCAATGTCGTGCTGACCCCGCATACCGGCGGCGCGACGCATGAGGCGGTCGGGCGGATGGCGCAGATGCTGATCGCCAATCTGGCCGCCCATTTTGCAGGCCAGCCGCTCCCCTCCCCCGTTCGCTAGGCCGGATCGATTTTGACATTCGAGCGCGGCGTCGCCTCAAACGGTATCGAATGTCAGAATCGAAGCACTAGTTCCAGTCCACCCGCGTCCAGCCGCGCTGCGCCGCCAGTTTCGCGAGCTTCTTGTGCGGGTTGGAGGCGAAGGGGATGTCGGCAAATTCGAGCATAGGCGCGTCCGACACATGGTCGGAGTAAGCGCGGATATGCGCCTGGCTGCGGTCGATCGCCTCAGCCACCATCCACGCCTTGATCATCCGCAGCTTGCCGGTGTCGTAGCAATTTTCGCCCGCAATCTTGGCACGGACATAGCGCAGATCCTGGCTCAGATGATCGGTCGCGATCACCGCGTCGAAGCCCAGCCGCCGGGCGATCGGCTCGACATAGAGGCGGTAGGAGGCGGTCGCGAGGACGAGGCGATAGCCATCGGCCCGGTCCTGCGCGATCTGCGCCACCGCGCCCTGGCGCAAATTGGTCGCGATGACCTTGTCGGCATAGGTTTCGACATGCGGCATCAACCGCGCACGCTCGACATTGAAGCCGATCATCAGCGCCTGATTCAGTTCCTTGAGGCGCTGGCGAGTGATCAGCTTGATCACATAGGCGAGCATCAGCAGCCCGACGCAGGGCAGCAGCGCCAACCGCCAGGGGGCCATGGCGCGCGCCATATGAATGAGAAAGCCGGTATAGGTGCCGCTGAACGTCACCGTGCGGTCCATGTCGTAAATTGCGAGCCGGTGCGTCATGCCGTGTCCGAAACTTTTGCCCTAGTGCTTCGTTCTGGCTTGCAGTTGGGCCGTTTCGGCTTGCCGTGCAACCGATATTGGACCAGTAATCCCATCGCATGAACAAAGCCGCCGATCTTGCTGAAGAAATGCGCGACGACGGCACAGTGATCCGGCTTTCCGGGTCGCTGGCGATCGCCTGTCTGCATGATCTGCCAAGCCGACTGGATGCCGTGCAGGGTCCGGTCAGTGCGATCGACCTGTCGGGCGTGGAGCATATCGACACGATCGGCGCCTGGACCGTGCATCGCACCGCCAAGCGGCTGAACAGCCCGATCACCGGCGGGCGCGACGATACGATGCGCCTGATCGATGCGGTTGGCGCGCTGGATGAGCCGGTGTTGATCCGGCCCGATCATGTCCCCGCGGTCCGTCGCATCGTCGGCCAGATTGGCGAGGCGGTCAGCACGGCGGGATCGACCATGCTGGGCCTGCTGGGCTTTTTCGGCGGTACGTTGGTCGCTACCTGGAGCATCATCCGCCACCCCCGCCGCTTCCGCGTCAACGCTGTGGTCCAGCGGTTCGAGGTGGTGGGCGTGTCCGCGCTGGGCATTATCGGCCTGATGAGTTTCCTGATCGGCATCGTCATCGCGCAGCAAGGATCGGTGCAGTTGCGCCAGTTCGGCATGGAGATGCTGGCGATCAATCTGGTCGGTCGCCTGACCTTCCGTGAGTTGGGCGTGCTGATGACCGCGATCATGGTCGCGGGCCGTTCCGGTTCCGCGTTCGCCGCGCAACTCGGCACGATGAAGCTGACCGAGGAAGTCGATGCGATGCGCACGATCGGCGTGTCGCCGATGGAGGCGCTGGTGCTGCCGCGCACGCTGGCGGTCGTCATCATGATGCCGCTGCTGGGCTTTTATGCGTCGATCATGGCGGTGATTGGCGGCGGTTTTCTCTGTGCCATTGCACTCGACATACCGCCAATCACCTTCATCCAGCGGCTGCGCGAAGTCGTGCCGATCACCGACCTGTGGGTGGGCTTGATCAAGGCACCCGTATTTGGCCTGATCATCGCCATTTCCGGTTGTTTCCAGGGGATGCAGGTCAAGGGCAATGCCGAGGAAGTGGGGCTGCGCACCACCGCTGCGGTCGTGCAAGCGATCTTCCTGGTCATCGTCCTCGACGCCATATTCGCCGTATTCTTCACTTGGCTGGGGTGGAACTGATGGCGGAGCAGGACGACATCGCCGCCGAGGAAGCGCGGGTCGAATCGATGATGGCGCAGAGCGATATCGCCATTTCGGTGCGCGGCATCCGCAACAGTTTCGGCGAACAGGTGGTGCATGACGGGCTCGACCTGGACGTGCGCAAGGGCGAGATATTGGGCGTGGTCGGCGGGTCGGGCACGGGCAAATCGGTGCTGATGCGGGCGATCATCGGCCTCCAGACCCCGGACGAGGGCGAAATCCACGTCTTTGGCGAATCGATGGTCGGGCGACTGGACGATGAGGCGCTGGCGATCCGCAAGCGCTGGGGCGTATTGTTTCAGGGCGGCGCCCTGTTTTCGACGCTGACAGTCGCTGAAAATGTCGAAGTGCCGATCCGCGAATATTATCCCAATATCGGCGCGGAACTGCGCGACGAGATTGCCGCCTACAAGATCCGGATGACCGGGCTGCCGGCCGAGGCTGGCCCCAAATATCCGTCCGAACTGTCGGGCGGCATGAAGAAGCGCGCTGGGCTGGCGCGCGCGCTGGCGCTGGACCCGGACCTGCTGTTCCTGGACGAGCCGACCGCCGGGCTGGACCCGATCGGCGCGGCGGCCTTTGACGAACAGACCCGCCAGTTGCAACAGACGCTGGGGCTGACTGTGTTCCTGATCACCCATGACCTGGATACGCTCTATTCGATCTGCGACCGGGTGGCGGTATTGGCGGATCACAAGGTCATTGCGGTCGGCACGATCGAGGAATTGCTGGCGACCGATCATCCGTGGATACAGGAATATTTCAACGGCCCGCGCGGCCGCGCCGCGACGGCGGCGGTTGCACGTCATCACGACCGCGAACAGGATAGGGCGGCACAGACCCCGCCCGATGGAAGGCAATAGGATATGGAAACCCGATCCAACCATGTGCTGGTGGGCGCGGTCACGCTGATCTTGCTGGCGGCGATCATTGCGGCCGCCTTCTGGTTCTCGCGCATCTCCGATGGGCAGAACAAGGAATATGACATCTTCTTCAAACAGTCGGTCAACGGACTGGCGAAGGGGTCCAGCGTCAATTATTCCGGCGTTCCATCGGGCCAGGTTGAAAGGATCGAGCTGTGGAAGCGCGATCCCGGCTTTGTGCGGGTGCGCATTTCGGTAAAGGATGGCACGCCCGTCCTGCAAGGCACCACCGCGACGATCGCAGGCGTGGGCTTTACCGGGGTCAGCGAAATCGTGCTGGACGGCGCGGTCAAGGGCGCGCCGCCAATCGCCTGCCCAACCAATAACCCGCTGGCGGTCTGCCCCGACGGCGTGCCGGTAATCCCGACCAAGCCGGGTGCGTTGGGCGAACTGCTCAACAATGCGCCGCAACTGCTGGAACGGCTGTCGACCCTGACCGAGCGGCTGACCGAATTGCTGAATGACAAGAATCAGCAGTCGATCGCAGGCATCCTGGCCAATGTCGAGCGCATCTCCAGCTCGCTGGCCGATCGCAGCCCGGAAATCTCCGCCACGCTGGCCGAAGCGCGTATCGCGGTGCAGCGCACCGGGGTTGCAGCCGAACAGATTGGCAAACTCGCCGCGACGACCGACGCGATGCTGACGGACGAGGGCAAGCCGCTGATGGCCGACCTGCGCAAGAGCGTGCAGTCGGCGACGCGGAGCATCGACACGCTCGACAAGACCATTGCCGAAGCCCAGCCGGGCGTGCGCGCGTTCAGCAACCAGACCATGCCGGAGGTCAACCAGCTGGTCCGCGACCTGCGCGAAATGTCGCGCGCTTTCCGGGGTGTTGCCGAGAAACTGGACCAGCAAGGGGCCGGTTCGCTGGTCGGATCGCCCAAATTGCCGGATTACAAGCCATGATGAGAGGGACAAGGCGCATGTTCAACCGCCAAACGCGCAGCGCCATAGTTGCGCTCACCGCCGCCTTCCTGCTGGCAGGTTGCGTGTCTTTCGGGGCCAAGCCGCCGGAACAGTTGCTGGCGCTCAGCGCCGCGCAGAGGGTTGCGCCAGGGCGCTTGTTGACCGGAGCGCAGGGGCCAAGCCTGACCGTGGCCGATCCCGAAGCGCCCAAAATGCTGGATACGGTGCGGGTGCCAGTGCAGCTGTCGCCCACTTCGGTTGCCTATGTGACCAAGGTGCAATGGTCCGACACCCCGCGCCACCTGTTCCAGAAGCTGCTGGCGGAAACGATTTCCGCGACCAGCAACCGCATCGTGCTGGACCCCGGCCAATATGCTGGCGACGCAGGCCAGCGGCTGATGGGTGAACTGGTCGCTTTCGGCATCGACGCGCCGGGCAACAGCGCGGTCGTGACCTATGATGCCATATTGACCAAGGGCAGCGGCACGGTGATCGCGCGGCAGCGCTTCACCGCCAGCGTGCCGGTGGGCGCGAAGATCGAGGCAGGCACGATCGGCGCGCCGCTCAACGCGGCGGCAAACAAGGTCGCGGCGGACGTGGCGGCCTGGCTGGCGACGCAGCCGGGTTAAGCCCGCTCCAGCGCCTCGCCAATCTCACCGCCTGCGGCGTCCAGCAGGCGGCGCTCCAGCGTTTGCAGCCGCGCCTTGCTCTCAATCTTGCCGCCCAGCAGGTCGGTGACGTAGAAGGTATCGACCGCGCGTTCGCCATAGGTGGCAACATGGGCGCTGTGGACCGTGACCTTCGACTGGAACAGCGCATTGGCGAGGCTGAACAGCAGGGCAGGCCGGTCAGCCGCGTTGATTTCCACCACGGTGAAGCGGTTTGACGCCTTGTTGTCGATCAGCACATTGGGGACGATGCGGAAGGCTTCGGCGCGGGTCCGGGTGAGCGGACGCGCCGACAATTTGGTGATCATCCGGTGGCGGTTGGACAGCGAATCCTCGATCGCGTTGCGGATGCGAGTGAGCTGGTCGGGATTGTGGAAGGCGCCGCCAAACGGGTCCTGCACCAGGAAATTGTCGATCGCCACGCCATCGCGCGTCGTGTGGATGCGCGCGTCGATGATGTTGCCGCCCGCCAGATGGATGGCCCCGGCAATACGGTAGAACAGACCTGGATGGTCGGTGGCATAGACCGTCACCAGCGTCGCGCCGCGTTGCGGATAATAATGAGCCGCGATCGACAATGGGGCGTCAGCGGACGCCAATATGTGGTGCGCGTTGTGGATCAATATATCCTCTGGCTCGGCGATCCAGTAGGATTCAGGCAGACGCCTGCGTAGCCGCTCAAACTCCGCATCGGGCAGCCCCAGCGCCAGCCGCGTCGCTTCCTGCTTGGCCGCGACCCGTTCGCTACGGCCCTTCTGCTTGTGGCCCAGCCGCAGCAATTCTTCGGCCGATTCGTACAGGTCGCCCAGCAATTGCCGCTTCCAGCTGTTCCACACACCCGGTCCGACAGCGCGAATATCCACCACGGTCAGGCAGAGCAGCAGCCGCAGCCGTTCCGGGCTTTGCACGACATCGACGAAATCGAGGATCGTCTTGTAATCGGCCA
The DNA here is from genome assembly GCF_000382885.1 of Sphingobium indicum BiD32. Classification (GTDB taxonomy): domain Bacteria; phylum Pseudomonadota; class Alphaproteobacteria; order Sphingomonadales; family Sphingomonadaceae; genus Sphingobium; species Sphingobium japonicum_C. The sequence goes on from NZ_CAVK010000237.1 coordinate 22,760, forward strand.
GATCGCGCTTGAAAGCGGTGGCCGACATCAACAGATGGTAGCGCACCAGCCAGGCGACCGTCTCCGTCTCCGCCGGGGTCAGGCCAAGGCGCGGGCAAAGATGTTCGGCGACTTCCGCGCCCAATATGCTGTGGTCGCCGCCCCGCCCCTTGGCAATGTCATGCAGCAGCACCGCGACGTAGAGGACGCGGCGCGAGAGTAGCTTGCCCATCAATTCAGACGCCAGCGGATGATCTTCGGGCAGATCGCCCTTTTCGATCCGGGCAAGCAGGCCAACGGCACGGATCGTATGTTCGTCCACCGTATAATGGTGATACATATCGAACTGCATCTGCGCCACGACCCGACGGAAATCAGGGATGAAACGGCCGAATACCGTGGATTCGTTCATCCAGCGCAGGACGGTTTCGGGGTCACGCGGGCTGGTGAGCACCTCCATGAACGCGGCGTTGGCACGCGCGTCCTTGCGCACCTTGGCCGTGATGAGGCCAGCGTCGCGACTGGCAGCGCGGATCGCGCTGGGGTGGATCGACAGGCCGTGGCGGTCGGCCACCGCAAAAATCTCTATCAGGCGGACCGGATCGTCCTGAAAGAAATCGTCGCTGGGCAGCGACAGGCGGCCGCGTTCCAGGACGAAACCGTCCAGCTTCTTGGGCCGGCGGAACATGGCGGGGATGTAGCGCCGCCCCTTGGCCGCCATCTGGTCATCCAGATGAGCCAGGAACATGGCAGTCAGGTCGCCCACGATTTTGGCGTTGAGGAAATAATAGCGCATGAAGCGCTCCACCCCGGACCGGCCATGCCGCCCGGTAAAGCGCATCCGCGTCGCGGTTTCCAGCTGGAGGTCGAAGGTCAGCCGATCCTCCGCCCGGCCGGTGATGGTGTGGAGATGACAGCGCACCGCCCACAGAAAATCTTCCGCCTTCTGGAACTGGCGCAATTCCAGCTGTGTCAGCAGCCCGACATCGACCAGCTCTGCGACCGATCGCACCCGGTTCACATATTTGCCGATCCAGAAAAGGGTGTGAAGGTCACGCAGGCCGCCCTTGCCCTCCTTCACATTGGGTTCGACGACATAGCGGCTGTCGCCCATCCTTTTGTGCCGCTCCTCGCGCTCGGCCAGCTTGTCGGTGACGAAGGCGCGAGCGGTGCCCTGCATCACTTCCGCGTCGAAACGGGTCGACGTTTCCTCATAGAGCGCCCGGTCGCCCCATATATAGCGCGCCTCCAACAGGGCGGTACGGACGGTCAGGTCCGCCTTGGCCATCCGCATCGTCTCGTCGATGGAGCGGCTGGAATGGCCGACTTTCAGGCCCAGATCCCACAGCGAATAGAGCATGGATTCAATGACCTGCTCGGTCCAGCCGGTCGGCTTCCAGGGCGTAATGAAGCCGATATCGACGTCACTATGCGGCGCCATTTCACCCCGGCCATAGCCGCCAACCGCGATCAGGGCGATCCGCTCGCCCGTGCTGCGATTGCCCGACGGGTAGAGATGGTGCGTCGTCGCGTCGTAGAGCAGGCGGAGAATCTGGTCGATCAGGAAGGCAAAGGCCGTCACCGTCTCCCGCCCGCGCGTGGGCTTGGCCTCCAGCCGGCGGGCGACTTCGGCCCGGCCTCCATCCAGCGCCGCCTTCAATTCCTTGACGATCAGGCCGCGCAGCAGCATCGGATCACTACGGTGCATTTGCGCCTGGGCGGTGATGTTGTCGGAAATCGCGCGCCGATCAATGATCGCACGGCGCGATCCCAGCGCGGGAAAATGCATGACCATGGAGGCTATCTAGTCATGGTCGCTGGTCGCGGCCAGTTGTTTCAGTCGATATATCTGATCGAGCGCTTCGCGCGGCGACAATGCGTCGGCGTCAATGCCGTCGAGCGCGGCGCGTAACGGGTCGATCACCGCTTCGGGTTCGGCCGCAACGGCGGCGAACAGCGGCAGATCGTCCAGCCCCGCCGCGATGCCCCCGGTCTTTGCCTTGCCCGCCTCCAGCCGCGCCAGCACATCCTTGGCGCGCTTCAGGACGGCGGCGGGAAGGCCCGCGAGCCGCGCGACGGCCAGGCCATAGCTGCGGTCGGCCGGTCCCTGTGCCAGTTCGTGCAGCAGCACCAGATCGCCCTTCCATTCGCGCGCGCGAACATGGTGGAGCGAGAGCGCGGACAGGCTTTCGGCGAGGCGCGTGAGTTCATGATAATGGGTGGCGAACAGGCAGCGGCAGCGATTGACCTCATGCACCGCCTCCACCACCGCCCAGGCGAGCGCCAGCCCGTCATAGGTGGAGGTGCCGCGCCCGACCTCGTCGAGGATCACGAAGCTGTCGGCGGTCGCCTGCGCCAGTATGGCGGCGGTCTCGACCATCTCGACCATGAAGGTCGATCGCCCCCGCGCCAGATTGTCCGACGCCCCGACCCGGCTGAACAGTCGATCGACCAGACTGAGCGTCGCCGCCTGTGCGGGGACATAGGCGCCTGCCTGCGCCAATATGACGATCAGCGCATTTTGCCGCAGAAAGGTGGATTTACCGCCCATATTGGGACCAGTGACCAGCCAGAGCCGATCGTCCTGCACCAGACGGCAATCATTGGCGACAAAGGCCTGCCCGTCGCGCCGCAGCGCATCCTCCACGACCGGATGCCGTCCGCCGGTGATGTCGAGGCATGGCCCCGCCCCGTCCGCCGCGACGAAATGCGGCCGCTGCCAGCCGCCCTCCGCCGCGCGTTCGGCAAGCGCGGCCGCGACGTCGAGCCGGGCCAGCGCCTGTGCGGCGCGGGCGATGTCGGCCTTGCGATCCAGCACGGCGGCGATCAGATCCTCCAGATGCGCGGCTTCGGCCACCAGCGCGTGACCGCCCGCCTGCGCGACGCGCCCGGCTTCCTCATGCAGGTCGACCGAGTTGAACCGCACGACGCCGGCCAGCGTCTGGCGATGGGTGAAGCCGCTGTCGGGCTGCATCAGCGTGTCGGCAGCGCGGGCAGGTACCTCGACATGATAGCCCAGTACGCCATTATGGCGGATCTTGAGGGTGGAGATGCCGCTCTGCGCGCGATATTTCGCCTCCAGCGCAGCGATCGCCCGGCGACCATCGCCCGCCATGCGGCGCAGTTCGTCGAGCGCGGGATCATAACCGTCGGCAATATAACCGCCGCTGGCGGTTTCGGTCGGCGGGGCAGGCACCAGCGCCCGCGCCAGCCTGTCCACCAGCGCGCCATGGCCATCGAGCGCGGGGAGCAGGCGAGCAAGCAGCAGCGGCTGTTCGGGCAACCGCCCCAGCCGTTCGCGCAGCAGCCGCGCTTCGCCAAGGCCATCGCGCAACTGGCCCAGGTCACGCGGGCTGCCACGGCCCACCGCGACCCGGCCCAGCGCCCGGCCAATGTCTGGCAGGGCGCGCAAGGCTGCACGGAGCTGGTCGCGCAGCCCCGCATCGTCGTGGAACAGCTGCACCAGCCCCAGCCGCGCCTCGATCAGACCCATGTCCATCAGCGGCGCGGACAAATCCTGCGCGAGCAGCCGGGCACCCGCCCCCGTCACCGTGCGATCGACCGCGCCCAGCAGGCTGCCCGCGCGCGCGCCGCTCATCGTCGCGACAATCTCCAGACTTTCGCGCGTCGCCGCGTCGATCGCGACATGGCCGCCGCTGGTCTGGCGCAGGGGTGGCGCAAGGAAGGGCAGTGTCCCCTTCCCCGCATGGTCGAGATAGGCGGTCAGTCCCCCCATCGCCGCCAGTTCGGCGCGGCTGAACTGGCCAAAGCCGTCGAGCGTCGCAACCCCGAACAGCCGTTTGAGCGCTGTTTCGGCGCGACTGCTGGAAAAGGCCGCGCGATCGAACATATGGGCGTCGGTTATGTCGAGCGTTGATCCGTCCGCCACTACCGTCTCGCTGGGACGCAAGCGGGCGAGTTCGGCGGGCAGATCGATGGCGCGGCAGGTCATCGTCTCGAACCGGCCAGTGGAGATATCGGCGGCGGCAAGGCCAATCTCGCCGTCTCCTCCCACTTGTGCGAGGGCCACCAGCATATTGTCGCGCCGGGAATCGAGCAGGGTCTCCTCGGTCAGCGTACCCGCCGTCACATAGCGGACGATGTCGCGCGCCACGAGCGTCTTGCCGCCGCGCGCCTTCGCCTGCGCGGGCGTTTCGGTCTGTTCGGCAATGGCGACCCGATGGCCGGCCTTGATCAGCCTGGCCAGATAGCCCTCCGCGCTATGCACCGGCACACCGCACATCGGAATCGGTGTGCCGCCATGTTCGCCCCGACTGGTCAGCGCAATATCGAGCGTCGCGGCGGCAGCCTTCGCATCATCGAAGAACAGCTCGAAGAAATCGCCCATGCGGTAGAAGAGCAGGCAATCGCTCGCCCGCGCCTTGAGCGACAGATATTGCGCCATCATCGGGGTAAGCGGCGGCTGGATCGCGGTGTCATGAGGGGCGCTGGGCATGATCGTGCGATAGCGCCAAGCCGCCACGCAGGAAAGAGCCGTGAAAAGCGGCCTTCTCGCACTTGCCCACAAGGCGCGCTTGCCGCTAGGGCCAAGGTAACGGACAGCAAAGGCGGGTATCTGATGACCGACAAGTCGAATGTGGAATTTTCCGAGCGCGAGGCGCTGTTCTTCCATTCGACCGGCCGCCCCGGCAAGATCGAGATCATCGCGTCCAAGCCGATGGCGACCCAGCGCGACCTGTCGCTGGCCTATTCGCCGGGCGTCGCTGTGCCGGTGCTGGCGATCGCGGCCGATCCTGCCACCGCCTATGACTATACGGCCAAGGGCAATCTGGTCGCCGTCATCACCAACGGTACGGCGATCCTGGGCCTTGGCAATCTGGGCGCGCTGGCGTCCAAGCCGGTGATGGAGGGCAAGGCGGTGCTGTTCAAGCGCTTCGCCGACGTTGATTCCATCGACATCGAACTCAAGACCGAGGATGTCGATCGCTTCATCGACGCAGTCGAGCTGATGGAGCCGACCTTTGGCGGCATCAACCTTGAGGATATCAAGGCGCCGGAGTGCTTCATCATCGAACAGACGCTCAAAGAGCGGATGAACATCCCGGTGTTCCATGACGACCAGCATGGCACCGCGATCATCGCGGCGGCGGGCGTCATCAACGCAGCGATGCTGACCGGGCGCGAACTGAAAGACCTGAAAGTCGTGGTCAATGGCGCGGGTGCGGCGTCGATCGCCTGCACCGAGCTGATCAAGGCGCTGGGCGTGGCGGGTGACAATGTCATCATGTGCGACAGCAAGGGCGTGATCTATCAGGGTCGCACCGAAGGCATGAACCAGTGGAAGTCGGCCCATGCGGTGAAAACCGACGCCCGCACGCTCAAGGAAGCGATGAAGGGCGCGGACGTGTTCCTGGGGCTTTCGGTCAAGGGCGCGGTGACGCCGGACATGGTCAAGGATATGGGCGAAAAGCCGATCATCTTCGCCATGGCCAATCCCGACCCGGAAATCACGCCCCCCGATGCCAAGTCCGTGCGGCCGGAAGCCATCGTCGCCACCGGCCGGTCGGACTATCCCAATCAGGTCAACAACGTCATCGGCTTCCCCTTCATCTTCCGGGGTGCGCTGGACGTGCGGGCGACGACGATCAATGAAGCGATGAAGGTCGCCGCCGCCCATGCCATCGCCGAACTGGCGCGTGAGCAGGTGCCGGAGGAAGTGGCCAAGGCCTATGGCCGTTCGCACAGTTTCGGCCCGGACTATATCATCCCCGCCCCGTTTGACCCGCGCCTGATGGAAGTGGTGCCGTCGGCCGTGGCGCAGGCGGCGATGGATAGCGGCGTCGCGCAAAAGCCAATCGCCGACATGGCGGCCTATCGCCAGTCGCTCAAGGCCCGGCTCAACCCGACCACCTCGGTCCTGACATCCGCCTATGAGATGGCCAAGGCCAATCCCAAGCGCGTCGTGTTCGCCGAAGCGGAGGAGGAGGTCGTGCTACGCGCCGCGATCCAGTTCCGCGACCTGGGCTATGGCATCCCGGTGCTGGTCGGGCGCGGCGAGGTGGTCGACAAGCTCAAGGCGCTGGGCGTGCGCGATCCCGACAGTTTCGAGCTGCACAACAGCGTCAATTCGCCGCTGGTGCCCCAAATGGTCGACCTGCTTTACAGTCGGCTCCAGCGGCGCGGCTATCTGCGCCGTGATTGTGAGCGGATGGTGAACCGGGATCGCAACATTTTTGGTACATTGCTGGTCAAGATGGGCGTGGCCGACGCGATGATCACCGGCATGACCCGCCCCTATGCCCAGACGCTGCGCGAGGTGAAGCGCGTGATGGACCCGGCCGCGGGGCGCACCCCCTTTGGCATCCATGTCATGGTATCGAAGGACAAGACCGTGTTTCTGGCCGATACCACGGTCAATGAACGCCCGACGGCCGGCGAACTGGCCGACATTGCGGAGGGCACCGTCGCCGTCGCCCGACGGATGGGCCATGACCCGCGCGTTGCCTTCCTCTCCTACTCCAATTTCGGCAACCCGCCCGGCGCATTTCTGGAAAATGTGCGTGGCGCGGTGAAGCTGCTCGACGAACGCGATGTCGATTTTGAGTATGAAGGCGAAATGACCGCCGATGTCGCGCTCAACCCGGCCGTGATGAAGAATTATCCGTTCAGCCGCCTGTCCGGCCCGGCCAATGTGCTGGTCATGCCCGGCCTGCAATCGGCCAATATTTCGGCCAAGCTGCTGCGCGAACTGGGTGGCACGTCGATGATCGGCCCGGTTCTGGTCGGCATGGAAAAATCGGTGCAGATCGCAACGATGGCGTCCAATGCGTCGGAACTGCTGACGCTGGCGGTGCTGGCGGCGGGCGGAATCGCGCTCTGCTCGACAAAGGATGCCCCCATCCAATGGCAGGTTCGTGGACAAACACAGTGCAGGAAAAAGCCAGCATGAGTGACAATATCAGTTTCGACAGCGCAACTTTCCGTCGCGTGCTGGGCCATTATCCCACTGGCGTATGTGTCGTCACAGCCATTGAAGCAGATGGCGCGCCGGTCGGCATGGTGGTCGGCTCATTCACCTCGGTCTCGCTCGATCCGCCGCTGGTCGCCTTCTTCCCGGCCAAGACGTCGAGCAGCTGGCCACGCCTGGCTGCGGTCGGCAAATTCTGCGTCAACGTGCTCGCCAGCGACCAGCAGGCGCTGTGCCGCCAGCTGTCCGGGCGCGGCGAGGACAAGTTTGCCGGTGTGTCGCATCGTGCATCGGCGAACGGATCGCCGATCCTGGACGATGTCGTCGCCTGGATCGACTGTACGCTGGACGCCGTGCATGAAGCGGGCGACCATTATATCGTGCTGGGCAGGGTCGTGGCGCTGGAGGTCGACCGACCGGAGCGGCCCTTATTGTTCTTCCAGGGCAATTATGGCGAATTTTCGCTGATCGGATAAGGTTGCCGCCGGCACGCGGCGTCTTACCAGTAAAGTTACGGATTGAAGGTCCAGAGCCGTCTTTCTACCATGTGTCCTAATGGGCGTATGGGAGAAGTATTACTGGTCCTTAACTCCTGCCAGCTATTGCTGACTGACGCCTCCCCCTGCCGGATCGCCCATGACTGCGCTGCTCATCACTGTCGATACGGAACTGTCATCCTTGCTCCAGCAGCGCGGTGTGGGCCTGGAGGAGAATATCCGCCGTTCGATCTGGGCAGAGGCGCAGGGCCAGCCGCACGGCATTGGCTGGCAGATGGACATGCTGGACCGCCATGGCCTGAAGGGCGTATTCTTTCTCGATCCTCTGCCCGCGCTGGTTCATGGTGCCGATTTTCTGACGCCGATCATCGCTGCCATCGTGGAGCGGGGCCATGAAGTGCAGATGCACATCCACACCGAATGGCTCGCTTGGGCGAAACAATCGCCGGTTGAGGGACGGCAAGGCCGCAATATCGGCGACTTCACGCTGGCCGACCAGATCGTCCTGCTGGGCCTGGCCAAGGGGTTGCTGGAACAGGCCGGGGCACCTGCCATCACCGCCTTTCGCGCCGGTAATTTCGGCGCAAATAACGACACGCTGCGCGCCCTCGCGGCGATAGGCCTGTCCTGGGACAGCAGCGTCAACCCTGCCTATCTGGGCCGCGACTGCCATATTGATGCCGATCCGGGCGAAATAGGCGCGACCCGTCTATGCGGCATCACTGAATTGCCAGTATCGGGTATCATCGACCGGCCCGGCAGCTTTCGTCCGGCACAGATTTGCGCGATGTCCGCCGCCGAGATGCGCGCCGGACTGCGCCATGCCGCGCGGGAGGGCCACGACGCCTTCGTCATTGTCACCCACAGTTTCGAGATGCTGTCCCGCGACCGCCAGCGGGCCAATGGCGCGGTCAAGGCGCGGTTCGTCGCGCTTTGCCGGGAGGCCGCCCGCCTGCCGCAGGTCCGCGGCGCAGGCTTCCATGACCTGCCCACGGCGCTGGCCGATCGCCCCGGCCGCAGCCTGACCCGCGTGCCGCCCAGCCGGGTGCGCACCGGACTGCGGATCGCGCAGCAGGCCTGGACAACATGGCGCTACGAACATCGGCTGGTGCCTGCGTGACATCTTCCCCGGTGCGATTGTCATGGGTCTGGAGAACGCCATCGGCCTGACGGTCGTGCGCGAACTGGGCGAGCATGGCGTGCCGGTCCATGGCGTTGTCCGCGACGCGCACAGTGTCGGGGCCGCCTCGCGCCATTGCACCCACCTGCTGTTGCGCCCGCCTGGCCCTGCTGCCCTCTGGCTGCCGGAGATGATCGACCGAACCGGCGCGCGCGCAGTGCTGGCCGTGTCGGAATCGGACCTGCTGGAGCTGGCGGACCTGCCGCCGACAATCGGCGACTGCCACATATTGGTCCCCCGGCCCGACCGGCTGGCCAACGTAATCGACAAATTGCGCACGCTGGACATTGCCGCACAGATCGGCCTGCGCGTCCCGCAAACCTGGCAACCCCAGCCCGGTGAGGATTTCGCCATCCGCATCGCGGCGATGCGCTATCCGTTGGTCGCCAAATGGGCCAATCCACCTGCGGTCATCCCGATATTGGAACAGGCCGGGCTTGCATGGCTAAAGACCGATTATATCCGTACCCCGCAGGAGCTGATCGCGCTGCTGGACCGCTATGCCCCGGTCTGGCGCTGGCCGCTGATCCAGCAATATTGCGGGGGCGTCGGGCTGGGGCAGATGCTCTATATGGAACAGGGTCGGGCGACGATGCAGTTCCAGCATCGCCGTCTGCACGAATGGCCCCCTGAAGGGGGCGTGTCCACGCTGTGCCGGGCCGAGCCGGCCGGCCACCACGGCGAACAGATGGCCTTGTCGGAATCGTTGCTGCGCGCGCTCGACTGGGACGGGCAGGCGATGGTCGAATATCGCTACGAACCCGATAGCGGACGCTACTGGCTGATGGAGGTCAATGGCCGCTTCTGGGGCAGCTTGCCGCTCGCCCGCCATTGCGGCGCGCATTTCGCCTGGGAAGCCTATCGCCGCACCGTGCTGGGGCAGCATGATCCGGCACCACCCCCGCGCGACGATTTGCGCGCGCGCTATATGGTACCGGAAACCAAGCGCCTCGTGCGCTTGTGGATCGCGCCGGGACTAATCGGCGATCCTTTCTTCAAGCGGCGGCCGGTCAGGGATCTGATTGACTATGTGCTGGCTTTTTTTGACCCCGCCACCCGCTATTATGTGCTCACCCTGTCCGATCCACGCCCATGGGTGCGGGATATGACGCAGATGCTCAGGAAAGCCGTGCGCCGGGAAAAGCACTGACCAGCCGCGCCACCGCCTGTTCGATCCGGGCTAGGCAAGTCGCCATATAGCGATCGTCCAGCCCATAGGGATCGTGCAGATGCGGCAGCATCGGCCGGGTCCAGCGCCCCAGCAAAAGCCGCGGCAAATGGTTCAGGCGCGAATCGGCCGCCAGCCGATGCAATTGCCGCACCTCCATCGCCAGCAGCAGGTCGCCCTCCTGCGGCACGTAGTCGGCCATGTCGATTGCCCGGTGCCGGGACAGGTCATGGCCCAGCGCATGGGCAGCGACGATTGCGGGATCATGCGCGGCGCGGCCAGTGGTGGTCGACAGGCCGAAGGAGGCGGCCCGAAGCCCCGCCCGGCGCGCCGCCACATCGGCCAAGGCGCTGCGGCAGATATTACCCTGACACACAAAGACCAGCCGCCGCACCTGCGCAGGATCAGCCGTGCGGCTGGCAGACAGGCCCAGCGTGAGTTGCGGATAGGACAGGATCAGGCGGACCAACCCGCGCAAAGTGCCGAAACGGGCGCGGATCATCGGCTTGGTCCGAAAAAGGGTGGCGGAGACGGAGGGATTCGAACCCTCGGTAAGGAGTTATCCCTACGACGGTTTAGCAAACCGTTGGTTTCAGCCACTCACCCACGTCTCCAAACATGGCCTGAACGCCCGCTTGGGGCGGGGCTGCGGCTAGGCGACGTGTCCTATAGCGACGGCTTTGGCGCATGGCAACGGTCCTGTTCGGGGATTTTTTGCCCTTTTGCCATCCCGCTAATTCGTTCCGGCCCGGAATCGACTCAGGTGGGCGTTCGTTCATTGTCGTTTCAGGTTGAAAGCCGATAGTCTGGGGGATGGTTAAGATGGCAATTTGCGGGGAGCTTGCGGCATGATCGGGATTATGGGACGGACAAGCGCCCGCTTGGCGCGCGCAGGCGCGCTGGTCGCGGCGCTGGCAGGGCTGGCGTTCAGCCCCGTTACAGCGTCGGCGCAGGTGCGTACGATCGATCCCAACACCGCGATCGATGCCGATCTCGCACCGCCGCCGCCCGCGCGCAGCGCGCCCATCGAATCGGGCGTCGACCCCAGCGTCTATAGCGACAGCCCGGCCGACAGCGCCGTCACATCCGGCACCACCGCGACCGGCGCGCCAGTCACCGCCGCATCGCCGCCCGCCGCGATCGCACCCAGCGATTCCTTCCAGGAGGACGATCTGATCGGCGCGGCCGAAGGCGTGTTCGGCAAGGGCGCGGAAGGACTGGCGGGGCTGATCGAAAAAGTGCTGAAAGATCAGGGCCGCCCCAACGCCTATATTGCGGGGCGCGAGGCGTCGGGCGCTTTCGTCGTCGGCCTTCGCTACGGTTCCGGCACGCTCAATCACAAGGTGGAGGGCAAGCGCGAAGTCTATTGGACCGGCCCGTCGATCGGCTTCGATGTCGGCGGCAACGCGGCCAACACCTTCGTTCTGGTCTATAATCTCTACGACACGCAGGATCTCTATCACCGCTTCCCGGCTGCCGAGGGCACCGCCTATCTGGTAGGCGGTTTCACCGCCAGCTATCTGCGCTGGGGCAATGTCGTATTGATCCCGATCCGTCTGGGCGTCGGCTATCGGCTGGGGGTCAATGCCGGCTATATGAAGTTCAGCGAAAAGCGGACCTGGCTGCCGTTCTGAGGGGCTTTCGTGGCTCCCGCCTGCGCGGGAACATATCACGCCTTGGGCTTACAACCCCAGCGCCAGCTGATCGCCCTGATCGCCTATCTCCGTCACTTCCAGATTATGCACCCCCAACCCCAGCAACCGCGCGCCCATCCGCAGCGGTAGCTGGGCCAGCAGCAACTCCCGCGCGGCCTGTGCCAGCTGGTCGGGCGACCGCACCGGCGTCGCAAAGCTGCGCGACCGGGTGATGATGCGGAAATCGGCGAACTTGATCTTGAGTGTCACCGTCCGGCCCCAGGCCTGTGCCTTGTCGATCCGGCCCCACAGGCTGGTCGCGATCCGGTCAATCTCCGCAACCAGCCTTTCCCGGTCGGTCAGGTCGTCGAAAAATGTATCCTCGACGCTCACCGACTTGCGCTGCTCGCGTTCGCGCACCGGCCGGTCATCCTGCCCGCGTGCGGCGCGGTAATAATAGCCCGCCGCGCTGCCGAAATGCGCCTGGAGAAAGGGCAGGTCGCGCGCGCGCAGATCAGCACCCGTCTCTATCCCCAGCGCATGCATCCGCGCCGCCGTCACCGGTCCCACGCCATGAATGCGCCGCACCGGCATCGCCGCAATGAAGGCCGGGCCTTCGCTGGGCCGGACGATGCACATGCCGTCGGGCTTGTTCTGGTCCGACGCCAGTTTGGCGATCAGCTTGTTATAGGACACGCCCGCCGATGCGGTGAGGCCGGTTTCGGCGCGAATCAGCGCGCGAATCTCTGCGGCGACCTGCGTGGCTGAGGCAATGCCCGGCTTGTTCACGGTGACGTCCAGATAGGCCTCGTCCAGCGACAGGGGCTGGATCAAGTCGGTAAAGCGCGCGAAGATCGCCCGGATCTGCCCGGACACCGCGCGATAGGCGTCGAATCGCGGCGGTACGAAGATGAGGCCGGGGCAGAGCCGTCGCGCCCGTGCGCCGGGCATGGCGGACTTGACCCCGAAGGCGCGCGCCTCATAGCTGGCCGTCGCCACCACCCCTCGCGGGCCGCCGCCACCGACCGCGATCGGCTGGCCCCGAAGTGCGGGATCGTCACGCTGTTCCACCGACGCATAGAAGGCGTCCATGTCGATATGGATGATCTTGCGCAGCGGTGGCGGCGGGGCGTCCATGGACCGATCTTATGCCATGGCAGGAACGAAAGGGAAACAGCATTGCCGCCGCCGCGCCCTATTCCTTGCCCTTGAGCGCCAGCAAGGCGGCAAATGGACCAGCCTGATCCTCCCGCAGCACACCTGCTTCACGTAAAACGGCGTCGGCATCGGGTGCGCGTGGATAGGGCGCCATTGCCAGCGCCACCGTTTCGGCCACCGCTTCGCCCATATCGATGATGTTGCCGCTATAGCCGATCGTGTCGCAATCTTCCGCGTCCAGCTCCATTTCAGAGCCTTCGACGATATCGCCATCCTCCGCGACGAAGCGGAGCAGGAAATCACTGTCGATCATCTCCGGAACCGGCAAACCGGTTGCCACGCAGGCCTGTGCCAAACTGGCGCGCACCCGGCCGCGCGCGAAGATGCTGCCATTCTCCTCACTGATCGCATAGTCCGCGTCCAACGCATCCAGCGCCAGCAGACCGAACCGGCGCATCAACGCTGCGCGCTCGGCCGCATCGGCCGTGATAGTCGTCTTGCCACTGATATGGCCGATCTGGTCGAGCCTGATGGGCCGCGAAAATTCAGGCGTTGGCACCGCGCTCATCCCATATCCCCCGCCAGCATCGCATCGCGCGTCAGACAGCCCAGCCGCGTCCAGCGTTCCCGCAAGGCGCCTTCGACATGGGCGAGCGCAGCCTCACTCACCGGCGCACCGCGATAGAGGTTACGACGCAGCGCGTCCGCCATGTCGGCCTCGCCCGCCAGCGCGGCGCGATAGGCGCTGATCCGGCCGCCCAGCGCGCTCATCATACGGCCGATATGCTTGCCGACCACGACGTCGCCAATCCCTTCCTGCCGCAATTGGCCGTCCATATCGTCCACGAACAATTCGGTCAGCCAGACGCTTTCCTGGGTTGCCCCCTGCTGCTCCAGCCGCATCAGCACCTGCGCCAGCACCGCGACGATCATGTCGAAACGCCCGTCCAGCGTATCGGGCACTGCGCCCTCCAAATACCAGTGCGGCTGACGCCCCTGGGCGACGACGGCGTGATAGAGCGGCATCAACCCGGTCTTGGGATCGGCGCGGCCAAACAGGCGCTGGAGGAAGTTGGGGGAGGCGGTGGACATGATAGCTACGCTTTTTTAAGACGGATCGTTGGACGGAGCGCCGTCCTGCCAAGTGTCGCCCCTTGCCGGGGGCGACGCATTTCCATATTGATCGAGCGGCTGCCCAATGCAATGGCGGCATCATGTTTATTGGGTTCGCGGGTGCGTTCCGCCAGGAGAAGTCCATGCGTCAGTTCAGCCGTCATTCCACACGCGGGCGTTTCCTGTTGGCTCTCGGCCTCGGCGCGCTGGTGCTGGGGGCATCGGGCTGCACCCGCATCCGCACCCATCAGGGCTATCAGGTCGACAAGCTGCTGGTCGATTCGGTCCAGCCGGGCATCGACAATCGCGCATCGGTGGAAGGGACGCTGGGTCGGCCCAGTTTCACGTCGCAGTTCGGCGAGCAGGACTGGTATTATGTGTCGCGCGACATGCGGTCGCTGGCCTTCTCCAACCCCAAGCCAGCCGACCAGACGGTATTGCGCGTTCGCTTCGATGCAGCGGGCAATGTCGTTGCGGTGGACCGCGCGGGACTTGAGCAGGTCGCCAACATCTCGCCCATGGGCGACAAGACCCCGACGCTGGGTCGCAATCGCAGCCTGTTTGACGAGATATTCGGCAATATCGGCGCGGTCGGTGCCGGTGGCATGGGTGGCAATGCTGGCGGCAGCGGTCCAGGTGGCGGCCCGAACGGCAGCTAAGGCCGCCCTCACTCCAGGCTCTTACTCGCCTGTTCGGTGACATCCTTCGACAGGCCCGGCTGCGCCAATATGCGCTGCAACTGCTCCCGCATCAGCGCGGCGCGCTCGGCGTCAAAACGCTTCCACCGGCCCAGCGGCGGCACCAGCCGCGCAGCAGTCTGCGGATTGCGCGGATCGAGCGCGATGATGCAGTCGGCAACCAGTTGATAGCCCTTGCCCGACCGGTGGTGGAACGCCCACTGATTGCCTGCAAATGCGCCGTACAGCGACCGCACCCGGTTGGGGTTGGACAGAGTGAAAGCCTTGTGCCGCCCCAATTCCTCGACCTGATCGACCGTATCGGGATGCAGCGCGAACGCCTGGGTCTGGAACCATTTGTCGAGCGTCAGCGCATCATGGCCATAGCGGTTGTAGAATATGTCGATCGCCGCGTCGCGTTCCGCACTGGTGCCGTTGGCCAGCGTGGCGAGCGCCGCCTGCCGCTCGGTCATATTGTCCGCCTCGTGAAACTGGGCAAAAGCGATGGCGGGGCCATCTTCCGCGCCCGACGCCACCAGATAATGGAGCGCCGCGTTGCGCAGCTTGCGGGCACCCTTGGCCGCCGATGACAGCGAAAAGCCATTCGCTTTCGTGCGGCTATGGATGTCGCGCCATAGCGGCTCCAACTCCGCGCCGATCCGCTGTTGCAGCGCTTCGCGCGCGGCGTGGATCGCATCAGGGTCCACCACGCCCATCTGGTCGCCCAGATAGGCTTCGCTGGGCAGGCGAATCGCCTCTGCGACGAAGGCCGGGTCGAGCAGCGGATCGGTAATGGTGTTGCGCACCGCCGCGACGACCGCACCGTCATCGACCAATTGTTCCGCGATGGTGCCGATCAACACATTGACCATCAATTGCTGCATCGCCTCATAACGCGCGAACGGATCGTCATCGCGCGCCGACAGGAAGGCGAGGTCGTCCTGACTGCGATTGGTCTCGACGATCACCGGCGCGGAAAAGCCGCGATTGATCGACAGGATTGGCGGGGTCGCAAACCCCTGGAAACGGAAGCTCTGTTGCGCCTGTGTCAGCATCAGCAGTTGGTCGCCCTGATGCGCGCCGGTCGCGGGATCAAACAGAGCAACGCGCAACGGGATCGCCATCGGCTGCTTGTCGGGTTGGCCGGGCGTGGGCGGGATGCTTTGTTGCAGATCAAGCTCGACCGTTCCGGTTGCGGGATCATGGTCCAGCAGCGCGCGGACATGCGGCGTCCCCGCCTGCTCATACCAGCGGCGGAACTGGCGGAGGTCGATCTCCCCGCCCTCTTCCATGGCGGCCACGAAATCCTCGCAGGTCGCGGCCTGCCCATCATGCCGGTCGAAATAGAGATCGCTGCCTGCGCGAAAGCGTTCAGCGCCCAGCATCAGCGCCATCATGCGGATAATCTCCGCCCCCTTATTGTAGATGGTCGCTGTGTAGAAGTTACTGATTTCCATATAGGATTCTGGACGGATCGGATGTGCGAGCGGGCCGCTATCTTCCTGAAACTGCGCCGCGCGCAGGATGCGGACATCCTCGATCCGCTTGACCGCATGGCTGCCCATGTCGGCCGAAAAGCTCTGATCGCGAAAGACGGTGAAGCCTTCCTTCAGGGACAGTTGAAACCAGTCGCGGCAGGTGACGCGATTGCCCGACCAGTTGTGGAAATATTCATGCGCCACCACGCCCTCGACCCCGTCATAATCAATGTCGGTCGCGGTTTCAGGGTCGGCCAATATGTAGCGCGAATTGAAGATGTTGAGGCCTTTATTCTCCATCGCGCCAAAGTTGAAATCGGCGACAGCGACGATGTTGAACACGTCCAGATCATATTCGCGGCCATAGACGCGCTCGTCCCAGGCCATGCTGTCCTTGAGCGCCTGCATGGCATGGGCGGTGCGGGGCAGGTCGGCCTCGCGGACCCATATACCCAGCTGCACATCTCGCCCGCTCATCGTCACGAAACGGTCGGCGTTGCAGGCCAGGTCGCCTGCCACCAGCGCGAACAGATAGCAGGGCTTGGGGAAGGGATCGTTCCAGCGCGCCCAGTGGCGGCCATCACCGGCCTCCCCCTGTTCGACCGGATCACCATTGGCGAGCAGGATGGGGTAGCGCGCCTTGTCTGCCTCCAGCCGAACCATGTAGCGCGACAGCACATCGGGCCGGTCGGGGAAGAAAGTGATACGGCGGAAGCCTTCCGCTTCGCACTGGGTGCACAGCAGGCCACCGCTGGCGTATAGCCCCATCAGCTTGCTGTTGCTCTCTGGCGCCAGTTCGACCAGCGTTTCGATGTTGTGCGCCGCGCCGGTCAGCGCGACGATCAGCGACCCGGCCTCCAGATGCCAGTCGTCCGCAGCCAGCAGCACGCCATCGACCTTTACCTCCAGCGGCACCAGCCCGTCGCCATCCAGCCGCAACGGCCGATCATGATCACCATTGCGGGTCACCGACAGCGTCGCACGAACGCTGGTCAACGCCGGGTCGAGAAGGAAATCCAGCGCGATCGTGGGAACGAGCCAGTCGGGCGGGCTATAGTCTGAGCGGCGGATGATCGTGGGGGCGGTGGTGGAGCTTTGCATGTCGGCCATGCCCACAACCTAGGGAGCGGGTGGGCAAAAGGCCAGTCTGCTTTGGGTCTAACTCTTCAAACTTCGCCCATATCAACTATGGTGATTCACGGCCTAGATGCGTTCGCCTGACAGGCGCTGGCACAGCATGTCGAGCTGATCGAGCGTCGAATAGCGCAGCGATAGCGTGCCGCCGGCGCCGCTGACATGGTCGATATCGACCTTCAGCCCCAATATGTCGGCCAGATGCTGCTCCAGCGCAGCGATGTCGGCGTCCTTGTCGCCCGAACCGCCGCCGCGTCGTGCCGCCGGTGCATCCTCGCCCTTCTTCACCCGGCGGACGAGCTGTTCAGTATCGCGGACCGACAGGCCTTTTTGTTCGACCCGCCGCGCCAGCGCCTCGCAATCGGGCGCGCCGATCAGGGCGCGGGCATGGCCCATGCTGATTTTCTGTTCGACTACCTGTTGCTGCACCGTGGCGGGCAGGTCGAGCAGCCGCATCAGATTGGCGACATGGCTGCGCGACTTGCCGACCAGGCGGCCCAGCGCTTCCTGGCTGTGATTAAATTCGGCGATCAGCTTGCGATAGGCCTCCGCCTCTTCGATCGGGTTGAGATCTTCGCGCTGGATATTTTCGATCAGCGCGATTTCCAGCGTCTCCGCCTCATCGAAATCGCGCACGATAGCGGGGATGCGGTGGAGATGGGCGCGTTGCGCCGCGCGCCAGCGGCGTTCGCCCGCGACGATCTGAAAACCGCCGCCATGCGGACGGACGATGATCGGCTGGATAATGCCGCGCTTGGCGATACTTTCGGCCAGTTCCTGCAACGCGCCTTCATCGAAATGGCGGCGTGGCTGTTCGGGGTGCGGCTGGATCAGCGCGACCTCTATGCTCTGGATCGCCTTGCCCGATGGCGAGGGGGCGGACGGCGCCACCGGTTCTTCGCGCGCGACATCGCCCAGCAGCGCGGACAGGCCGCGCCCCAACCCATGCGGGCGCTTGACCACCTTGGGCTTTTCGCTCGTGTCGTCGCTCAAGCCGCTACCTCCTGCCGGGGAAGGCGCGCGATCAGTTCGCGCGCCAGTCGCATATAGGCTTCCGATCCCGAACAGCGGAAGTCATAGATCAACGCCGGAACACCGTGGCTGGGCGCTTCGGACAGGCGCACGTTGCGCGGAATGACGGTGGTGAACACCAGATCGCCCAGGCAGGCCCGAACATCATCGGCCACCTGATCGGTCAGCCGGTTGCGCCGGTCATACATGGTCAGCGCCACGCCCATAATCGACAGGCCCGGATTGAAGCGACCCCGGATACGTTCGACCGTCTGGAGCAGTTGCGACAGGCCTTCGAGCGCGAAAAATTCGCACTGCAACGGCACCAGCAAGGATTGCGCGGCGACCATGGCATTGATCGTCAGCAGCCCCAGCGACGGCGGGCAATCGATCAGGCAAATGTCCCAGCGACCAACCGGCGCTTCTGACAAGACCCGTTCCAGCCGGTGGGTGCGCTCCTCATATTCGATCAATTCGATTTCGCAGCCCGACAGATCCTGCGTTGCGGGGACGAGATCGAGCTTGGGCACGCGGGTGGCGACGATGGCGTCCTCCAGCGCGCAATTGCCGACCAGCAGGTCATAGCTGGACTGCGCCCGGTCCGCCTGCATCACGCCCAGACCGGTCGAGGCATTGCCCTGCGGATCGAGATCGACCAGCAACACGCGCAATCCCGTCGCCGCCAGTCCCGTGGCCAGATTGATCGCGGTCGTGGTCTTGCCCACGCCGCCCTTTTGATTGGCGATGGCGATGCAGATCATGCGCGGCCTTTCCTCCTGGCGACGGGTTTGACGGACTGCGCGATCAGGATGGCGCTATCGGCATCCGTTACGCTCGCTTCCATGTGAAAGACACCTTGCCACGATGGGCGCACCGCCTCCAGTTCATTTTGCGCATTTCGTCCCTTGGGCAGCACCCATAGCGTTTTTTCATTGGCCAGATGCGCGGCGGACGACAGGAGTTTGGGCAAGGGTGCGTAAGCGCGGGCGCTGATGACCGCCGCTGCGGTCGACGGAACTGCCTCGACACGGCCGCCAAACACGCGCGCGCGGTTGAGGCCGAGTTGGTCGATCACTTCGTCGAGAAATTCGATCCGCTTGCGCCGTGATTCCACCATCGTCACCGGCCGCGTGGACAGGCAGGCGACGACAATGCCGGGCAATCCCGCGCCTGAGCCGAGGTCATACCAGTCCCCTTCGCCCGCACGTTCGGCATGGCAAAGCAATTGCGCGGAATCGACGATATGCCGCGCCCACACATGGGGGCGGGTCGATTCCGCGATCAGATTCTGCTCGTCCATTGCCGCCAGCAGAATCGCTACATAGCGTTCCAGCCGGTCCCATGTTTCACGTGAAACATCGAATTGCGTTTCAAGCCAGGCCCGCGCCTCTTCCTCCGTCACGCGGCCACCCGGCGGACATGGACGAGAATCGCAGCCAGCGCCGCCGGGGTAATCCCCCGGATCCGGCTCGCCGCCGCCAGCGTGTCGGGCCGGGCCGCGTCGAGCCGCTCGATCATTTCGGTCGACAGGCCACCGATCAGGGCAAAGTCGAAATCGGCCGGGATCATCACCCGTTCGTTGCGGCGCATATCGGCAATCTCCGCATCCTGCCGTTCGAGATAGGGGGCGTAATGCGCGTCCTCCAATATTTCCGCGCGCAGGTCATCGGGCGCATCGCGCAGGCCGGGGGCAAGGGTCAACAGCAAGGCCTCGTCCACTTCGGGGAAGCGCGCCCAATCAAACAGGCTGCGCCGCGCACCGTCCTGTCGCACGGTTGCGCCAGCGCGCGCCATTTCCGTTGCCGTCATAGGCCGGGCCAACTGCGCCTCCACGGCTGCGCGTTGCGTTGCGCGACTGGCCAGCCGCGTTGCACGATCCGCGCCGATCAGTCCATGCGCCAGCCCGATCGCGCCCAGCCGCGTCTCGGCATTGTCGGCCCGCAACCGCAGGCGATATTCCGCGCGGGCGGTCAGCATCCGATAGGGTTCGGTCACACCCTGCAACACCAGATCATCGATCATCACGCCAATATAGCTGCTCGCCCGATCGAGAACCAATGCGCCCTCGCCCCGCGACCGCGCCGCGGCGTTTGCCCCCGCGACCAGTCCTTGCGCGGCGGCTTCCTCATAGCCGGTGGTGCCGTTGATCTGCCCGGCGCAGAACAGGCCGGGGATCGCGCGCACTTCCAACGTGGAATCGAGCGCGCGCGGATCGACATGATCATATTCGACGGCATAGCCCGGCACGACAATCTCGGCCCGTTCCAGCCCGCGCATCGAGCGGACCATGGCAATCTGCACATCGGTCGGGAGCGACGTGCTGATGCCATTGGGATAGACGAGCGGATCGTCCAGCCCTTCCGGCTCCAGAAAAATCTGATGCCCGTCGCGGTCACCGAAGCGCTGGATCTTGTCCTCGATCGACGGGCAGTAGCGCGGCCCCCGCCCCTCGATCGCACCGCTGAACAAGGGCGAGCGGCCTAGTCCGTCGCGGATGATCTGATGGGTGCTGTCATTGGTGCGGGTGATCGCGCAGGCGAGTTGGGGCAGGACACGCCCGTGCGACAGTGGCGACATGGTCCAGTGCGCGCTGTCGGAGGGCTGCGCCTCCAACATTGCCCAGTCGATCGTGCGCCCGTCGATGCGCGGTGGCGTGCCGGTCTTGAGCCGCCCGATCGGCAGGCCGATGGCGCGCAGCTGGAGGCCCAGCGTCGTCGCGGCGCGCTCGCCAACGCGGCCGCCGGTCTCGCGCTCGTCGCCCCGGAACAGCTTGCCGCCCAGGAACGTGCCGGTCGCCAGCACGACAGACGGCGCGTGCAGCACCCGGCCATCGGCCAGCGCCAGCCCGGCGACGACATCACCATCCAGCAGCAGCGCGTCGGCTTCGCCTTCAACAATCTCCAGCCCCGACTGCGCATCGAGCATCTGGTGGATCGCCGCGCGATAGCGTTTGCGGTCGGCCTGGACACGCGGTCCTTGCACCGCTGCGCCCTTGCTGCTGTTGAGCATCCGATAATGGATGGCGGCGGCGTCGGCGGCACGGGCGATCAGCCCATCGAGCGCATCGACCTCGCGCACCAGATGGCCCTTGCCCAGCCCGCCGATCGCGGGGTTGCAGGACATGGCGCCTATGGTCGCCCGCTCGAAGGTGAGCAGCGCCACCGCCGCGCCTTTGCGGGCCGCAACGGCCGCCGCCTCACACCCGGCATGGCCGCCACCGACCACGATCACATCAAAGCTTGTTCGCATGGTGCCGCCCTTATCAGAAAGGCGCGGTCGGGGCAAAAGCGTTCCACGTGGAACATGCGGCTCATTTGCCGATGCAGAATCCCGCAAACAGCCGGTCGAGCATATCCTCGGTCCCCGCCTGCCCGGTCAGCGCATCAATCTCTCGCCGCGCCTGCCGCAGTTCCTCGGCCAGGATCAGCAAATCATGGGCGCTGGCAGCGGAATCGAGAAAGGCCGCAATATGTCCAACTCGCTGTCGCTGTCGCTCGTGCAGCGCATAGTCGCCCTCGCCCGGCAGCAGTGCGGCGGCACGGTCGAGCAGCAGCGCGACGAGCGCCTCCATCCCTTCGCCGGTTTGGGCGGACAGGCGCAGGCCGGGACGATCCCCCTCCCCGTGCCGGTCGCATTGCGCCGCGACCAGCAACGCATCCTCGCGCGGCACGTCGGCAG
>NZ_CAVK010000236.1 GCF_000382885.1 Sphingobium indicum BiD32
GTGTCACCCTATCGAGAGGGCGACACCCCTCCATCTGGCCTTCGGCCCGACACCTCCCCTTGCAGGGGAGGATGGGCGTCCCTCTCCCCCCTCCTCCTCTTCGCCGCCCTCTGGCTGGCGACTGAATATCTCCGCGCCACCATGTTTACCGGTTTCGCCTGGAACCCGCTGGGCGTAACCCTGCTCCCAACCGGCATCGCCATCGCCGCCACCGTCATCGGCACCTATGGCCTTGGCGCGCTGACGATCCTCGCATCAGGCGCGCTCCTCCTCGCCCTGCGCCGCGACTATCGCCCCGCCGCCGCCCTCGCCGCGCCGCTCGTCCTTCTCGCGCTCTGGGGCAATTTTGCCCCCGCCCCGCCGACACCGCCCGGCGCGCCGCGCGTCCGCATCGTCCAGCCCAATATCGGCCAGGACCAGAAATATTCGGTCGAAAACGAAGTCGCCAATTTCCGCAAGCTCGCCGCTCTTTCCGGGCCGCCACGCCCCGCCCCGCGCCTCATATTCTGGCCCGAAGCCGCCATTCCCGCCTATCTCGACATGGAACCGGGCTGGCGCGCCCGCCTCGCCAGCCTGCTTGGCCCCGGCGACCTGCTGATGACCGGCGCGGACAAAGTCTATTTCAAGCCGGTCGAACAGGACGGCTTCATCACGCAAAAGCTGGCGGGCGCGAACAACAGCGTCTGGATCGTCACCCCCGACGCCCAATTGCTCGGCCGCTACAGCAAGGCGCATCTCGTCCCCTATGGCGAATATCTGCCGATGCGCTCGATCCTCGAACCGATCGGCCTTTCCCGCCTTGTCCCCGGCGACGCCGATTTCTGGCCCGGCCCCGGACCGCAAAGCCTGCCCTTGCCCGCAACGCTCGGCCGCCCGGACCTCAAAATGGGGGTACAGATCTGCTATGAGATCATCTTTTCGGGTCAGGTGATCGACCGCGCCAACCGCCCGTCCTTCCTGTTCAACCCCTCCAACGACGCCTGGTTCGGCAGTTGGGGACCGGTCCAGCATCTCGCCCAGGCCCGCCTGCGCGCGCTGGAGGAGGGCATCCCCATCATCCGCTCGACCCCCACCGGCGTCTCCGCGATCATCGACGCGCGCGGCCATGTCACCCACGCCCTTGGCCTCAACCGCGCCGGTTTCCTCGACTCCGGCCTGCCACCGGCGTTGCCCCCCACCCTGTTCGCGCGGGTCGGCAACTGGGCAGCCTTCGCCGTCATGGCGTTGCTCATCGGGCTGGCCATTGCCATGCCACGCAGCAAAAGCTAATAGCCACATAAACTATTCTTTATATCGCTTTTCGGCCCAGCCGCTTATGGGAGTCCCATGCGTAACCAATTCCTCTTCACCTCGGAATCCGTGTCCGAAGGCCATCCCGACAAGGTCGCTGACCAGATTTCCGACGCCATTGTCGATCTCTTCCTGTCGAAAGACCCCGAAGCCCGCATCGCCTGCGAAACCCTGACCACGACCCAGCTCGTCGTCCTGGCCGGCGAAATCCGCTGCAAGGGCGTCTATGAGGATGGCGCATGGGCGCCGGGTGCGAAGGAAGAGATCGAAGCCACCGTCCGCGCCACGGTCAAGCGCATCGGCTATGAGCAGGACGGCTTCCACTGGCAGACCTTCCGCTTTGAAAACAACCTCCACGGCCAGTCCGCCCATATCGCGCAGGGCGTCGATGAAAGCGGCAACAAGGATGAAGGCGCAGGCGATCAGGGCATCATGTTCGGCTATGCCTCGGACGAAACCCCTGACCTCATGCCCGCCACCCTCTATTACAGCCACAAGATATTGGAGCGCATGGCCGCCGACCGCCATGCACAAGTCGTCGACTTCCTCGAACCCGATGCCAAGAGCCAGGTGACGCTCGAATATATCGATGAAAAGCCGGTTCGCGCCACCGCTCTGGTCGTCTCGACCCAGCACGCCGCCGGCATGGACAATGATGAAAGCCGCGCGAAACTGCGCGCCTATGTCAAGGGCGTGATGACCGACATCCTGCCCGAAGGCTGGCTGCCCGACGACGAGAAAATCTACGTCAACCCGACCGGCCTGTTTGAAATTGGCGGCCCGGACGGCGACGCAGGCCTGACCGGCCGCAAGATCATCGTCGACACCTATGGCGGCGCATCGCCCCATGGCGGCGGCGCGTTCAGCGGCAAGGACCCGACCAAGGTTGACCGGTCGGCCGCCTACATCACCCGCTACATGGCCAAGAATATCGTCGCCGCCGGCCTCGCCCGCCGCTGCACGATCCAGCTCTCCTACGCCATCGGCGTCGCCGAACCGCTCTCCCTCTATGTCGATCTCCACGACACCGGCACGGTCGAAGCCTCGGCGATCGAAGCCGTCCTGCCCACGCTGGTGCGCCTGACGCCAAAGGGCATCCGCACCCATCTGGGCCTCAACAAGCCCATCTACCAGAAAACCGCCGCCTACGGCCATTTCGGCCGCACCCCCGAAGGCGACTTTTTCCCCTGGGAAAAGACCGATCTGGTGGACGCGCTCAAGGCCGCACTGGCCTGACACCGTAAATCGCGCCCTTCATGCTATAACGCCCCATCCGAAACGACTCGGAGAGGGTGAACATGGAGGGCGCGCTATGTCATATCGCCATTCTGGTGCCTTGCTGGCGCTGACGCTCGCGACATCGGCCACTGCCCAGACCGCGCCCGGTGCCGGGATCACAAGGGCCGAAGCCGCGCAGCTCTATGCGGCAGGCGGTTTTCCGATCGTGAAGAACCGGCCCACCGACGCCTGCGGAGCACCGGCCAGGCCCAGCATCCGCTTCATCGACATGAATGGCGACAAGAAGGCCGAAGCGCTCTTCATCAATCGCTCAGCCTGTTCCATGCCGGAAAAGACCAGCTTCGGCATCGCGGCCAAGGGGGCCGATGGCCGTTGGCGCAACCTGGTGGGGCAGAACGGCACCGTCCGCGCGCTCGCCACCCGGACCGGCGGATGGATCGATCTGGAATGGACCCATGCCGGTCGCACCCAGCCGCTGCGCTACAATGGTAGCGGCTATGTCGTGCCCGACGGCAAGGGCAAATTGCCCGCCACCCCGCCGCCCGCCACGGCAAAGCCCGCCCCC
>NZ_CAVK010000235.1:0-650 GCF_000382885.1 Sphingobium indicum BiD32
AGTCTATGTGGCTCCCCATAGAGGTAAAAGGTTGGGATCTGCTGCCGTGCGGTCATGGTCCGACTATAATTTTTGCCGTTGAATCGTCCAATCTTTTTATCGGCCGTGACATGGTGCGTAGCGTATTGCCAGCTAATTTGGGGCGTGGGGTGGCCATGCGAGCCCGCCGTACCAATAAGAGGATTAGATGCGAACCCAAGTCGCAATCATTGGCGCCGGTCCGGCCGGCATGCTCCTTGCACATCTGCTTGCCGCTGAAAACATTGAAGCGATAGTCCTCGAGCGGCGTGATCGCCATTATGTGGAAGGGCGCGTTCGCGCCGGCGTGCTGGAGCAGGTGACCGTGGACTTGATGCGTCGCCTCAAATTGTCGTCTCGACTGGACCAGGACGGCTTAGTTCATAGCGGGACCAATCTGTCATTGGACGGTCAAATCATTCATATCGATTTGGCGAATTTGACCGGTGGCTCCACCGTAACCGTCTACGGACAACAGGAGGTAATGCGGGATCTGTTCGACGCGGCCGAGCCACGCGGAGTGCATGTGATCTGGGATGCGGATGAGACCATGTTGCATGATGTCGATAGCGAACGGCCCTTCCTGACTTGGAAAAAGAATGGAACTGAGCATAGGCTCGATTGCGATTTTG
>NZ_CAVK010000235.1:690-3719 GCF_000382885.1 Sphingobium indicum BiD32
ATTCCCAACAACGTGCTTAAGACCTTTGAGCGCGTTTATCCCTTTGGGTGGCTGGGAATTCTGGCGGACGTACCGCCTGCCGGACATGAGCTGATTTATGCCAACCATGAGCGTGGTTTTGCACTCGCCTCCATGCGCTCGGCCACACGTAGCCGTTATTATATCCAATGTTCGCTGAACGACCGGGTAGAGGATTGGCCCGATGAGCGGTTCTGGGATGAAGCGTGCCTACGGCTCGGACGAGATGTTGCCACCAAAGTGACGCGAGGTCCATCATTCGAAAAAAGCATCGCGCCGCTGCGCTCCTTTGTATCCGAGCCGATGCGTTGGGGCCGTTTGTTTCTGGCGGGCGATGCAGCGCATATCGTGCCTCCCACCGGCGCCAAGGGCTTAAATCTGGCAGCGTCGGATGTGATCATGCTTAGTCAAGCCCTGCGCGAATTTTATCGCGACCATTCTTCCGCAGGCATCGACAGCTACTCTGAACGCGCACTGTCGAGGGTCTGGAAGGCGGAGCGCTTTTCGTGGTGGTTTACGTCTATCACGCACCGCTTTCCCAACATGGATGGGTTCGATCGTCGCATCCAGATGGCGGAGCTGGATTACATCCGCGGCTCGATAACAGCGCAGCGATCGTTGGCCGAAAATTATGTCGGCCTACCTTTGGAGACGATATAAGCACTAAGATTTACGATAACCGCACGTCGGCGCTAAGGGGCGAGTTGTTCGACAGAATGACTATTATGTGGGCGTCTTCGGTTTATCCGGCATGACGTGCTTCCCTGATTGTTACCAGTCCGAGGCAGCGTCCGGCTCCTTCATAAACTACACCCGATCATAATTGGAATTTTCCAGCTCAAAACGGTCCAGAATTCGGGATGCAGTCACCGCTCTCTTCTATCGCAGGGAAACGCCATCTCAAACGGGACTCAGCGCATCTGCCGTCACTCGAGGCGCCCGCAGCGCTGCCGTCCGCGCTCAGAAGCTTCGTACTGCCGGAGCCCGATGAAAAGGCTACCACTCGAGGCTGGCCTGCTCAATCGTCGTCGTGTTTTGGGCGACGAATGGGTGGACCGCTCGCTCGCCAATTGCACATCGTGCAATAGCGATTTCTAGGCGATGATTACACGTATCGCCTGGAATGAAATCCAGGCCGCACCGGGCTCGATGACCATATCCGGCGCCTACTTGTGCTGGCGTTTGCCGCCAGCCTCGGCCGTTGGGAAGAGTCTGCACTCCATGTCCGCGCCGGCTTGACCGGTGGCGGCTTCACGCGCGACGAGTTGACGTAAGTGCCCATGCAAATCGCTATCTAAGCCAGCGTGCCCGCCGCCAATACTGCCTTTGCAGAAGCCGGGAAAATCATTTCTGATATCGATGCAAACCAGTAATCGACGTGAAACGAACACCTTCCATAGCTCGCTATCCAGCGGCGCTCTGGTATCAAATATCTCCGATCGCCAGAATGAACCGAACCGTCATTCGGATAGTCCAGCTAGATGTGTCCAAACCCAACCAACACCCTGAGCATGGCGGATTTCTATGCAGTCGCAAAGCGCTTCGCCATGCGGGCGCCTGCTCCACCTTTTGCGGCAAGCTTCGCGCCATATCGCATGACGGTCTTGGGATCACGCCAGCGATAGGCCTGCATGATCGCCGGCAGACTTTCAGCGGCAGCAAAGTTGTCCTGTGCCACCCCGACCCGGATCGAATGCGACGACACCGCCGTCACCCAGCGCTCAAGCTCGGCGTTCGACATCTCGCCGAGCAGCTTCTTCGCATGGGCCGCGCGGATCAACCGCCTGTAAATGAGCGTGATGCTGTTGGGATGCAGCGCCCTGCGCCCGATCGCCGCGACCGTCCCGTCAAAATGCGTCTCGACGCGCCGGAACAACGGCCCCTTGTCGATATGCGCGGCCGCGCGCCAGCGCGCGATCGCCTGCATCGTCGGGGGCGCAAGATAGGCCCAGGCCCCCTCCCCTTCGCGATCTGTCTTGCTTGTCGGAATGAACAAGGCCCCTGCCCCGTCCGCATCCGGCCCGTGGATATGGTCGACGGCGATCGCCACCAACTCCGAGCGGCGCCCAGCGCTGTCATAGGCCACGCGCAGCAGCGCCGCGTCGCGATAGCCCAGCAGATCGCGCCGGACAGCCTTGAGAAGATGGGCGAGGCACACGCCGGAGGGCGGTGAATCAAAATCGGCAATGTCGCCCTTGAAGCGGATCGCGCGGGCCTGCTTCTGGCGCACGCCCACTGTCTTGCGCGCCGCTTTCATTTCGAGCGTGACCAGCTCCCCGGCGGTGGGATCGGGCAGGCCCGCCATACGATAGGCCCAGCCAATGTTGACGATGTAGCGTTCGATCGTCGCCATCGCGCGGACCTTTTCGGCCGAGGCGTCAATCCCGGCGATCTGGCGGATATAGGCCGCCACGGCGCTGACCTCCGCCTTCGGCGGATCGAGACGCCGGCGACGGCACCACGCTCCCCAAATTTTCAGATCCGAGCGGAAGGCGCGACGCGTGTTGTGCGACCAGGCCCGCACGGCCGCCTCGATCAGCTCAGCCTTGATCTCCCGCACGGTTCCGGCGAGCGCGCGCACATCGTCGACAACCTCCCCGACATCGGCCGAGGGGGGCGGCAAGGCCGCTGGCGGCCCGGAAGGAAGAGTTTCAGGCGGGAGCGCGCTCATGCGCCGAGGGATAGCGCGCCCACTTTCCAATGTATAGGGTGTTGATAACGATCCATTATCAACACTATGCGTCCGGGCATGCTTTACCGAGAGGTCGTTTCAGTTCACTATTGGCTATGGAAAACCGGCCCTCGCCCATCCGATACGGTCCCGACTATACCCCAAAAATGGTCACGGCGATAGCGGCCGCGACAGCCGCGATTGCCCGTCTCGATGCCCGGATTATCGTCAGTCCGGTGGCCAAAGCATGGTCCACGCGCGCCGCGTGGAGCGGCTATGCGCGGGCCTTGCAATTGCAGTCGGCCGAGGTTGAGGAAATTGACGTATTTTCGTGGGGCTG
>NZ_CAVK010000234.1 GCF_000382885.1 Sphingobium indicum BiD32
GTAGCCATCCGGTGAAGGCCGCGCTGGATTTGGTCAGTCGTTTGCGGGCTTGATGATACGTTTTGCTGCAGCGTTGCGACGTGCCGCAATGCGGCCGAGGGCGACTTCGATAGGGAAGACGTCCAATTCGTCGGGGTTGTAGCCATCGAGCCATTCATGGATTTCGGCATGATCGGGATGATCCGGGTCGGCCTGCGCTTCGAGCATTTCGTAGAAGCCGGAGATTCCGCCGCAGTCTTCGGGTGGGCAGTCGCGCTCGCCGGCGATGTAGCGAGGATAGCCGGTGCCGACATCGCCGGCGCGCACGTCGGTGACGATGAGGGTGTGTTCCCAGTTATCGCCGAAGTCGTAGGTATAGTCGATCCGAGTCGAGCCCGGTGCGAGGACATCGCGCAGTCGCGTGCGGGAAGCCGGCTTGCGCGGCGCGGTGCCCCAGTCTTCGTCAATGGGCAGGCCGTAGGTCTGGCCGCCTATGTCCATCTCCCAGAGGTGATAATCGAACCAGCCCATCGTGACTTGGACAATATCGTGCAGAACCTTGAGGGTGATCGAAGTCGGCACTTCGACCATGCGCCAGATCGGCGGGTCGGAATCCTTGAGGTCGATCCGCACGGTGGCGATCTGGGTAAAGCTGTCGACGGCAGTCCTGGCGGTCATGCCGCCTGCGATAGCACGTTGTCGTCTTTGCGCCAGTTCCAGGGGAGCAGGTCGTCGAGCCGCTGCACAGGATGGTCGGCGATACGTGCGAGGACGTCGGCTAGCCAGGCCTGCGGATCGACATCGTTGAGTCGTGCGGTCTGGATGAGCGTGTAAAGGATGGCGGCGCGTTGGCCGCCACGGTCGGAACCGCAGAACAGCCACGCCTTCCTGCCGAGTGGCACGCAGCGCAGAGCCCGTTCAGCGGCGTTGTTCGTGATGCAGACGCGCCCATCCTCGAGGAACCGGGTGAACGCATGCCAGCGGCGCAGCATGTAGTTTATGGCCTTGGCGAGATCGTGGTTGCGCGACAGCTTGGCGAACTGGCTGGTAAGCCATTCATGCAACTCGGCGATGAGTGGCGCGCTCAGTTCCTGGCGTATCGCGAGCCGTTCGGCGGCACTCTTGCCGTTGATGCCGCGCTCAATGTCGAACAGGGCATCGAGTCGCTGCACCGCCTCGAGCGCGATCGGATAGATCATACCGGCCCGTTCGTTGCGGCTCTTCCTACGCGCCGCAGCGGCGACGTCGGCCAGCTCGAAAAACTTGCGCCTTGCGTGAGCAAAGCAGCCAGCCTCGAGCACCGGGCCAGGCTGACGGTTGGGCGCATACAGCTCGCCGTAGCCGCCATAGGCGTCGGCCTGCAGGATGCCTGACCAGAGCGCGAGGTGTGTTCGGGGATGCTCGCCGCGCCGGTCGCGCGAGTAGTGGAACAGCGCCGCCGGCGGATCGGTGCCGGCGAAAGGCCGGTCATCGCGCACGTAGACCCACAATCGGGCCGTATCGGTCTTGCCCTTGGCCATGACCGGCACGGTGGTGTCATCGCCGTGCAATCGCTCGGCGGCCATGACATGGGCCTCGATCAGCCGGTAAAGCGGCATCAGCGCGAATGCGGCTGCCCCGACCTGGTCGGCGAGCGTCGAGGTGCTCAGCGGCACTCCTTCACGAGCGAAGCGCTCGGCCTGACGGTTGAGGGGCTAGTGCTGCCCGTACTTCTCAAACAGCAGCATGGCGAGGAAACTGGGGCCCGCCCAGCCACGCGGCACGACGTGGAAGGGGGCCGGTGGCTGGGTAATCTTCTCGCAGTCCCGGCAGGAGAACTTCTCACGTACCGTCTGGATGACCTTCCAGGCTCGCGGGATCACCTCGAGCGTCTCGGTCACGTCCTCGCCAAGCTTGGACAACCGGCCGCCGCCGCAGGCCGGGCATGAGCACGGTGCCGGGACGACGACACGCTCGCGTGGCAGGTGCTCGGGAAACGGCTTCCTGACCGGTCGCTTGCGCTCGAAGGCGGTGACGGTCGCCGTCTTCGCGGCCGCGACTTCAGCCACCAGGTCGTCTTCGGCGGCATCGGCCTCGAGATCTTCGAGCTGCAGTTCCATCTGATCGAGCAGGCGGCGGGTGCGTTCGGCGCTGGCGCCATACTGCTCGCGCCTGAGCTTGGCGATCTGCAACTTGAGGTGGGCGATGACCGCTTCGGTCGCACTCTCCCGGGCATGGGCGTTGGCCAACTTGGCCTCGGCGTCATCCGCCCGCTGGGTCGCTGTCGCGAGCAGCGCCTTGAGCGCTTCAACATCGTCCGGGAAAGGCGAAACGGTCGCTTCCATGACCATGATGGAATCACAGAAAACCGCACAAATGAAGCGGAAAATGCAAGTGCAACGAAGAAAGTAGAAGCCCTATCCGGCGCTCTGCGGACGCCATGAATACTGCGGATTACGCCAGTCTATCCCTTCCAGCAGGCAGGCCAGTTGAGAGCCCGTCAGCGACACCATGCCGTCCTTTGCCGAAGGCCATACGAACCGGCCCTTCTCGAGCCGCTTGGCGTAAAGCGACATGCCAATCCCGTCGTGCCAGATGATCTTCACCAGCGAACCGGCACGGCCCCGGAACACGAACAGGTCACCGCCGTGAGGATCGCGCTTCAAACCCTGCTGGACCAGAAGCGCCAGTCCCTGCATCCCCTTGCGCATATCGGTCTGGCCCATCGCGATCCAGACCCGCGCACC
>NZ_CAVK010000233.1 GCF_000382885.1 Sphingobium indicum BiD32
ATCCAGTAGATCGTCAATTACCGAGAGCGCTGCGATCCCGAGCGAAAGCTCGAGATAATAGGAGAACACCTCGAGCCAAGCCTCGTCGGACTGGCCTTTGCCTTGGAAACGGCCGGTTTCTAGCCCGCTGCATAGGGTGTAAATCCCTACGTAGCCATCAAGCCGCGCACCCGAGAGAGGCCTTAGACTATCCCTTTCAAACCGCTTCTTCTGCAAAGAAAAGGACGCGTAGCGCATTAGGTGCGTCTTGCCGCTACCCTTGCTTCCCAAGATGAACGTCGGCATCGGGGATGCGAACCTACCGGCGCTGAACAGCGAATCCGGGCTTTCTGGCGGCGCAATGTCTACCCAAAGCTCCTGAATCTGGTCGTCACTCAGATCGTTGGCCTTCGTCAGGCTGAATGGGTTGCTTGGTGCTACTCCGGCCATCACCAAGAGACCTTAGGATATCTGCGGAAGATTGGTCGCCAGGGTTTTGGACTGGTATGGTCGCACCAGAATATTGGAAGACTATTATCAGGCGTATTATGCGCGAAGCCAATGTAGAGTTGGCCGTCCTCCCAACCCAAAGGATGTGCAGGCACCAGTTGGCTTCCGTAGCGTCGACATGTAGCTTCCGTTGGCAACCGAAGCGGGGCGATCTCGGGCTCGACGTAGAGACGAGAATCCGTCGCGAAAGCGCGAAATGTTGGGTCAAGTTCAACCACGGGATAGACCTCATCGAAAGTCGAGTGCGTGCGTAGATATTGGATCCCGTCGGACAGCCCAAAAATCGGATAGTAGTAGGTCTTCACATCTGGCTTTATGCTCTTGAGTGGTTTCACAATCCGATCAGAATACTCCCGGCCCTGATGTCCTGAGCCGCACAGATCATCGATGAAAACGTAACGAGTTATGCTGGTGTCCTGGACCTTTAGTCCAACATCGGACCCGATATCTGAAAGATCAAATATATCCGAACCGTGTAAGAAAAGGTTCTTGGGCAGGAGATTTTCTTGCCGGAAGTAGTAGAGTAGGAGAGCGCTGCTCTCCGAGGGGTTGCCAAGCGATACGAAGCGCGTGTGTCGCAGCTCTACGTCGACCATGCTGCCCACAATGCTAAGGGTAGTGGATGGATGCAGTCCGGCGCGCACCTCCTTGGCAACCTGCGGACGGAAAGTGTCACGGAAGAGCGATCGGAGCAGGGCTCGCATCTCATTAACCCCGAAATACATGAAGCTTGAAAGCAGTCGAAGCGCCTGTAGCTGCTCATCTGCGTCGGGATCGTCGTGCTCCTCGAACTGGTTGAGCCAGTCGAGTACCTCAGGCCAGTCTGCCCTTCGCTCCCAAATCGAGCTGTGCAAGGTCTTAATCTTCGACTGCAGCTCATCGGTGATTGGATCGTGGCGAGGACTTTTACGCACCGGCACGCACCCGCTTTAAGAGGAAGACGGATTCTTGCTGGATGAGTCCCGCAGTGCGATTGCGCTTCGTCATCAGGCCCCGCGAATCTATGGAGTCGATGAGATGAAGTTGAGTGGAGAAGCCGAAACTCTCAGCAATTTTTTGCAGGAAGAGCGGTGTCGGAAACTCGAGGCCTGCAACAAGATTTGGCCCGACCACGAGGATCAAGCGACCGTCATGCCTCATTGTACGCGAAAGCTCCGACAAGGCATCTCGCATCTCTAGCAGGTAGCGCTGTGCAATCCGCGCACGAAGCGGATTACGCTCAACGATCTCGTCTAGGAGACAATCGGCCTCTGCCAGACCTGTCCCCGAAGGCGCGAGCTCTTCCTTAGCAGTAAGGTGCTCTCGCCCAATTGACTGTTGCTCTATAGGGCGCAGTTTACAATCTGGTGTCAGGCCTAGCCACCCAAGCGACAGACTGGATGCCCGCACGTACTTCTGCGCCCCAACATAGGGCGGCGACGTAATTGCGAGGCCCACCGAAGCGTCAGCCAGCCCTAGTGACCGTGCATCGGAGAAAATTTCCGGCTGATCGAGTACAAATCCTTGCCCTAGCTCAAGGCAGCGCTGGATGTTTTGGTTGGTGATGCTCCAAAACACTGCTCCAACATCGATTTTGGCGAGCCGACCTAGACGGCGAATGACCTCGTCCCCCTTTGCCCCGTATCTCGCACTTCGATCCGGATTAATCTTCACCGGGACTGACAGTCTCGGATCAGCGTAGCTGACGCGTCTCACAGTCGCAGAGAAGCTGACGTCGAACACCGGTCGATGCTGTGCAGATACGCTGCACTCAATTGCCGTCTTCAATCTTCCCAAGCAATCCGAGATCCTTTCCGAGAACCAGTAGTCCCGGTTTACGACATCCGGAATCGTTGGCGACACCAAAGGATAAGCCGCCATCACCTCGTCGAGTTGACGCCGAGCGACCTCCCGATCGATCGGTGTAAGCTTAGCCTGAGTGATCAGACGGGCTAATGGATTTGAGTCTGAGCCAATGGGGCGCAGGCCGGCCAGGGCTCCCTCGTAAAGCACCGTCCCGGAACCGCAGAAAGGATCGAGCAGCGCACTCCCGGCTACAGTTGGTATTGCAGCGAGGAAAAACTGAGGGATATTTACGAGCAGTTTCGCAGGGTATGGATGAATCCCATGCGCACTCTTGCTCGTGCCACCATCCGAACTGAGAAGCTGCCTGAAGTTGACCTCGACGGCTGATCCATCGGATTCGAAGCGCGCAAACAGGTCGCGCAAACTGCTCTCAGCCGCGTCATTCCGTTTCTGCTGCGTTACACTCATCGACATGATTTTCTATCCTAGCGCACGGGATAGACATCGAGACAATTATCGCAACCACTGGATGAGCTCGCACCTCGGTCTACCTCTCAAAAATGCAGTCAGGGCCAACGTTGGGAACGTTCAGGTAAGTCCCTGCTTTTGGGGCAGTAGTGAGATTTGCTGCGGATGCACCAGAGAGGAGTGGGCTTTGCCCTGATTGAGCCATTTGGGCGTCGAAGGTCGATGCACCGGGCTCACAATCAGGAGTGTGTCCCATGATCAAGTCGATCCCTCTGAACAAACTCGTCCAGTCTCCCCGCAATGTCCGCCGTCACAGCGATCCGGCTGCAGATGCCGAACTCAAAGCGAGCATCGCAGCCCGCGGCCTGCTGCAGAATCTCATCGTTAGGCCTACTGCCAAGGGCAAGTTCGAGGTCGAAGCCGGCGAGCGTCGCCGCCGCGCGATGCTTGCGCTCGCGGACGAGAAGCTTCTCGCCCGCGATCACGAAGTCACGTGCCTCGTGCTCGAAGACAGTGCCGAAGCCGTGGTCGAGACCAGCCTCGCGGAGAACTTCCACCGCCTCGCCATGAACCCCGCCGATGAAGCACAGGCCTTTGCCGCGCTCGTGGCAGGCGGTGCGACAGTCGAAGATGTTGCCCGACGTTTCGGCCTGGCGGTTCGTTTTGTCGAGGGGCGCCTGCGTCTCGCGAAGCTTGCGCCGGTGGTGTTCGAGGCGCTTGCCGCGGGTCAGATAACTCTCGATATCGCCAAAGCGTTCGGTGCCACCTCGGATCAGGAAATCCAGGCACGCGTCTTCGAGCAGGTTTCCTCGGCATACTATGCGCCAAATCCCGACAGCATTCGGCGAA
Source organism: Sphingobium indicum BiD32 (assembly GCF_000382885.1). Lineage (GTDB taxonomy): Bacteria > Pseudomonadota > Alphaproteobacteria > Sphingomonadales > Sphingomonadaceae > Sphingobium > Sphingobium japonicum_C. Next base: position 3,592 of record NZ_CAVK010000233.1, read on the forward strand.
TGGTCCTCTCCGGGACTGTCCGGGGCAGCGATCCGCGCGCCCGGCTCGTTGGTCGCGATGCCTACATCGCCGCCGGCGGCCGGATCGAACGCGAACTGTTCGATGACGACGACAGCGAATCCTGGGTGGATGTCGCCTTGCTCGAAAGCCTTGCGGCGGCGAAGATGGAAGAGCAAGCGAGAGCCTTGGCCGCCGAGCAGGGTCTCGCCTGGGTCAAGCCGACGCTCGATCCCTATGCCAGCCACGACCTCGTCGAAGGGCTGGTCCGGCTTCCTGCCGAACCGGCGCCGCTCACCGAAGCGGAACTGGCGAGGCTCGACGAACTCGATGCCTCCTATGACGAGCACGCGGCGATCCTCGAAGATGAGCACAGCGCCGAGGAGGCCGTGGCAGCGGCCGAAGCGGCCATCGAGGCCATCGAACGCGAATGTCAGGAAATCCGCGCACGCCCGCCCGTCATTGCACCCGAGCTCAAGGCCGAGGCAGGCATGGTCCTGGTCCTTTCGCGCGATGGCACGCCGGCACTCCAGCCGGTCTTCTATGGTGAGAGGCAGGCTGAACCCGATGAAGGCGAATGCGGAATCGAAGTCATTCCGGCGGACGACGGCTCGGACAAGCGCCGGACCACCTTGTCCAAGCGCCTGGTCGATGAGTTGGCCATGCAGCGCCGTGATGTACTGGCACTGCATGTTGCCTCTGATCCCGGGCTTGCGCTCGATGTCATGATCTTTACGCTGGCTGATGCCGATACGCATGATTGGCGGTCGCGGGCAGCTACCACGTTGCGCGCGCCAGTTCCGGCAGGGCCGATCCTTGGCTTCGAAGCCAAGGATGCTCCGGCCAGCAGCGCGCTCGCCGAACTCAGGTCGGGTCTCGACGAAAGCTGGCGCACGGGCGCCGACGCGACCTCCCGCTTCGACCTGTTTCGCGCGCTGCCCGATGAAGCCCGTGCCGCATGGCTTGGCTATGTCGTAGCCCGGTCGCTCGAGGCGAGCCTCAACATGGCGGGCGAGCGTCAGCTGCGATTCCAGGATCACCTCGGTAGGCTGATCGGCATCGACATAGCGCAGTGGTGGCGCCCGACGGCGGCCAATTACTTCGATCGGGTGTCGAAGCAGGTGATCCTCGATGCGCTGACCGATGTCGGCGGTCTCGAGCTTTCCTCGCGCTTTGCCTCGGTCAAGAAGGGTGACCTGGCGATGAGCGCCGAGCGCGTCTTCGCCGGCACCTACATCACTGAGGTCGAGGTCCGCGAGAAGGCCCTGGCCTGGGTGCCTGAGGTCATGCGGTTCGCTCCCGCTGCGCCGGATGCTGGCGAGCCCGAGATTGACGCCACTGACGCTGGGCCCGGTGTCGATACCGAACATCAGTCTCCCCGCGAGCTGGCCGCCTGACCTCCTCCTGACAGGCAAGGCCACTCGCACCTCGAGAAGCGGTCCTTCGGCTTACGCCGGAGGGCCGCTTCCTTTTTGGCAGGAGAGCAGAGGGGGCTCGGGACCCTGTGGCACTGACCGGCGAACCCGTTGCCGACTGACCAGATGCCAAGATCAGGAGAACCATCATGGCCTATCGCAAGGGACAGAGCAGCGGCTTGTCACCCGCCGCCCGCATCACCCAGGAAATCATCGCGCGTCTGGAGGCTGGCACGAAGCCGTGGATCAAGCCGTGGCGCGGCGTGCCCGTTTCGCGGCCCCTACGGGCCTGCGGGATTCCGTACCGAGGCATGAATGTGTTCTGGTTGTGGATGGTCGCCGACATGTGCGGCTATGCCTCACCGTTCTGGATGACGTATAACCAAGCCAAGTCGCTTGGCGCGCAGGTCCGCAAGGGCGAGAAGTCGACCATCGCGATCTTCTACAAGAGCTACACCAAGGAGGTGGAGGCTCCCGATACCGGCGAAAAGACCGACGAGGCTCGCCGAGTGCTGAAGGCCTATCCGGTCTTCAATGCAGATCAGGTCGAAGGTCTGCCCGAGCGCTTCTATCCGGCTGCAACGTTGGAGCTGGTCGAGCCTGAAGGGCGCGAGGCCGAACTCGACGCCTTCTTCGCCGCCATCCCCGTCAATCTGCGCCACCAAGGCTCTGAAGCCTATTACGAACCCACTGCTGATCGTGTCACGATGCCGCCGACGAGCCTGTTTTCCGGCTTCGACCACTACTATGCCACGCTCGCCCACGAGCTGTCGCACTGGACCGGCCATGCCAACCGCCTGGGACGTGACCTCAAGAACCGCTTCGGCACGGCGGCATATGCCGCCGAGGAACTGGTAGCCGAGCTATCGAGCGCCATGCTCGGCGCTGAGCTGGGGCTGCCGGTCACGCACCTCGACAGCCACGCAAGCTACATCGAGCATTGGCTCAAGCTTCTGAAAGACGATGACCGCGCCATCCTGACGGCTGCGGCCAAGGCCGAGGAGGCGTCGACCCTGCTACTGAAGCTTGGCGGAAGGGTCACGCCCGAACAGTTTGACGACGCGTCGGACGATGCTGTGCTTGCGGCCTGAGGGAGGATGCCATGGGCCGATCAGTCAGCTATCCCAGCGGCGCAATCGTCGCCTTCACAGTGCTCGAGGTTGAAGCCGAGGACGAATGGGAATTCGAATACGAGTGGCTGCGTGACGACCTGCGCGAACGGGCCGGCCGAGCCTTCCCGTCGCTGATCCCGCACGACGGATGGCGCGGTCGGGAAGACCGGATCCTCATGCGCAATGCCTATGCGGATTTCGGCGTATCGGTCTACGGCGGGCTGGTGGCGGTCTGGATCGTCGAACGCGATGACGGCGCCTATTGGGACGCCGATTGGCGCACGGCTCGTTCACCGCGGGCACAGCGCTGGCTGTCCCAGATCGCATCCCGCTTCGATGCCGTGTTCGGCGAATATGACTGTCTCGGGCATATGTCGAACGGAGAGGGTGTCTACGCCAAGCGAGCGGCTTGAGCCGAGCTGGGGTGGTGCATGGATGAAGCATAGGGCGTACCCCTGCCTATGGATCTGTTCCGACCGCCCATGGTCTGGCGCCATGCGAGAGAGGCCCTGGGCCAGCCGCCAGTCTTGCGCAACCCGGCGTGGGCGGGCCCGTGTTGGCCTTCGCCCTTCGGGCTCAAGGCCTGCCCGCGCCAGCCCGCCCGCGCGGGTTTCCCCCTGACGGGTGCGCAAACCTGCCTGAATGCTGGCCCTGACGGGCTCTCGCTGGCGCAGCCATGAGCGGGTGCGTCGGCCTCACGCCAGTCAGGAGGACAATCCCATGCATACGTCATTCGCCGACCAACTCGCCGGGCTCGATCTCGCCGGCTTCTCGATTGGACCTGCTCCCGTATCGACCAGCGATTTCCCAGTCCGGGAGGCGGTCGTCCACACCCTCGAAGCGGTCTGGTCCGATCTTTTTGCCATGGTGTCCGGGACTGCGCTTGAAGCCGATGCCGAGGATCTTGGCTGGGCCTTCGTCAACATCTTCCATCGCTCGGCGGAACGCAAATCGACTGCCCTCGACCGGGCGACCGACGAGGTCCGCGCGCTGATTGCTACGGCCGATGGATCCGAGGTCCACACCCATGAACTCGAGACCCAGGTCGAGCGGGCGCAGTGTGCCGAAGGCGCCATGCTGGCGCTCGAAGAAATGCGCGAGGTCGCAGCAAGCCTATATTTCAACGAGTTCGGTTCCTCCTGGAAGCCAGTCTCCAGTTCGCGCTTCAATCACAGTGCAATGCTCACCTCGGCACTCGTCGAAGGTCGCGACTTCCTCCGCGCCCGCGCCGAAGCCAAACGTCGTGCGGCCGTGCCCGAAGGAACCCCCGTCGTGTTCGCCGGAGGGCGCACCCGTCATGCTTCCGAAGACGATGCGCTGACCTTCGGCAACAATGTCTGGGCCACGCTCGACAAGGTCCGCGACCGCGTGCCGGACATGGTGCTCATCCATGGCGGCGACACCAAGGGCGTCGACCGCCTGGCTTCGAGCTGGGCCGAACGTCGCGGCATTCCGCAGGTGACATTCTCGCTTGATATGCGCCTGGGCGCCCGTGCCGGCTTCAAGCGCAACGAGCGGATGCTCTCCCTCGATCCGCGCTACGTCATCGCGTTCCCGGGTAATGGCGTACTCGAACGCCTGGTGATCGACGCCAAGGCTCGGCGGATCACCGTGGTCGATCGCCGCGGACCCCTCGGCACCAATCCGAAGAACACATCGGCCAAGACCGACTAAGGCCCTGTCAGTCTTCGCGCCAGCGCCGGATCGGCGCTGGCGTCGTCCATCAGAGGAAAGGCGTGCGCCTGTCGGTTGGAGCCAGCGAATGGTTCTTGGCTCCGTTCTACAGGAGGCATTCCATGATCGATATCGAGGCTGTGATGGCCGACTTTGCCGTTCGCCAGGCCGAGCGGCAAACCCAGGTGGTCGAAGAGATTCAGCAGCTCAAGACAGCCATTCTTCCGCACTTGCAGGACGCTGGGATTGCCCGGATCGAGATTCGTTTCGACGGATGCGGCGACAGCGGCGCCGTTGAGGAATGTGTCTGTCTGGATGCAACTGGCGCGCCGATGCCTTGCCCGGATGTCACCCTGCTGGAAGGCGAAGCTGACAAAGCTGATCGTACCGGTTCCGCAGAGCTGCACTCACTCGGGCAGGCTCTCGAGCAGCTGACCTATCTGGCGCTCGAACGTCACCACCCTGGCTGGGAGATCAACGACGGTGCCTGCGGCGAACTTGTGATCGATGTGGCTGAAGCGACCTTCGTGCTCGACTGCAGCCTGCGCTTCACCGCGACCGACGATCACTCGACTGAGCTCTAGGAGACTAGGCATGGCCCACTGCTATTACCACGCCCTCTCGTCGGTCCGGAAATGGGGCGGCACGGTCGATGACTATCTCCCGCTGCACCAGTGGTTCGACCAGTCCAAGGCAATCCTGGCAGACCCTCGGCACCGCGCGCTGCGGCACCATGCCGAGGGGATATTCATGCTGGAGGCGATCTTCGGCGAGACACTCGTCAATGCCGATGGCCGGGTCGTTCCGGTGCGTCTGGTCGGCGAGCAGCACGTGCGCGAAGACTTGGGCACGATCCCCTCCTTTTCTGACTGGGCGCGCTTGATCACGCCGCAGGCCTGGATGCTTCGAGGCAACCCTCTGGACGGCGCTGAAGGGGTGACAATCAATATGCCTGCCCCCGGCGAAGCAGTTGCGTCCAGGAGTGCGCCACCTGCTGGCGGAGCGGTCCCTACCGTGATCTGAGAGGGGGTTCTCCGGTGGAGGGCCAGGGTGGATAATCCGGCCAAGACCGAAGGGAAACGAGGCAGGGCAAACCTGTTCAAGGCATCCAGCTCCACCCGGCTTCAATGCAAACCTGTCCCTGAATCACCCCCCGTCGAGACGCGCAACCCGGATCAGGTCCGGCCGAGTTGCCGGGCTGTGCCCGGCTGCCCGCACCACCCGAACCAGTTCCGGGTTCCCCTTCGGTGCGCTTCGCCATGGGGCGCTTCTGCTCGGGTTTTGCAGCCGGGATGGACCCGGAATGCTCGAACAGGAGAAAGCCCATGACCAATCTCGTTATCCTCGTTGGCCGCATCGCTCGCGACCCCGAGACCCGCACCACCCAGGGTGGAACCAGCATCACCTCGATCTCGGTCGTGACCGACCGTCCCGCCCGCAAGGATGGCAAGACCTACAAGGACGAAAACGGCTACACCGCCAAGGACAGCGAATTCCACCGGATCACCTGCTTCAACGGCCTTGGCCAGAACGTCGCCAAGTACTGCACCAAGGGCCAGCTCGTGACGGTCGAAGGGCGCATCCACTACACCCAGTGGGAAGATCAGAGCGGCGCCAAGCGCTACGGCTGCGAGATCATCGCCGACAAGGTCGACTTCCTCACCAAGGGCCGTTCCGGCAGCAACGAAGGTGCTCCCGATATCGACGAGGACTGAATGTCCTCACCCTACGACAAGGCCCCGGTGGCAGACGCCATCGGGGCCTTTTCTTTTGTACGCCGGCGATGCGGCGGCCAGGGGCATCGAACCCCTTGCCGCCGCCGGGTTGGGCTTACGCGGGAGCTATCCGCTTCAGCGTTTCATCGATCCCGAGTGCCATTGCTCCTCGGACGATCTGACGCAGTTGCGCTGGTTCGATCGTCTCGGCGCCGCACTCGATCAGAATGTGGCCAAGGACAATCGCCGCTTCGTCGCGAAGCTTTGCTTCCTTGGCCGCCAGTTCGTCGCGCTGTTCCCGGAGCTTCTTCAAGGCATCAACCGGATTGCTTTTGCGGGGCATGTCAGTCCTTTCCGCCCCCTTGGTTTGTGATCCCTCGAGAGCACTTCTGCCACCGCGCGCAGGGTGTAGGAAAACAGGAAAAGCGTGCCAGCCCACAACCGTCCGGTTCCAACCGAGAGGGTAGAGGGGCTGGCTCACGGATTGCCCAGTATGATGTCCGTCCACATGCCGCCTCAAGGACGGCAGGGCCCCACCATTTTGCCGAAGAAGGGATGAATCCCTCCCCCGACAAAATCGTTTCCCCCACCGCCGCTGGCGCGGCCGCGCAGGAGCGCGGTCCCTGACCCGGCATGCGCACGAACATCGCACTTCCTTCTGTCGTTCGAGACAACCTCAGGAGGATCATCATGGCTTATTTCGCACCTTGCAGCGCTTCACCCCGCAGCTATTTCGAGGCCCTGGAACTCGCCGAGCGCCGGGCACTGCACAGCTACTTCGATCAGCACATCGTGGAAGACGAAGAGCTCGGATATATCGCCCTCGACGAAGGCGACTACTGCGCTCTGCCAGCACACCTGGCAGCACGTGTCGTCCACACTATTCACGGATTGATGCTGGATGAATTCTGACTCCGAAAAGGGTGGGAGCCGGTAACGGTTCCTGCCCTTTTATTTTGCTCGCCGTCGGCTCGCTTCGATCCATAAGCAGGCCCGATGAGCGGAGCGCGGACATCGGCACCCGCACGCGCTTTGGCTCCGCGCTATCGAGGGCCCTTCATTCCCTCCTGCATGTACGGCGAAGTGACCGGATCACCCACTCGCAGCTTGGTAGACTGAGCACACCGTACGCAGTGACACTGCTGGATTTAAGGAAGGTATTTCAGAGTGATAGGCGAAATTTCATGGCTAGTGTCAAACCAATTCAATCGTGAAGCATGCTTCAGATTCGCGATTTGCGGGCAAATCGAAGCCAGTCAAACCATTGATAGTATTTGCACATTCCGCGATTGACGGGCTTATGTTCCTGATTTATTCTCATTCCTGTCTTCCGCAAGATCAAGCCAGGTTCGCAAGGGTCAATAGGACCCCCGAACATGGATCGGCATCTCAGTCTTCAGACCTACGTTCCCCGCCCACTTGCTGACTGGATAAAGGGCAAGGCCCGGGACCAGCAGGTCTCCGTCAGCATCGTCATTCGCGACCAGTTGATCGACGCATGGCAGCGTGAAAACGAAGCGCGAAAGCGGCCTGCGGCCCTCGACCCGTTACGGCAGAACCTCTTCATCACGGTTGCCCTGGATGCGCTTCTGGCCAGCCATACCGATGGTTCGTTGAGGCAGCGCACGCACGAAGCCTACAATCGTCGTCTCGCCCGTCTCGGGATCAGCGCCTCCACACCCGAAGGAGGCAGCGATGAAGCGTAATCTCCTCAATTTCACCCGCGGCAGCCAGCTCCTCGGACATTTCGGTTTCATGTTCGCAGCGGGGCTCAAAGGCCCCCTGCTGGTGACCTTCCTCGTCACCGCCTGGCTTTGCTATCTCGAGGTGACGTCGACGCTCACCGATCACCAGGTCTATCTCGCCTGGATGCATGTCTATGCCTCCGGCTACGCGTTCATGGAGTTCGATCCCGGCAAGCTGGTGGAACTCAAATTGGCCGGTGGCGGAACTGTCCGCATTCCTTTCAATGTCGTGCGCGATTTTCCGCCCATGCGCGAAGCCTGGAGTGCACTCGGCGCCGCCATCCGGCGCGGCATCGGGCTTTCGGCGCTTGTCCTGATCCCGGCCTTTGCTGCCTTCTGGTGGTTCGCCGAGCGGTTCGGAGGCAAGTCCAAGGAGCGTAAGCACGAGCGTGGGGCGATGCTCGTCACGCTGGACGAACTCGAAGCGGAGATCGACCGGCACAATCGCGCCGAACGTGCCCGCGAACTGCACGCAGCGCTAGGGTGGAAATGGCGTTTGGCAGGCACAGCTGCGACCGAGGAAGCCGGCTTCTACAGTCCGGCACATCTCGCGGGCGTCTCCTGGCCGTGGCGTCTCGAGCAAAGCCATACCATGCTGATCGGTACGACTGGCACCGGCAAGACCGTTGCCCTTAGCCAGCTGCTTGCCGAGGCCCGGGCACGCGGACAGCGCGCCGTTGTTTTCGATCTTACCGGAGCCTTCATCGAGACCTTCTACGATCCGACCCGCGACATCATTCTGAACCCGCTCGATGCCCGTTGTCCGAACTGGAGCGTATTCAACGATTGCACCAGCGAAGGCGAATTCCATGCCGCAGCTGAGGCGCTGGTTCCGCACGATGGCGGTGGTTCCGAGCAGTTCTGGGTGCTCGCAGCCCGCATGCTTTTCGTGGAAATGTGCCTGCATCTCCAGCGCACCGGTCAGGCCAGCAACCAGGCGCTTGCCACTCGCCTCATGACCGCCGACCTCGCGCAGGTGCACAAGCTTATGCGCGGCACCATGGCCGATCCGCTGACAGCGCCAGAAGCCGCGCGCATGGCAGAATCAATCCGCGCTGTGTTTAACGCCAACGCCAAGGCACTGAAGCTGCTACCCGCTAAAGGCCCGCGCTTTTCGGTACGGGACTGGATCCGCGGCAGCTCCCAATCGGGCTCAATCCTGTTCCTCTCCGCACGCTACGTCGACATGTCGATCTGTTCGCAGCTACTTACCTTGTGGCTCGACACGGCCATGAACACGCTGATGACCATGGAGCGTACGCCCGATCTCAGGGTCTGGTTTCTGATCGACGAACTGGGCGCGTTGCACCGACTGCCCGCACTGGAGAAAGGCCTGCAGACCGCGCGCAATTTTGGCGGCGCGATCGTCACTGGCGTCCATGCCTTTGCCAAGCTCAAGGAGGTCTACGGCGAGAACATGGCGATGACCTTGTCGTCGCTCGCGCGCAGTAAGCTGATCCTCGCCACTGCGGACCGGGAAACGGCAACCTGGTGTTCCGACTTCATCGGTCATCGCCAGGTCCGCGACATGGAAGAAGGGTACAGCTACGGTTATAACAATGCCCGCGACGCCGTCAGCCTGACGCCCCGTCGCCAGATTGAGCCGTTGCTGCTGCCCGATCAGTTCATGAACCTGCCGAGGCTCTCCGGTTACCTCAAGTTCCCCGACGGATTTCCTGCCGCTCCGGTCACGCTTGTCCCGCGCCGCTGGCCGCGGATGGCCGAGGGATTCATCGCGCGGGCATTTGGGCCTACTCCCGGGGCACACGCGGCGGATGAGACCAATGTCGATCCCTCGGAATGGGCCTCCTTGCCTGCCGAAGCTGCCGACGGCGCCCCAGCCGCGAATGACGACGGCGCCGGCAAGCCGGTCGTTCCCGAGCAGTTGAAGTTGGACCTTCAGCGTGTTGTCAGGACGCCGGATGAGACCGGGAATGTGACTGAGCAGCGGTTCTCCAAAGCCCATGCACAGGTCTTGCGGGAAGCGCCCGAACAAGCCCAGGTCGAAACATCGGCCGAAGCGCTCACGAGTTCTGGGCCGACTACAACCTTGCCTCCCGGGCCGCTTCTTTCCGGCAGAAGTGAAGCGACCGATGAGACGCAGCCATCCCTCGATGAAAAAGCGTCGGCGCGAGGAAACAAGCCAGCTTCAGGCGATCCGAAGCTAATCGCGGTCCCACGATCGCAGGACAGTCAGAGCCCCCGAGAACGGGCCGAACGAGACCTGCTCGAGGGCGGCGTCGAGAGCGGGGCGCAAGACTTCTACGAACCCGACCTTTGAGGGCACCACAGCAAGGGGGCACCTTGCTTGAAGGACCATAAGCCATGCTCTCGGTTGCCAATGTCCGGTCCGCGTCCGGCGCAGCCAGCTACTTTGCTGCTGACAATTATTACGCAAGCGCAGACGCGGATCGCTCAGGCCAATGGGTTGGGTCAGGAGCCGATACCCTTGGCCTTTCCGGAGCGGTCGATGCCGCAGTCTTCGACAAGCTCCTCAGGGGCGAGCTTCCGGATGGCACCAGGGTCGGTCACGAAAACCAGCACCGAGCCGGCACCGATCTGACCTTTTCCCTGCCAAAGAGCTGGTCGGTCCTCGCCCTCGTCGGCGGCGACAAGCGGATCATTGAGGCCTACCGCGAGGCCGTGGTGGAAACGCTCCAGTGGGCCGAGAAGAATGCGGCAGAAACGCGTCTCGTCGAAAACGGGAAGGTGCGGACCGTGCAGACTGGCAATCTCACCGTGGCGCTGTTCCAGCACGATACCAATCGCAACCAGGAGCCCAACCTCCATTTCCATGCCGTCATCGCCAACGTCACGAAAGGTGCCGATGACAAATGGCGGACGCTGAAGAACGACCGGCTCTGGTCACTCAATACCCTTCTCAACAGCATGGCGATGGCGCGCTTCCGTCTCTCGGTCGAGAAGCTCGGTTATGAAGTCGGTCCTGTCGGCAAGCACGGGAACTTCGAGGCGGCGGGCTTTTCTCGCGAACAGGTCATGGCCTTCTCCACAAGGCGACAGGAGGTTCTGGACGCACGCCGCGGCCCGGGCCTTGAAGCGGGCAAGATCGCTGCCCTCGATACCCGCAGCGCCAAACAAGCCGTCGCCGATAGGGGCGCCCTGACGGCGGATTGGCAGGACCATGCCCGGGCAGCAGGGCTCAACCTGCAGGCCATGATTGAACGAGCACAGGGTCACTCGCATTCCTCGCAGCACACACCCGCGGCTGGCACCAGCCTAATCGAGCGCGGCAGGGCCTGGCTCAGGGACTTTGCCGAGCGCATCAGGGGCAATCCTGCCGATCCACTGATCCCGGCTCACGTCCTCAGCCGAGACCGCGAGACCATCGCCGCAGCCCAGGCTACAGCGTCAGCGGTACGCCACCTCTCACAGCGCGAAGCGGCCTTTCCGCGCGAGGCCCTGTTCAAATCGGCGCTGGATTTTGGTCTGCCGACAACCATTGGCGCCATTGAGCAGCGGGTCAGCTCGCTGGTCCGTTCGGGCGAACTCGTTCCAGGGTCAGGTGAACACAAGGGCTGGCTGACCACGCGTGATGCGCTCGCGAGCGAGCATCGCATTCTCGCCGCGGTCGAAGCCGGGAGGGACGCCGTGCCGCCCCTTCTCGGGAGCAATGAGGCAGGCGCACGGGTCAAGGCCGTCGCTGCCATCAATCACGGCATCGAACTCAATGGTGGCCAAGAAGCGGCCGCCCGCCTGATCCTCAGCTCGTCCCACCGGACAATCGCCATCCAAGGTGTCGCCGGTGCGGGCAAGAGCAGTGTTTTGAAGCCCGTGGCGCAGATCCTCAGCGAGGAAGGCAAGGAGATCATCGGGCTCGCCGTCCAGAACACTCTGGTGCAGATGCTGGAGCGCGACACTGGTATTCGGTCGATGACTTTGGCGCGCCTGCTCAAGCGCTGGGCACCGATGCTGGAGCATCCTGGAAATCCTGGCTTGATGGCCGAGGCGAGAGCCGCATTGGGCGACCGGGTCCTCGTCCTTGATGAGGCCTCGATGGTCTCGAACAGCGACAAGGAGCGTCTGGTCACGCTGGCCAATCTGGTTGGCGCGCGCAGGCTTGTGCTTGTTGGCGATGCCCGCCAACTCGGCGCGGTCGATGCCGGCAAACCCTTTGATCTCGTCCAGAAGGCCGGTATCGCGCGCGCCGAAATGACGATCAATTTGCGCGGCCGGGACCCGGAACTGCGACTGGCTCAGGCTGCTGCGCAAACGGGTGACGTCGAAACCGCACTTGGTCATCTCAAGAGCTCGACGATCGAGAGATCGGGCGACAGCGCTTTGACGGCTGCCGAGCAATGGCTCCAGCTTGCGCCGCTAGAGCGGGAGCGGACCGCGATCTATGCCTCGAGTCGGGCCTTGCGAACCGCGGTGAACGAAGCTGTTCAGCGGGGGCTCAAGGCCAACGGTGAGCTCGGTAAAACATCGTTCGACCTGACCGTACTGTCACGGGTCAATGCAACGCGTGAGGAGCTCCGCTATGTCTCGGCATACCGCCCGGGCATGGTCCTCGATGTTCGGAGCCCCGATAAACATCAGCGGCTCCCACGCGGCGAATACAAGGTCGACAGGATAGACGAGAAGACGCGCGAGGTGTTCCTCGTCGATGGCAAGGGTAAGGCACGAACCCTTCGGCCGAGCCGGATCCGTTCCGGTGCGAAGGACGATCGCCTTGCGCTCTTCGAAGAGAAACGCCTGTCGATCCATGCCGGAGACCGGATCCGGTGGACCGAAAACGATCATCGCCGAGGATTGTTCAATGCTGATCAGGCAAAGATCGAGGCGGTCGAAGGCGCTCGAGTGACTGTGGTCACCTCCACTGGCCTGCGCCACGAGCTGGAGCGCTCCGATCCAATGCTCAGGCGCCTTGATCTCGCTTACGCGCTCAATGCCCATATGGCGCAGGGGCTGACGTCGGATCGAGGCATTGCCGTCATGGATAGCCGGGAACGCAATCTGGCCAATCAGCAAACCTTCCTCGTGACCGTGACCCGGCTGCGGGACCACCTGACCCTTGTCGTCGACAGTACAGACAAGCTCGGGAGGGCGGTTTCGCAGAACACCGGGGAGAAGACCTCGGCGCTGGAAGTTACTGAGCGCCTACGCGAGGCAGCAGCGAAAGGCCAGGCCGCCGGGTCACCAAGCAAGGAGGATCATTCCAAAAAGCCGCCAGAACTGGTCAAGGAGCGCACCAAGCCATTCGAAATCGGTATTTAATCTCTGCAAGGTTGAGCCTGGACGGCCGGACATTCTCCAGGCAACCTGGCGCACATTGATTTTGGCTAGGGCGGAACTGTGAAGGGCGTTTTCGAGATCAGCGGCAATTCGCGGTACGATGACGCGATCACCGAGCGGTATCACTTTCCGAGCAATTACCTGTCGGTTGCGCGAGAGCTTGAGAGCGACTGGATCGTCTACCGCGAGACGCGAGTTTCCGGCGGGCGAATGGCCTATATCGCTGCGGCCTTCGTCGAGCGGATCGACGCTGACCCGAGCGATCCCAGCCACTTCTATGCGCGTGTGCGCGACTACCTCGAGTTCGATCAGCCTGTCCCCTACCGCGACGGCAGCGGCCGTTTTGCCGAGCGCTTCCTGCGCGAGATGACACGGCCTGGCGATGCCGGGCGAAGCTTGCGCGGCAAGTCGGTCCGCAGGCTGGAAAACGAGGATTTCGTGGCCATCGTCAATGCGGGCCTTGCCGAAACTCTCGATCCCGAAAACCGCATCCGCCTCGAACTCGATGCCCCCCGCATCGATCCGGAGACCAATCTGCTCCTGCACGATCACTTCGCGGAGCGCCGGGTCGAGCAGATGCTCGTGAACCGCAAGATCCGTGACGCGAACTTCCGCAATCATGTCCTCGATACGTACGAAAACACCTGCGCCGTCACCGGGCTAAGGATCGTCAATGGCGGCGGCAAGGCTGAGGCCCAGGCCGCGCACATCTGGTCAGTTGCGGGTGGCGGCCCGGACATTGTCCAGAACGGCGTGGCCTTGTCAGCGACAGCCCACTGGCTGTTTGACCGCCACCTCATCACCTTCGACGACAACCTCTGCCTGCTCGTATCGCACAACAAGGTGCCGTCCGAGCTTCTGCAGCTATTCCCCCCAGCGGGTCAGCAAATCCGCCTGCCGCGCGATCAATCGCTACATCCGAGGCCAGAGTTCGTTGCCCGGCATCGCGAGCGATTTGCTGGAATTTGACCCGAGCTCAGATCACACCGATCGGCCGAACCAGATGACCCGGCCGACAACGTGGATCGTCGAGCGATCAACGTCAGACCAGGTCGGATAAGCCGTATTGTCGCTCGAGATCGTGATCAGTCTTCCGCCCGGCTGGATCGTAACCCGCTTCACCACGAGCGCATCGTCGGCACGCAGCACATAGATGCCATCACGCAGGCGCGATCCCTGATCCGAGGAGTCGACCAGGACCTCGTCGCCGTCCCGCAGCGTGGGCTCCATTGACTCTCCATGGACATGGATGATCGACAGGCTCGGGCTCTTGGCCCGGGTCAACTTGCCCAGCCAGCGTTCGTCAAAGCCAAAGCGGGTATGGGCTGTCTCGCTCTCCGCGATCGCACCAAAACCGGCCGAGGCATCGACATTGAGGATCGGCACTTCAACCAGACCATCACGCACAGGAAGCGCTGGCCCACCGAGCACCTGCTCATCGACCCCAAAGAACTGGGCAAGGATACGCCGGTCCTCGTCGTCCAGCTTGCGCGGTGAGCCGCGCTTGATGAATTGCTGGATATAAGCGGGGTTGCGATTGAGCAGCCGCGACACCGCGGAATAACCCACGTTTCTCTGCCGGATCAGACGATCCAGCTCTTCCCTGACATTCTCCATCTGCGTCGCCTTTCAAGGGGCGGTCCAGGTGAGGTGTAGGAATTCATCCTAGACTCGATGGGGTCTTCCTAATAAGAACATAACAAGAACACAAGCTGAATTTGATTCGAGGTAGACCATGAAGCTGCTGGATCGCATCGAGCGTCATCTCAAGGAGACCCACATGTCCGCGACCCGGTTCGGGAGACGGGCGGTCGGCGATCCGCGCTTTGTGCTGGACCTGCGGATGGGGCGGAGGCCCCGTCGGAGAACTCTGGAGAGGGTCGAGGCGTACCTCGCCTCGATATCACCGGGGCAACAATCACAGCCGCAATTTACAGAATCCTCACGTCCTTAATGGAACCAGTCTTGGCGACAGCGGGCGCGTTCGATACCGTCCGAGCTGTTCGGGGTCCTCCTGCTTGAATGCTATTGGCAGACTTGTCTGCTTCCCTGCATAGGAGCAGAGTTCTTCGATTTTGCCGAGTTTCAGGGGGATTGCGTGGAAATTACCGAATGGCTGGGTCATGGTCTGATCTTCTTCTTTACCAAGATTCCGCTCATCGGCGATGCGATGGCTGCTTTCCTGGCTGTCGTATTAGTTGGAACTGCCTTCGCAATATCCTCCCGTTACAAGCGGGATTTCCATGAGCCGCTTGCAAAAGCGATCGAATCTCGGGTTCGACTTCTTGATGATGTGACTGGCGGCAGTACGGCTGACATCGATTCTGCCC
>NZ_CAVK010000232.1 GCF_000382885.1 Sphingobium indicum BiD32
TGAATCAGAAATCACACCAGGTGGGAATCCCCGCGCGATTCAAAACGGTCGAAAACCGCTCTAATATAGAATATATGTTTAATTGGTCTTGCCTGATGATTTAATCATCGCATGCAATGAAAAATCTCGTGGCAAGCGAAACTTCTGTATTTTTGTTGCACTCATCGGCCATTCTTCGACAAATGTTATGTATCGAGGAACCTTGTATCTTGCAATTCGTCCCGAACAATGATTGATTACCTCTTCTGCCGTCATGCTTTCGCCAGAATTCAGTTCTATGAACGCGGCGACAACTTCGACGAGCCGGTCGTCTGGTGCGGGAATGACCTGTGCGAGCTTGATCTTAGGGTGCTGTGCCAGAAAGCTTTCGACTTCGGCAGCTGCTACGTTTTCGCCGCCTATTTTCAACATGTCCTTAATACGATCCGAGAAAACAAGCTGGCCGTCTGTGCCCATCCAGCCGGCATCGCCAGTGCGGAGCCAGCCATCATCGAGCATTACCTTCGCGGTTTGGTCGGCGTCCTTGAAATAACCCGAGAAGATAGGCCCTCTGATGAGGATCTCGCCTCGCTCACCTAGCGGTTTTTCTTCAAGTGTATCCGGATCTACAATGCGCACTTCGAACCCTGGAAGAGGCGTCCCCACCCGCTCGACGCGTTGGTCAAGCGTGTCGTCGGGGCTCGACATAGTACAGATTCCTCCGCATTCGGTAAGTCCGTAGCACGCGATCTGAAGGGCTTGCGGAATCGCATTTGCGAACCTGCGCAGGAGATCGGGGGCACCAATGGTCAGTTGTATGCGCAGGCTCGAGAGGTCGCGCTTGGAAAAATCCGGGTGATCAATCATTGCCGCGGTCAGCGCGGGAAATGCGGGATAACAGACTGTCGCCTTTACCCGCTCCAACTCAGCAAGTGCGCTGCTAGCGTCGAAATGAGTCTGGCAAACATAGGTTGCCCCCACCTGCCGACATGCGTTTAGCGGTAGGTGGGAGGAGAGATGATATAGCGGCAACGGGTCCCAGAAAACGTCGTCGGCCGTAATCCGAAGTCGTTGTGCGATCCCGGCCGAAACGTGCGTTATCGAACTGTGAGTGATCATGCAGGCCTTGGGCAACGCCGTTGTGCCTGAAGAGAAGATCACGAATGCTGTATCGTCCGGCCTTACCGACTCGACTATTCGAGCCAGATCATCGTCCGGGGTCTGCGCCGCGACAAGGGAAAAATCGTTTTCGTCAGGCCAAGCGCAGGACGCAGGCGCATCGAACAGGAACACTTTCTGTAGCTTGGGCGCCGCCTTTAATTGTAACTCTTTGGACGTGTCCCATTCCATGAGTTCTGGGAAGCACTCGGTTATTATGGCCTGCAAGTCCAGATGTTGCTTAGCCGCCCCGCTGGTGAACAGGATTTTTATTTCCGCGTGGTTTATGACGTAGCGCAGTTCATCTCCGCGATAGCGAGAGTTGAGCACGACGGCGCAAGCGCCGATAAGATTCAGTGCGCTACTGAGTACCAGATGGTCCCAACAATTCGGCATTAGGATGCCGACGTGATCCCCCTTTCTGACGCCCAGGCCCACCAAACTGCGGGCGGAGTTGGTCACTTGACGGGCCAACTCCGCAAAACTCGCTTCGTGTTTTTCTAGGACCAAAGCTGTGCGGTCCGGCCACCTCAGTGCGGCATCAATGATTGCATAGCCAATGGTTCTTGGCACAGGCGTGAGGCCAGCTGTATTTTTCATTCCGCAATTATTCCTTGGCGGCAAAAATGGTGTCACGGAGGCCAATCTTCCATTCGCCGTTTTCGACAACGAATTGATCGACGTATTTGGCGATTGCGTAAGGGGCCTCGAGCTTGGGCTGGCCAGCATGATTTTCCCGGTAGCTGCGATAGACCGTGACATATGAGACGGCTTCCGCCGTTTCTGGGCCGGTGACGGTCACCAGCAGATTGCTGGCGGCGTGGACAAGCGGGTCGGTCGTCAAGACATCGAAGAATGCCTTGATCGCCTCGCGTCCCTTGATCTCACCGGTGTCTGGCCGGCTGAGGATGCCGTCCTTCACAAAGAGGTTCACCAACCGTTCGAACTGACGGGTGTCCACGCACTCGCAGTATTCCAGCATTAACCTCTTGCAGTCATGCTCGGCAATGAGTGTAGCAAGGTCGGTCACGGCTATCTCCTTTTCACATTTCGAGTTTCGCGCAGCGCGGCTTACAATGACAGGCCGCCATCGGCTATCAGCGTCTGCCCGGTAATGAACCCGGCCTCCGATGAGCATAGAAACGCGACGGCCCCGGCAATGTCTTCGCCATTTCCGAAGCGTTGCAACGGGGTGCTGCGGCGGCTGTTTTCCCAGATCTCCGAGTTATAGATCGTGTCCATGAGTTGGCCGCCGATGCCAACCTGCATGATCCCTGGCGCCACAGTGTTGATCCGCACGCCAAAACGCCCTTCCTCCTTGGCAACGGCCCTGCACATGGCTTCGGTACCTGCTTTTGGCACACTTGACAGCGCGTCACCGATAACGAACCGGTGAGGGGCCACGGAGCCGACATTCACGATACTTCCACGCGTTTCCCGAAGAATCGGCAGGGCACGCCGGACCAGGGCTATGAAGCCCATCAATTCGGTCTGCACCGCTTCGCGCCACTGATCTGGCCGCAGCTTGGAAACGTAGGTCTGTGGAATATGCATTCCGGTTGAAAACACGATCGCGCGCAGCGCGCCGCTGCGCGCATGTGCCGCTTGAAGGACTTCTTCAAGTTGGGCTTCGTCGGAAATGTCGAGCTGGTGAGCTGCCAAGGAGCTCACGCTGGACAGCTCCTCCTTGAGGTTCCGCGCGGCCTCCGAATTCTTGCGGTAAGTCAGGTCAACATGTTGCCAATCCTGCGCCAGGCGTCGGACTATCGCGCTGCCCAGGCCACCAGACCCTCCGAGGACGATTGCACCTCCTGTTTCCTTTTTCATCTGCTTTTTCCCGCAACAATGGCTCGCCGAGCCAGTCCGCCGCAGCTCATTCATCGCGGCACGGAAATCATGGCACCTATCCAAAGACGTGCCATTGAGTGTCATCCACCCTTCGGCCTGCTGGCCCATCAATTGGCCCGATATGAAGTCTCTCGTGATCCGGCCTAGAGATAGGTGACGGCAAGGGCATCTTGCCTTTTATCGCGTAAACGTAGCTGACCATCGTCAGCGCGATCAGCCGTCAGATGTTGTCGGGAGGAACGGCAGTTGAACAAGATTTTCCAGCAGCAATGCTATATCGGCGGGCAGTGGTGCGACGCGCAGGATAAAAGGACGCTCAACGTTCTTGATCCTGGTCGAGGGACCATTCTCGGAACCGTTCCTAATATGGGAATGGCCCAGACAAGGCGGGCCATCGAGGCGGCAGAACAAGCGCTTCCGGCTTGGCGATCGCGCACAGCCGCTGATCGGGCGGGGATTCTGCGTCGCCTCTATGACCTGATGATGGCTAATCAGGATGATCTGGCAGAACTTTTGAGCCGTGAGCAGGGCAAGCCGTTCGCTGAGGCGCGCGGCGAGATTGCCTATGGTGCGGGATACGTTGAATGGTTCGCGGAAGAGGGTAGGCGCGCCTATGGCGAGGTCATCCCCAGCCACGCCACGGACCGCAGGATCGTAACTTTACGGCAGGGCGTCGGCGTTGTTGGCGCAATCACGCCATGGAATTTCCCCAGCGCTCTCGTCGCGCGCAAGCTTGCGCCAGCATTGGCAGCCGGTTGTACGGTGGTGCTCAAACCAGCTTCGGCCACTCCTTACTCGGCTCTAGCTCTGGCTGCGCTGGCCGAGCAAGCCGGCGTCCCTGCGGGCGTTTTCAACGTCGTTACGGGTAGCGCGCGGGAGATTGGCGGCGAACTCACGCGCAACTCAGCTGTCCGCAAGATCAGCTTCACCGGTTCTACCGAGATCGGCGTGGAATTGCTTCGCGATTGCGCGGAGACCGTCAAGAAGGTCTCTATGGAATTAGGTGGGAATGCTCCGTTCATCGTATTCGACGATGCCGATGTGGATGCTGCGGTGGAAGGAGCTATTGCTTCGAAGTTCCGCAATTCCGGTCAGACCTGTGTGTGTACCAATCGCTTTTACGTGCAGGAAGGCGTCTACGATGCGTTCGTGACGAAGCTGGCAGCAAGGGTGGGGCAGCTGCGGGTAGGCTATGGAATGGACGAGGGCGTCACTGTCGGCCCCTTGATCGACGAGGCTGCGGTTGCCAAGGTTGAAGAACATCTCGACGATGCGATCTCGGGCGGCGCCACTGTTCTTACCGGTGGTCGGCGCAACGCGCTGGGTGCCAATTACTATGAGCCCACCGTCGTCGCCCACGTCAAACCTCACATGAAGCTGGCCCGGGAGGAGACATTCGGCCCGCTCGCCGGCGTGATCTGCTTCACTTCCGAGGAGGAAGTGATCCGACTGGCCAACGACACGGAATTCGGTTTGGCGAGCTATTTCTATTCGCGCGATCTGTCGCGCGTCTGGCGCGTCGCCGAGGCCTTGGAAACCGGCATGGTCGGCATCAATACGGGGCTGATTTCGACTGAAGTTGCTCCGTTCGGAGGCGTGAAGAGCTCGGGTTTGGGACGCGAAGGCTCGCGGCATGGCCTCGAAGACTACATGGAAATCAAGTACCTCTGCATTGGGTTGTGACAGATTTAGGGTCCCCCTCTGGGAGAAACCCCTCCGACTTCAGTCGGATACAGGCTATGGGCTACAGCAAGGGTTGTCACACGACTTTTCATCATCGTTACCACATCGTCTGTGACGTACTCCCCTGAAATGTGACCGCTTTTAGGTAGAGTCCGACGCCAACATAAGCGATATCGGCGGTTTGCCAGGCCGGGAGAAGTCGAGCGTCACACCTTTCATGTAAGCCCACAAGTCGAGCTCGCGGGAGATAAATTCGCTGCCATGGTCGGCCCTGATCGACGCGGGATGACCAACCTGCGCGCAGACCCGTTCCAGTAGCTCGATAGCGTCTGGTGCCCGGAACCGGAACCGCGGAACCACAGCCGGCGAGAACCGGCTGAAGGTATCGACCACGGTTAGGATACGCAGCTTCGATCCCGTCGCCAGCTGGTCATGGACAAAGTCCATGGCCCATACATCATTCACGCGGAAGGCCGCACAGCGGCCTTCCCTCAACTTTGCCTTCACCCGCCGTTCTGGCGTCTTCTTGCGGAGTCCAAGGCCCATCTCCTTATAAAGCCGGTAAACCCGCTTGCCGTTGATCGCCTAGCCTTCGCGTTGAAGCGGCACATGGATACGGCGATAGGCGTACCGAACCCGCGTCTCCGCGATCTCCTTGATCCGCTGCTTGAGGTCGGCCTGATCGGCACCTTTGCCACGATAGTGGTAGCTGGATCGTTCCACTTGGAGCACGCTGCAGGCCCGCCGGATGCTGACCTGCCAGGTGGCGCGAACATCATCAACCAGCTGGCGCCGCCGATCAGGCCTCAGAGCTTTCGCGAGACGACATCCTGCAACATCGCCTTGTCCAGCGACAGGTCGGCAACCAACCGCTTGAGCTTCGCGTTCTCCTCCTCGAGCTGGCGCAGCCGCTTCATCTCCGATGGCATCAGCCCCGCATACTTCTTGCGCCAATTATAGTACGTCGCCTCGCTGATCCCTGCCTTGCGACAGACCTCGCCAACCGATGTTTCGTCGTCAGCCTGCTCGAGCACGGTGGCAATCTGCGCCTCGGAAAACTTCGACCTTTTCATCATCCACTCCGTATCCTGGCCCTCCGATCATAACTGGAATTTTCCAGCTCAAAACGGTCCAAGATTCCAGGTGCAGGTCACTCCTTTGCGAAGGTTATTTTCTAATTTTCAAATAGCTTCTTCACCTCCCGACGAAGGAGTTTCCCCATCTCATTAAACGGCAAATGTTCGAGATATAGCACTTCATCGGGTACTCGGGACGAACGGAGGCGCGTGCGTATCAGATCTTTGAGTTCAGCGGGTTCCGGCGGTACGTGACCTTTACGCACGACTACTGCGATTCCGACAGCCTCGCCCCATTCAATCGAGGGAACAGCAACGGCGCACGCATCGAGGAGGGCTGGATGGGCAAGCAGCACATCTTCAATCTCCCCCGGAGAAATGTTCTCTCCGCCGCGTACGATGACATCGTCGGCTCGCCCGCAGAGGAAAAGGTATCCGTCGGCATCCATGAAGCCGGCATCACGCGTGGGGAACCATCCGTCAGGTTCAAGAGCCGACTTTTCCTTGTATTCGCCTGAGACCTGTTCGCCCCGTACATAGATCTCACCCATTACTCCTCGCCCTACGGGTCTGCCAGCTTCATTTCGGATCTCGATTTCTACCGTTGGAAGCGGCTTGCCCAGCGATGCCAGCCGCGCGCGGATGTTCGGATCATCGGATGCTTGAGCCAGGCGATGATCCTCTGGGCCGAGGAGTGCGATGGTTGAACTCGTCTCCGTCAGACCATAGGCGTTGGTGAAATCCGTGTTCGGGAATATTGCAAGCGCCTTCTGAATAACTTCCATCGGCATCTTGCCCCCGCCATAGGCAATGGCACGAAGTGATGAGAGGTCTGCCATGACACCGCCGCTCATCTCGTCGATGATTCTCGAAAGCATGGTCGGCACCACGAAGGCGTTTGTAACTTTTTCTACTGCGACCAAGTTTAGCCACGCTTTGGGGTCGAAGGCGGGCAAGACCACGATTCGGCGGTTGGCGTAGATTGACGACATGATCGCTGAAATGCCGGCGATGTGGTAAGGTGGCACGACGACCAGAGCGGCATCGTCGTGGTCCGCTGATGCGAAGTCCACCGTACCGAGGATGTAGCCCAGTAGATTTGCATGACGCAAAATCGCCGCCTTGGGTGCGGCCGTGGTGCCGCTAGTGAAGAGTTGCACTGCAACGCCGTGGCCGGGGTCGTAGCTTCTGGCCTGAGCCACAGAGCCAGCGTTTGGGGCATCTTGCGTAAACCGGTCGCGCGCAAGGATATGGTGCCCCTGTCCAGCCGCAATACGACCGACTCGCTCGTCGTCGCCAATTACCAAGGCGGGCGCAATGCGATTCAGGAGGGCTGACAGGTCAACGTCGGCAAGTCGATAATTGAGTGGGCAATAGGGGACGCCTGCCAAGGCCGCCCCGAACAGGGCGATCACGCTAGCCTCGCTGCTTTCGTCCAGCAGGGCAACATATTGGGCACCGGATTGCTCGATGAGCTCGCAAGCACCGCGGGCTGCCTCTAGCAATTCCTCGTATGTCCAGCGCTTGTCGTCGCAGACAACGCCAACCCTGTCCGGCGCGGATTCCGCAGCCATCTCCAAGAAGAGCGAAATGTTCATGGCAGAGCGTCGCGCAGAGTTCAGTCCGACGCCGGCAAGGGCTTTGCGTCCTTGATAAGCAGCTTCTCTCCGTCGAGCGAAAGTGAACCTGCCCCAGATTTTACGCAAAGCAGTTCGATGCTGCCACCTTGGTCAATGTACCGTTTTCCCA
Source organism: Sphingobium indicum BiD32 (assembly GCF_000382885.1). GTDB lineage: Bacteria > Pseudomonadota > Alphaproteobacteria > Sphingomonadales > Sphingomonadaceae > Sphingobium > Sphingobium japonicum_C. The sequence goes on from NZ_CAVK010000232.1 coordinate 7,494, forward strand.
AAAGGCTTCCGTCTGCAAAATCAGGGTTGATGCTGGCTGCTTCCACGGGCTTGATTTCGGACATAATCCAGCCGCCGCACTCAATTGCTCCATCACCACATCGAATGATCATGACTTCGGTGTCGCAGACGGCACTCTTCAGGCGGGTACCAGGTTTCATTTCAGGATCCTTGGAAAATTAATCAGATTGATCAGGAGGAATGACGATCAAGCAGTGCATCAAACTCGCGACGCAGCGAGGATCCGTCGCTCCATTGTGTAGCGGTCGGTGACAGCGCGAACGAGTCCGATCTTGCCGCCGCTGACATGAACGATACCGGTCGCGTAGAGACTTGCGCGCTGTCCTTCATGCCCATCCAATTCGGCCAGGCCCCCGGCATAATCACCTTCAATGCGGACCTGGAATGCCACGCGCTGCCCGGCTGACATGAGGTCAAGCACAGTCGCTTTCTCTCCGGTAAGGATGGCACGCGCAACCAACGGGGCGACACGCTCATCGTCGAGGCTGCCGATCCGGCTCCTCAACAGCCCTCCTTGCTCGAGCCATTGACGAACGACTTGCTCGTTTTCCTCGCAGGCCGCTTCGATCGGCCCGGACCAGGGGGAATAGGCTGGCGGATCGATCGGATCCGGTGCTTTCGTGCTCAGTTGACGGCGGCGGCCATAGTAGTCCTGTTCGATCCGGCATTCAGTCAGCCGCTCACCATTCCAGCGATACAGGCTGACCCCATGCCACGCGGTGTTCGCATCGAACTGCGTCGAGTAGCCGTGTTCGCTGAAGTACATTGCGCACCGGTCGCCGTTCGAAAAGAACTCGTGAACGGTAAAGCCGAGGCCGGGGTAAGCCTTGAACTGCCTTTCGGCAGCTGGCTTGTAGGCCTCTTCCCGTCCGGTGAACATGTGTTCACCCATGTGGAAGGTGTAGTCATCTGCCAAGATCTGGTCGGCGACAGAGAAATCATGCGTGGCAGTGTAGCCGAAACAATACTTTTGCATCACATGGCTGAGAGGATCCAACTTAATGCCCTTTCACGACAGAGGTCAGTCAGGCAACGCCCCTGACGAAGTAATGCCCTTCTCCACACCTTTCCAACGATAGGCGCGCATCGGGGCCCGGTTTTAACTGCAGCCGACCAGTCCACCATCGACCGGTATCAGCGCACCGGTTACATAGCTCCCGGCATTCGAACACAAGTAGACAACTACGCCGGCGATCTCATCTGCACGCCCCAGACGACGCAGGGGAATGTGCGCCAACAAGTCGGGATCGACAGCGTCCTCATCACGCATGTGTGCAGTCATCTTTGTCGGGAAGTACCCGGGGATGACTGCATTTACCGTAATGTTTTGTGCGGCCAGTTCACCGGCCAAATCGCGCGTCAGCATGTGAAGCGCGGCCTTCGATGCAGAGTAGCTGTAGGCCTGCAGTCCTTCAGGTTTCATTCCGGCGACGGATCCAATGTTGATGATGCGGGCTGGATCGAGCGGTTTTCCAGCGGCCACCAATGCCGGCAAAATATCTCGGATCAGCGCAAACGGTGCCTGGACGTTGACGGTCATGACGTCTGTCCAGGCCTTGTCGGGAAACGAATGGATCGGCCCACCCCAAGTTTTGCCAGCATTGTTGACGAGGATATCGCAGGTTTCGAATGCTTCCAGATAGCGCTCGGCAAGTTCGGTTGCGGCCGATGGCGATGACAGATCGGCGGCGAGAGGACGACATTCGCCAAATTCCGCCAGTTCTGCGGCGGCTTGTCGGCACACCTCCTCCTTGCGGGATGTGATCGCGACGCTGGCTCCCGCGGATAGCAGGCCTTGTGCGATCATGCGCCCCAAGCCCTGCGCACCGCCAGTTACTAAGGCACGTTTTCCGTGCAGGCTGAAAAGGCTGCTCATTGCGTTCTTCGCCCCTTGTCGTACGCCCGGCATTCGCCGGGTTTCTGCGACCGGTGTTGGAAGCGCCGCTTGGCCTAGGTCAACGAAGAGACAACCTGCCTGAGGATAGGGTGCGCGGATGGGGTTGCCGCAGCTTGGAAGGGGTGTGGGGGCAACTATGAAGCGTCAGGCTGCGGCGATTGGCGCATCGTCTTGAAGCCCCGCCTTGCCCCCGCCCCGCCGGGGCCGATCAGCCGCAGATGCCGCTGACGTGACCATCCGCCGCCGAAGCAAGTAAATCGACGGACATCTGGATATGTCTGGCCATGAGTTCACGTGCTCTGTCGGCATCTCTTGAAACGAAAGTAGCGACGATGGCCTCATGCTCCTGGAGAATCGCGTCGCGAGAGCCTTTCTCCTCGTAGATCGAATCGCTGAACGACTGCGGGAGATCGAGCGCCTCGAGAAACCGGGTCAGCGTTCGGCTACCGGTGCCGCTCCAGATCGCGCGGTGAAATGCGCGGTTGAGCTCCGCTATTTTTCGCGCCCGGGCGGGCGATACCGTCCGATGGTCCCCACACTGCTTTTTGACTTGCGCACAGTTCTGTTTGAGGAGCGCGATAAGCTCTGGGTCTCCATGCTTGCAGGCTAGTTCCGCGGCATAGCCTTCCAGCAGGCTTCGCATGCGGTAGCGGTGTTGAATTTCCTGCCAGGCTTGGGGCTCCACGATTGCGCCTCGGTTAGGTTGGAGCTGGACCAGGCCTTCCGTCTCAAGCGCTTTCAGCGCTTCCCGGATCGGTGTTCTACTGATTCCAAACTTTTGGGCCACCCGCTCGATGTTGATCTTTTCGCCAACCTTCAGTTCACCTTCGAGGATCGCAGCGCGAAGCTTATCCCGTGCCCGGTCCGCAAGTGAGGGCCCCTGAAGATTTTCTTTGGTATCCGTTGACACGCTATCACCTGAACCGTCATCGCCCGGAACGCACCACAACGTCGTTCGCGCCCATTCCTAGGTAGACATAAAGGATGCGCAGCGCAATTCGCTTGGCCCTGCTGCTCTCCGTCAAGAGCGGTCGAATGTCTCCACGCGTAGCTGCTATTGCCTACGGTTATATCAGGAGTGCGGTTTTGGAGATTTTAAGTCGGGACTGAATCTGGTAAGCGCGCGCATTCAGCCAAATCAACGAAAGGAACTCCTCATGCGTGTCAGAAGGGTCGTCACGGGACAAACATCTGCGGACGAACACATCTTCACTCATGTTGAGGAAATCGCGCCGATGGAAATGGGTGGAGGCGCGCAGTGGTATCCAGTTTGGGGCTGGGAACAAATGCCTGGACTCCCGTTCTGCCCGGAGGGATCGTATCAGCCCGACAGCGTATTCCCGCGACCGGGCGGCACGCGGATTAATACCGTTACTTTCCCTGTCGGTTTTGGCGCCGGCGGCCCCCTTTCATCGATTCCCAAGAATCCCGAATACGCCAAGCTGGCAAGTGCTGTCGTGAGCGGTGGGGAGCACGACTACGAAACCGGTATGCACTCGACAGACTCCGTAGACCTGGGCTTTGTGTTTTCAGGTGAAATGACCCTTATTCAGGGGGATGGAACGGAGCAGATATTGCGGCCCGGTGATGTGCTCATCCAGAACGGTGCCATGCATGCGTGGAGGAATCGGGGGGCCGAGCCCTGTACAATCTGCTTTGTCGTTATGGGCGTGCCCCGCGCGGCTTCCTGAATTTTATGGTGATCGACGTCGGCCCTGATGCTCGTCGTCGATCCGGATTCCGAGCGCCAGCTGCTCGAGGAGTTGCTCATGTCTGAAGATGTTTATGGTTTTCGTTACTCCCGGGGGCTGGATCTCACCAATGTCCACACGACTAGCGATCGTGAAAAAGCGGAGTTTTGGGGCGATCGCATGATCCGGCGTTCGGGTCAGCTTGCCTATCCCCTGACGGCTTATGCCTTCCTGCTGGATAACCGGCCGGATATGCTCAAGTACCACATGCGTCAGATGCAATTCCTGCACGCGGTGCCTGCAAACGGCGAAATTCCGATGAGCGTCACGACCCTGACGATGCTTCATTGGTACGCATGCAACCGCGTGCCCGGTGGGGTGCTGCACGAAGTCATGGCCTGTCAGGAAAGCGGTGCCAGCAAGGATCAAGTGAACGAGATCTTCGGATTGGCCTTCATGCATTCAGGGCCCTCGGGCTTCCACGAAGTCTACCATCAAGCGTTCGACTACATGCACAGCTACCAGCCATCGGGTAACACCTTGATCTGGCCGAAGGGCTGGGAGCCGGATCCGGCGGCGTTCAAGAGCGGCCTTGATTTCGACAATCCCGTGTTGACCGCCGCAGAACGCAAAATGTTGGACGAATGGTACGTTAACACCATCGGATACGTGCCCGAATCGATTGGGATGCTGACTGAGTTTAACCCAAGCTTCGTCAAGCAGCATCGAGGAAAGTTCGAGGGCGCGCTGGCCACTGGGACACTTCCCAAGCAGGTCGTTCCATACATCCTTATACATTACAATATGAACCGCGGTTTTCGAGATGGCATACGCGAAGCAACGTTGCTCGGGAAGTCTTGGGGGCTGACGCGTGATCAGGTGATCTGTGCCATTACGTTGGGGACGGGCTACATGGCCGGGATGGATGGTATGTACATAGTCAAAGAGGCGATCGGCGATTTGCTGGATAGCTGGGAATGACATGTAGGTCGAAAGATATTTAGGCCGAAATCCAGGTTGCGGCATAGCTCGCGGATACGGGAGTCCAGCGTTTCTGTCTAATCGGGGATGCGAACTCAATTCGAGGCGCAAAGCAACCCGGAGGAGTTTCTGCGGCTGCCTGATGATGGAGCCTGTTCCCTTTCCAATCGTTGGATAGGTTGTCCTCCTCCGGGTGAAGCTAACGCAGTGAGCGCCTTAGACCGTTATAGGTTGGCTCGTGGGAATCGGAAGCTTGGTCCGATTCTAGAATGTTCTGTTCTATCGAAAGTCGACGCCTATGAAAATCCTGGTGCCCGTGAAGCGGGTGATTGACTACAACGTGAAGCCGCGCGTCAAGGCGGACGGCACGGGTGTCGATCTGGCCAACGTCAAGATGAGCATGAACCCCTTTGACGAAATCGCCGTCGAAGAGGCTATCCGTCTGAAGGAAAAGGGCGTCGCGACCGAGATCGTCGCCGTTTCCGTCGGCCCGGCCAAGGCGCAGGAAACGCTGCGCACGGCGCTGGCCATGGGTGCGGATCGCGCCATCCTGGTGCAGACCGATGACGAAGTGGAACCGCTTGCCGTCGCCAAGATCCTCAAGGCAATTGCCGAAGTGGAACAGCCGGGTCTGGTGATCCTGGGCAAGCAGGCGATCGACGATGACAGCAACCAGACCGGCCAGATGCTGGCCGCGCTGATGGGCTGCCCGCAGGGCACTTTCGCTTCGGCCGTTGCGGTCGATGGCGATGCCGTTACCGTCACCCGTGAAGTCGATGGCGGTCTGGAAACGGTCAAACTGGCGCTGCCCGCCATCGTCACCACCGACCTGCGCCTCAACGAGCCGCGCTATGCCTCGCTGCCCAACATCATGAAGGCGAAGTCGAAGCCGCTCGCGACCAAGTCGCCCGCCGATTATGGCGTCGACACCGCTCCGCGTCTCAAGACCCTCAAGGTCAGCGAGCCGCCGGTGCGCTCGGCCGGCATCAAGGTTGCCGATGTTGATGCGCTTGTTGCCAAGCTCAAGGAACTGGGAATCGCCTAAGGGCGAAGCCCGGCCTCCTGAAAGGATTAAGAACATGGCTAAGACACTCGTTTGGGTCGAACACGACAACACGCAAGTCAAGGACGCCACCCTTGCCGCCGTTACCGCCGCTTCGCAGCTGGGTGAAGTCCACCTGCTGGTCGCCGGCTCGGGCTGCGCCGCCGTGGCCGAGTCTGCCGCGAAGATCGCTGGCGTCGGCAAGGTCCACCTTGCTGACAACGCCACTCTCAAGGACGCGCTTCCGGAAAACGTCGCGCCACTGATCGTGGAGTTCATGGGCCATCACGACGCCTTCGTCGCGCCCGCCACCTCGAACGGCAAGAACATCGCCCCGCGCGTCGCCGCGCTGCTCGATGTCATGCAGCTGTCGGACGTCCTCTCGGTCGAAGGCCCCAAGACCTTTACCCGCCCGACCTACGCCGGCAACGCCATCGCCACGGTCGAAAGCTCCGACGCCAAACTGGTGATCACCGTGCGCGGCACCGCCTTCGCCAAGGCGAAAACCTCCGGCGGTTCGGGCACGGTCGAGGCCGTCTCGGGCGGCGCTGATGCCGGTCTCTCCAGCTTCGTCGGCGCCGAAATCGCCAAGAACGAGCGCCCGGAACTGACCAGCGCCAAGATCATCGTCTCGGGCGGCCGCGCGCTGAAGGACGCGGACACTTTCCAGCAGGTGATCTTCCCGCTGGCCGACAAGCTCGGCGCCGGCGTCGGCGCGAGCCGCGCCGCGGTCGACGCGGGCTATGTTCCGAACGATTACCAGGTCGGCCAGACCGGCAAGATCGTTGCTCCCGAAGTCTACATCGCGGTCGGCATCTCGGGCGCGATCCAGCACCTTGCCGGCATGAAGGATTCCAAGACCATCATAGCCATCAACAAGGACGAAGACGCCCCGATCTTCCAGGTCGCCGACATCGGCCTGGTGGCGGACCTGTTCAACGCCGTGCCGGAGCTGACCGGCAAGCTTTGAGCCTCCCGGCAGTAGCGAACGATGAAGAGGCCCCGCGAAAGCGGGGCCTTTTTCGCTTGGGTTCCACAGTACGCTGATCTTGTTACTCGGAGTTCTGCAGCGCTGCCTTCTCAATCGAACTTGCCTCCTATCGCACGATAGGTTTAGACTTTCCTGTCTTGCGATAGGCACGCAGGATTAATGTGGATGCCGGATACCTCCTCGGCCCTGATGAAGGGAGGGACGGCGCATGGAGAGGCTAAGGTGAACCTGATACCCACCGCAATCGTTGCCCCGCGACTTCGCATGGGGCAGTATCCAAGGCAAATGATCGAGGCGTTGGCAGGGCGCGTTGATCAGTCGCGCTTGACGGTGCTTTGCGCGCCTGCGGGCTATGGCAAGACTTCCGTCGCGCTCCAATGGTTCAATCGGCTTGTCGAGGAAGGGCGTCCCGGCCTCTGGATCGCAAGTCGCGCAGGCATAAGAAATCTTTCCAGTTTTCTCATTGCCTTGCAACAAGCGGGCGGCAAGGCGGGCTTGCCATGGGGCGCACTGGATCCGGCAGACGATATTGACGTCTGGATTTCACATCTTTCTGCCCATTCCGAATCCCGCCCTCTGATTGTGGTGGATGATGCGCAACTCTTACCAGGCGATGTTTTCGATTTCCTCGAGCGATACCTAAGCGGCGCGCGTGACGCTATTACCATGATCATTTGTTCCCGCGAGACCTTGCCGATTCCCCTTGCCAGGATGCGGGCGGCTGGTTCCTTGGTTGAAATCTCAACAGACAGATTGCGGTTTTCGACCGAAGAATCTCGCGATCTTATTTCCATGTTGTTGGAGCTACCAATTGAACGTGCCTTTGTCGCGAAGATTATCGACCAAATTGATGGTTGGGTCTCGGGATTAATTTTAACAATTGAGAAGTTTAAATTAATTTCATCAGGACTAAACTCAGATTGCGACCAAGAATTACATTTATATATAGATATATTGTCCAGATACTTTCAGGAAGAAGTTTTAAACCTTTTGCCGGACGCGATGCAAGATTTCGTTGTTACGACAAGCATTCTTGATGAGTTGACGCCGCTAGCATGTTCTGCGGTCCTCGATATTGATAATGCAGGAATTTTACTTGAAGAGGCGGTCCGCCTCGGCCTTTTCATCGAGAGGATCGAAGGTAGGAGAAGCGCATATCGGTATCATCCCCTCTTCCGATCGCTCATGCTGGAGACGGCAGTGGATCGATCGCCGAAGCAAGTGCGCGAGTGTCATCGTCGAGCTAGCCTTTATTATTCCTCCATTCGCGAAGAATACAAGTCAATAGAGCATGCCAGTAAAACTAACGATGCTGAATTTTTGGCCGATCAACTTGATAGCATGGCAAATAAACTGATATACGATGGATATCTTTATTATATAGAAGATAATTCGTCCGATATTCCTTGGGAAGTCATGAAGTCACGACCAATGCTTCTTCTGGCTCTGGCTTGGCGCTGGATCCGGCGATTGTCGTTGACTCAGTCGGAACGACTTATCGCCTGTGCTGCGGAAATTGCTGCAGAAAGGCCGGAGGATTTTAACCTGTCCTATGTGCTGAGGCATCGCCAGATTCTTCTTCAGGCGGCGTATGATAATCTCAATTACGTAGAGGCTGAAGGAGAAAAGCTCCTCCTAGAACTCGGCGATGAATCGCCATATCTGAGTTGCACTTTGGTCGGCCAATTAATGGCAGCGCGTCGCGAACTGTATCACTTCCGGGATATTGTAAAACTGGAGGCCGAGACGCGCCGCGCCCTGAATCGGCCAGGTTCTGAGTTTGCCGCCATCACGTTGAAGGCAACGGTTGCACCCACACTCATGGCGCTAGGCAAGGGAAGTCTAGCAAGGGGCCTGCTCGAAGAGTCGTTCGAATATGCCGAACGTCGGTGCGGGAGGGACTCAAGCGTCGCAGCGATTCCTGCGCTGATGTTTGCAGAGGCACTTTACGAGGTCGGCGAACTCAAGCGAGCTGAATCATTGATCGATGAATATCTGCCTGCGGCCCGGCAATGGGGTATGGTGGATGAAATCGCTGCCGGCTTCATCACTTCCGCAAAACTGAGCTTTGCCGAAGGAAATGTGAAGAAGGCCATGTCGACGCTGGAGGAGGCGCATTTGATCTCGGTCGAATGCAGGCTCGATCGGCTGCGAGCAACCCTGGTCTCGGAGCAGGTCAGGATGTTGGTCCAGAATGGTCAGCTTGGCGCTGCACAAGCCGCCTTGGCAGCTGGAGACATCATAGTCGACCATCCACCTTATCCTACCCTAGCGCCTACTCGCAAGAACGAGCACGTCGCGATCGCCTGGTTGCGGATAGAAATCCAGTCCTACAATCTAGCAAAGGCCAAGAAAGTGGCGCTTCGCTGGCTGGAATTTGTCAAGCGAAGTGCCGCGAAGCGTTCGATTGTCATTTTCCAGCTACTTCTTACGGAAATTGCAATTCTGGAAGGTGATCGGGTTCGTGGGCGCAGGGCCCTGCGAGATGCGCTTGAAGCAGCCGAACCTGCGGGCTGGGTCCAGATATTTCTCGATGCAGGGGACGGCATCAAGGCCTTGTTGATGGAAGCATATGCTTCCGGGCCAGTGGCGCAGACCCCTGTAGACGAGTTCACAATGCGGATCCTGGCCGCGTCAGGAGTCAATCCGACGGTCGGCCCCGCCGATGAAATGGAAGATGCCTGCCTGCTAGCGCAACTTGGTGATCGCGAGGCACAGATACTGACGATGATTAGTGGGGGGCTGCGCAACAGGGAGATCGGTGACCGCCTCGGGCTCACCGAGGGCACTGTAAAGTGGTACATGCAGCAGATCTTCGACAAGCTTGGTGTGCGGCGCAGGTCACAAGCGGTGCAACGGGCGCGCGTTTTGGGCTTAGTGGCGTGATCAAGCTCGCCGGGCAGAAGTCCGGTTGCCGCGGACCGATGAGTTGCGGCGTTTGAGCCGATCTGAATCGACCATGATCGAAATTCTATCCGGTGTCAGGCACGCCTGAAGTTTCCGCAGGTTATTATTCGGCGCTGTGATTTCTAATTCTTTTAAGAGGGATTCTATGACGTCGCTGAAAACCGGACCACTAGCGGGTATCCGAGTGATTGAAATGGATGCAATCGGCCCCGTGCCGCTGGCTGCGATGGTGCTTGCCGATCTTGGGGCGGACATAGTGCGCGTCGCGCGACCGCCGTCAGTGGGCGGCGGTGCTTGGGAAGACGTGGGGGGAGACATTCTCCACCGAGGACGCGCAGTCACCCATCTGAATCTCAAGGACACAGCAGACCGTGACATGGTGCTCGAACTGATCGGGCAAGCGGATGCACTGATCGAAGGCTTCCGTCCTGGAGTGATGGAACGGATCGGGCTGGGACCGGATACATGCCTCGCCCGCAACCCCCGCCTTGTCTATGGTCGGATGACCGGATGGGGGCAAAGCGGACCAATGGCATTGCGGGCGGGGCATGACATTAATTATCTATCGCTGACCGGCGCCCTCCATGCGATGGGAGGGGCGCATGCGCCGCCGCCAGTTCCGTTGAACCTGGTGGGCGATTACGGCGGCGGCGCGATGTTTCTCGTGTCGGGCGTCCTGTCTGCCATCATTTGTGCCATACGTACGGGGCAGGGGCAGGTTGTGGATGCCAGTATTTCCGACGGCGTTCCGCTGCTGATGAGCTTGTTCTATGCGTGGCTGCCGAAAGGCTTGTGGTCCGATGCACCGGCCTCGAACCTGCTTGATGGCGCTGCGCCATTTTACCGATGCTATCGCTGTGCGGATGGTCGGGACATCGCGATTGGGTGTCTGGAGCCACAGTTCTTCGCTCAGGCGATCAAGTTACTCGGTCTGGAACGTCGCGGTTACATTCAGAATAATCGCACCTGCTGGCCGGCAATGGAAGCTGATTTCGCCGCAATCTTTGCTACAAGATCACGGGATGAGTGGGGCGACATCTTTGCGGAGACCGATGCTTGCATCACCCCCGTCTTATCTATGACGGAAGCTCCGTCATACCCGCACAATGCCACTCGCTCGGTCTTCGTAGAGTCTGGCGGCATAATCCAGCCGTCACCCGCTCCGCGAATGTCCGCAACCCCACCGAATATTAGCGAACCGGAAACCGTGGAGCCGGTTGTCGCTTTACACAGATGGCTAAAGTAAGGTGACGAGTCTACTGCACCGTTTCAGCCATCAGCGGGACCAGGGGCCTGTCCACTTGGTCTGCTCGCGCCCAATTGCGCGGTTATGAACATCGATTACGCCTTTGTCGCAGACTGGCCAGCGCCTGATCGCATTCTATCTGCGGGGTTGGCGCATGTCAGCAAGCGCCGAGCAGGATTAGGGTGAAGTAATCATGACGGCATCGGCCGAGCACACGAGGCCGCGTTCGGCTGATTCAAGGGAAATCGAACAGGTGATATGCCCCGCGGCAACCGCGTCGATGCGGGGGGTGGCGATGACCTTCTCTTCCCCATAGACATTGTCCAGGAAGCGTGTGCTCATCGACTTGATCCGACTGCCGGGAAAGGCCCGCAGCAGAGCGTTCATCATGTATGCGACGTTGATCGGGCCCTGGTTGATGACGCGGTCCCCGAGGCCTTTGGCACGCACAGCGGCAACATCGATATGGATTGGATTGGGGTCCTCTAGAAATACCGCCCATTCCTTCATGGCCTCAGGATCAACCCGGGTGACCACGAAAGGAGGGAGCACCTGTCCTGCGATATATGTCATGCAAGGTTCTTTCGTGGAAGAATCCAGACATTGTCGGTTGTCAACACGCAATCCCCGTCCAGCCCGTGAAGGCGCAAGCGATAAGTCAGCACATCCATGACACCCAACTTGCGACTGCGCTTGCGCTCCAGGCTGAGGACCTCGCCAGATACCCGGTAGGGAACGTCGGTCATCAGGGAGGCGGCGAACTGGACCTCGCTTGTGCCCATCATCGGACCGTCGTTAACATCGAAATCACACGCCGCGCAGAGCCCTGCCACGGTCATGCCCATCGCCACCTGAGTCGCCACGTAGTAGTAGACCGGATGCGCGCTGCCATCGACAGCCGGTTCCCCCCCTGTCGAACGGCACAGTTCAGCGTTTTGCGCGGCCGTGATGGTATAGAGCCGGTGGCCGTCGAGTGACAGTCCGGCCACGGCGACAGGAGGTGGAAGATCGTCGGCTGTCGACATAGGACTTCCCTCAGTACGATCGCGGCAGGCCCAGGCTTTCGGCGATGGAGTTGCGTACCATCTCGTTCGAGATCGGGGTCATGCGCAGAATGCGATGGTCGCGCCAGTATCGTTGCATGTCGGTCTCCGCCGAATAGCCCATGCCGCCCATGATCTGGATGCCCAGATCCGCGGCCTTCACCGCGTTCTCGGTGGCAACCATCTTCAGCATGTTGGCCTCGACCCCGCAGGTCTGGCTTGTGGCCTGCATGGTGGCCACGTAATTGAGCAGCAGTTCCGTTGTTTTCTGCATGGTCGCAATGTCCGCTATGTAGTGCTGCAGAATCTGGAACCGACCGATGATGTCCCCGAACGCCTTGCGCTGCTTCATGTAGGTCAGCGCATCTTCAAGCACGCCGTCAATGGCCCCGAGGCATTGGGCCCCGACCATGATCCGCTCGTTGTTGAGCGTCGGCAGCATCATGTACCAGGCCTCGCCCGGGGTGCCGAGCACGTCCTCATCGGGGATGAAGACGTCGTCGAACGTTACGGAACAGGAGCCCATCGCACGCATGCCGAGCTTGGGCAGCAGCGTGGCGGTGATGCCCGGCGACTTAGCGTCAGCGAAGAACAGCGTGAGGCCTTGGTGCCGCTTCACCACGTCCTTATCGGTCCGGGCAAGCAGCAGGAGACGGTCGGCAACCTTCGCGCCGGTGGTCCACATCTTGGCGCCATTGACCTTCCAGCCGCCATCGACCTTGACCGCATGGGTTTTCATGGCGCCGAGCACGTCGGTCCCACCGTCCGGCTCGGTGACCGAGATCGCCACCCGCAGGTCGCCTTGGGCCATCGGCACGAGCCAACGGTTCTTCTGTTCGGGCGTGCCATAGAGCCCCACCGACTTTGCGCCGGCGAAAGAGGTGACGCCCCAGGTCCAGATCAGACCGCCGGCCGTGCGGGCCAGTTCCCGGGCGAAGATCATCTGCGTCATGACGTCGCCGCCTTGGCCGCCATAGTCTTCATCGATGCCAATGCCGAAGAAGCCTTGTTCCTTCAGCTTGTCCCAAAGGGGGAACGGGTAGTTTTCTTCGTCGGCTTCGAGGCGTCGCATGAGGTCCTTGGGTGCCTCCGCATCGACCCAGCGGCGCACCATTTGGCGGAATGCCTCTTGCTCTTCGGTCAGCGAGAAATCCATTTGTCAAATCCCATTGCTTGGCATCGCATTTCACGAAGCCCTTGCTGTTCGCATGGACACCTATCTGAAGAATGGTGGGGCCGCTTATTCCGCGCGGGGGGAGGGCAGCTTTCGCATCAACCTATCGATGGAAAGGTGCCATGGCGGGGGCGGAGCCGAATTCACGGGCCTACGTCCGGCCTCTGGAAATTGGAAACTGCAGATGGAAGCCTATATCTACGATCATGTTCGCACGCCTCGAGGAAAGGGACGGCCCGATGGCGCGCTGCACGAAATACCTTCGGTGCAACTGGCAACCCAACTTCTCGAAGCACTGCGGGATCGCAATGCGCTGGACACGGCTCTCCTCGATGACGTCATCATCGGGATGGCGCAGCCCGTCGGCGAGCAGGGCGGCGTCCTGGCGCGTGCGGCCGTGCTGCAGGCCGGTTACGCGCAGACCGTCGGTGGCCAGCAGTTGCATCGGTTCTGTGCCTCCGGCCTCGATGCGGTCAACCTTATCTCCGCCCAGGTCCATGCGGGCATGATCGACGCAGGCATCGGAGGCGGCGTCGAGTCGATGAGCCGGACCGTGATGGGCTACGACAGCGGCGCCTGGACTTCCGACCCCTCGGTTGCTTTTCCCAACCACTACGCGCCACAGGGCATCGGCGCTGACATGATCGCCACGCTCGACGGTTTCAGCCGCGTGGATGTCGACGCGTTCGCGGTCGAGAGCCAGCGTCGTGCCGCGGAAGCTTGGGCCGAAGGGCGCTTCAAGGGAGCCATCGTTCCCGTGCGCGACGTGCTCGGCGACATCGTGCTGGACCATGATGAGCATATGCGGCCAGGCACTTCACTGGCCGATCTCGCCAAGCTTAAGCCTGCATTCGAAGGGTTCGGCAAAGCTGGCTTCGAAGCCGTCGCGAAGGACCGCTATCCCGAGATCGAGGAACTCAGCTATGTCCATCATGGCGGCAACAGTTCGGGCATCGTCGATGGGGCCGGCCTGGTCATGATCGGTTCGAAGGAGTTCGGCGCCAAGGCGGGGCTCAAGCCCCGCGCGCGCGTTCGCGCCTATGCGAACATCGGCTCGGAACCTACCATAATGTTGACCGCGCCCACCGCAGTTTGCCAGAAGGCCCTCGGCAAGGCGGGACTGACCAAGGATGATGTTGACCTCTGGGAACTGAACGAGGCCTTCGCCAGCGTTGTAATGCGCTTCTTGAACGAGATGGGCGTCCCGAACGACAAGATGAACGTGAATGGCGGGGCGATCGCCATGGGCCACCCGCTCGGCGCCACGGGCGCCATGCTGGTAGGAACGGTCCTCGACGAACTGGAACGGCGCGACCTCAACGTAGGTGCAATCTCGCTGTGCGCGGCCAACGGGCTTGGCACTGCCTGCATCATCGAGCGCGTCTGAGCGAAAGAATCTGGAAGGCACGAATACCATGCGACACATCAAGATCGAACGGGCGACCGACGGCATTGCCACACTCATTCTCGATAATGCCGATGGCAGGATGAATGTCGTGAATGACGCCTTCATCGCCGACATGGAGGCCGTCACCGCAGAGATCACGGCCGACGGTTCCATCACCGGCGTGATCGTTACCAGCGCGAAGTCGACCTTCATGGCCGGTGCCGATCTCAAGAAGCTGGCCGGCGGGTTCACACCCCACGAGGCACTCGTGTTCTCGCAGCGCGCAAGCCGGATGCATCGGGCGATGGAAACCTCCGGCAAACCCTGGGTCGCGGCCCTGAACGGTCTAGCGCTCGGTGGCGGCTTCGAACTTGCCCTGGCCTGCCATTACCGGGTCCTGGTCGACGATCCTAAGGCAGTTGTCGGCTTGCCCGAGGTGAACGTCGGACTGTTGCCGGGTTCAGGCGGAACGGTTCGTCTGGGGATCTTCACCGGAATGAAGACCGCCATCGACCTGCTCTTGTCGGGCCGCTCCGTCGCGCCGCAAGAGGCGCTGGCCTTGGGGATCGTCGATGAGGTGGTGTCGGCGGCGAACCTGATTGATCGTGCCCGGGCCTGGCTGGGCACCAATCCGGATCCCGTGCGCGAATGGGACAAGAAGGGCTGGGTGCCGCCCCACAAGAAGGGCATGACGGTGCCGGAAAATTCGGCGGCCTATATGATGGCCGTCGCCGAAGTCGCGCGGAAGGGCTACAATGCCCCGGCCCCGCTGGCGATTCTGGCGTCGGTGTTCGAGGGGCTTCAGCTTCCCTTCGACAAGGCTCTGTCGGTTGAAAGCAAGTATTTCGCCAAGCTGCTGAGCGGACCGGTCGCCCGCAACATCATCCGCACCAGCTTCATTTCCAAGCAAGCGGCGGAAAAGGGTGCTCGCCGGCCCGCCAACATCCCCGTGAGCCAGGTCCGCAAGGTTGCGGTGCTTGGCGCCGGCATGATGGGCGCAGGGATCGCTTGCGTCTCGGCTGCCGCCGGGATCGCGGTCGTGTTGCTCGACCGCGACGTCCCGACTGCCGAAAAGGGCAAGGCCTATACGGCAAAGGTCCAGGCCAAGCTTGTCCAGGGTGGCAAGCTGGACCAGGCGCAGGCTGACGCGATCCTGGCCCGCATTACGCCGACCGACGACTACGCGCTGCTTGAAGGGTGCGATCTCGTGGTCGAGGCCGTGTTCGAGGACACCGCCATCAAGGCAGAGACCACGCGCAAGGCCGAAGCTGTTCTGCCGGAAACCGCGGTGTTCGGTTCCAACACCTCGACCTTGCCGATCGGCCAGCTCGCGCAGGCCTCGCAACGTCCCGCACAATTCATCGGCATCCATTTCTTTTCGCCGGTGGATCGCATGGGCCTCGTCGAGGTCATCCTCGGCAAGCAGACGTCGCCTGAAACCCTCGCGCGCGCGCTCGACTTTATCGGCCAACTGCGCAAGACGCCGATCGTCGTCAACGACAGCCGCGGTTTCTACACCAGCCGGGTGTTCCAGACCCTCATCCATGAAGGCGCTGCGATGCTGAACGACGGGGTTCCGCCGGCCGTCATCGAGAACGCAGCGAAAGCGATTGGTATGCCGGTCGGCCCACTGGCGCTTCTCGACGAGCTGACCGTCGATCTGCCGCTCAAGATCGTTGAACAGGCGATTGCCGAGGATGGGGACAAGCATATCCCACCCGCCGGCGTGGCGGTGCTGCGTAAGATGCGCGACGAAATCGGTCGCCCGAGCCGCAAGGCCGGCGGCGGCTTCTACGAATACCCCGAAGGCGGGAAAAAGCGGCTGTGGCCGGGCTTGGCCAAGCATTTCCCGGTCGGTTTGGGGTATGACGTCGAAGAACTCAAGCAGCGCTTCCTCTATGCCCAGGCGATGGAAACGGCGCGCTGCCTCGAGGAAGGCGTGCTCGAGACCCCCGAGGACGCCGATCTCGGCGCAGTATTCGGCTGGGGCTTCCCACTATGGACCGGAGGCACGATCAGCTACATCGACACGGTGGGGATCGAGACGTTTGTAGCCGAGTCCGACCGCCTCGCGCAGAAGCACGGCCCCCGGTTCCTGCCGTCCGCCTGGTTGCGCGACAAGGCGAGCCGGCGCGAGCCGATCTATCCGGCCGAGGCTGGCGTTGACGGAACTAAGGCCGCATGAAGCGCCTGACATTCGCGGCGGAACACGAGCAGTTCCGGGACAGCGTGATCAAGTTCATGCAGGCGGAAGTCGCTCCCCACGTGGAGCGCTTCCTCCAGCAGGGCATGGTCGATCGCGAGCTCTACCTCAAGGCCGGGGCGCAGGGCTTGCTCTGCACCTGGGCCGAGGAAAAATACGGCGGCGCGGGGATCGATGATTTCCGCTTCGAGCAGATCATCATCGAAGAGAACATGCGCCACGGCGACATCGGGTTCTACATCAACCTGCACAACGATCTGGTCGCGCCCTACATCGCCAAGCTGGGGACCGAAGAGCAGAAATCGCGCTGGATGCCAGGTATCGTCAGCGGCGAGAATATTCTGGCCGTTGCCATGACCGAACCGTCGACCGGTTCGGATCTGGCCGGCATGCGAACGCGTGCCGAGGACAAGGGCGACCACTGGCTGCTCAATGGCGCGAAGACCTACATCTCCAACGGCATCCTATCGGACTTGGTGGTCGTGGCCGCGCGAACCGATCCGGAAAGCCGCCATGGGCTTGGCTTGTTCGTGGTTGAGCGCGGAATGGAGGGCTTCGAGCGTGGTCGCAAGCTCGACAAGATGGGGATGCAGGCCCAGGATACAGCCGAGCTGTTCTTCAACGACGTCAAGGTGCCCAAGGCCAACGTACTGGGCGATCCGTCGCAGGGTTTTCGCTACCTTTCCCGCTTTCTGGCGCAGGAACGTCTCGTGGCGGCGATCGGTTTTCTGGCCACGGCGCAGACCGCTTTCGACATCACGCTCGATTACGTCAAGGAACGCCGAGCCTTCGGAAAGCCGATTGGCGCGTTCCAGAACACCCGGTTCAAGATGGCGACGATGCGCGCCGAACTGGACATGGCGCAGACCTATGTCGACCAGTGCGTGCTGCTCCTAAATGCCGGAGAGCTCGCTGCCGAAGATGCATCGGCCGCCAAACTCTTGACGAGTGAGCTTGAAGCCCGCGTCATGGACGAGTGCGTCCAACTGCATGGCGGGGCCGGTTATATGAGCGAGTATCGGATCAGCCGGATGTACAGGGATGCGCGCATCAGCCGCATCTTCGCGGGCACCTCGGAAATCATGCGCGAGATCATCGGTCGGTCGCTGGGGCTGGACGAACGCAAGCTCGTCTAGAGGCTGGCTCATTTGCAGGAGTGGAATCCACATTGAAAGTTCTGAGTAACAAGGTAGCGATCGTAACGGGGTCTGGTCGGGGGATCGGCAAGGCCATTGCGCTGAAGCTTGCGGACGCCGGTGCAGATGTGGTGGTCAACGATCTGGATGAATCGGTTGCAGCACAAACTGCTGACGAAATCACTGCTCTGGGTGCCCGCGCCGCGATATGCGTCGGCGACGTGACTTTACCCGAGTTCGCTGGTCGGATGGTCCGGACTGCGGTCGAAGTGTTCGGCGGGATCGACATTATCATCAATAATGCGGGCTATGCCTGGGATTCAGTGATCCAGAAGACCACCGATGAACAATGGGAAGCCATGATCGATGTGCATCTCAACGCTCCGTTTCGTCTTTTGCGCGCAGCCCAACCGGTAATCGCCAATGCCGCGAAGGCCGAAATCGAACGCGATGGCCGGGCGATGCGCCGCACCGTCATCAACATTTCCTCGGTGGCCGGTCTGGGCGGCAACGCAGGACAGGCGGGTTATGCCGCAGGGAAGATGGGCGTCGTCGGTCTCACCAAAACCCTGATGAAGGAATGGGGGCGCTACAATGTAACGGTCAATGCCGTGGCATTCGGCGTCATCAAGACCCGAATGACTGCCGGGGAACACGGCAAGTCGACTATTACCGTTAAGGATCGCGAGATAAGGGCTGGCCTGAGCAGGGAAATTCTGGATGCGATGGAGAGCGGTATCCCCCTGGGCCGGGCCGGCACGCCGGAGGAAGCTGCAGGCGCTGTATACCTGTTATGCCGGCCTGAAGCCGATTACATTTCCGGGCAGGTGATCGTCGCCGGGGGAGGGTGGTCTCTGTGAATCTGCTGCGGCCGTCACAACAGGATCGGCGCAAGATCATTAGAGTCATCATCCCCGATCATCGGTAGGCCAGAAGACGAAACGATGGCTTGCGTGCATCGGTGGAGTGAAGGGGTGTCAGCAACATGGATTTATTCAGCAAATTTGATCATGTTATCGCTGAGCGGGACAGGCTGATTGAGTTGAATGAGGTCAATCCCTTCGACGTTGTGATGGATCAAGTGATTTCACCGACAGTTGCAATTTGCGGCGGTCGTGAAACGATGCTTTTGGGCACTTACAACTACATGGGCATGACATTCGATCCAGACGTTATCACCGCAGGGAAAGAAGCGCTGGCAGAGTTTGGAGCCGGAACGACAGGCAGTCGGGTCTTCAACGGAACCTATGCAGGGCACCGGGCGGTCGAGCAGATACTGTGTGAATTCTATGGCATGAATCATGCGATGGTATTCTCTACAGGTTACCAAGCGAATCTGGGGATAATCTCAACGATCGTCGGCAAGGGCGACTATATTCTCTTGGACATCGACAGCCATGCTTCCATTTGGGATGGATGCAAGATGAGCGACGCTGAAGTCGTGCCCTTCAAGCACAACGACAGCAGTGCGTTAGAAAGGCGCTTGAGCCGCATGCCTGCTGATGCGGGGAAACTCTTGGTGCTGGAAGGCGTCTACTCGATGCTCGGAGACGTGGCGCCGCTAAGGGAAATGCTCGGTATTGCCAAGAAATATGGCGCAATGGTTCTTGTAGACGAGGCCCATTCGATGGGTGTTCTGGGTCGCAATGGGCGAGGTGCCGCCGAGGATCAGGACTGCCTCGACGAGGTTGATTTCATAATCGGGACATTTTCAAAATCCGTGGGAACGGTCGGGGGATTTTGCATCTCGAACCACCCGAAGTTCGAAATAATGCGGTTAACCTGTCGACCCTACGTATTTACGGCCAGTCTTCCTCCAAATGTCGTCGCAGCCGCCTGTACATCAATCAAGAAACTTGCGCACGCTCGCGAAAAGCGGAGGCGGCTATGGGAGAATTCGCGGACCTTGCACGAGGGGTTGAAGACAGCAGGCTTCCAGTTGGGCGTCGACGAGCCTCAAAGTGCCATTATCTCGTTGATCATGCCCAGTCTGAAACGCGGCATTTTGTTCTGGAGCGCGCTACTGGATGAAGGCTTGTACGTGAACCTAGCGCGCCCGCCCGCTACGCCGGCACATATGACATTGTTGCGGTGCTCGCTTTGTGCCGACCACACGTTGGATCAGGTTAGGCAAGCCATTGATATATTTACTCGAGTCGGATTGACCCAATCGCTCATTCCATATCGCGATCAGCGTAATGATTAGACTGGATTCACTGGATTCACTGGATTCAATGGATTTACCAACCGCGTCCAACTGAGGTGGGGCGAAAAGGGAAACCGGCCGAGCCACCAAGAGTATCGAGGCCGACTGCTCGGCACTATCGGTCGATAGGCTCGAGACCAGTTATGCTGTGCTCCTTTCGTAGCGACGCAATC
Organism: Sphingobium indicum BiD32; assembly: GCF_000382885.1. Classification (GTDB taxonomy): domain Bacteria; phylum Pseudomonadota; class Alphaproteobacteria; order Sphingomonadales; family Sphingomonadaceae; genus Sphingobium; species Sphingobium japonicum_C. The sequence goes on from NZ_CAVK010000232.1 coordinate 27,591, forward strand.
TTGCGTCAAGGCGACGCACCATATTGTGGAGGAGGATCGCAATGAAACTTGCCAACTTGAGCAGTCGCTCAGGATTGCTAGCAGCCGCGGGTTGCTGCTTTCTGTTGTGGGGTGGTGAAGCGCTTGCCAGTGATCGGGGTTTAATGGCAGCGCCGGTGGTCTCAAATGCTGGGGGCGAACAGTGTCGCGCGACAGCCCGTGTCAAAGTGCCAACGCCCAAGACACTTTCTGCTGGAATGTTTCAGTCAAAGTTGATTGTCGAAAACCTTGAAAGAATGTCTTCATTCTACAGTGAAGTCCTCCAAACATACCAAACAAAGCACTTCACTTCCACGATGAATATGCGCCCCATGGAAGAAAAGATGTTCGAATCTCCCAATGGAGTTGGCCATCCTCTTGTTCTAATCCGGTTCTTGGACAGCAAGCATATTAGCCACGGCCAGGTCGTTCTTGTTTTCTTTACAGATGACATGGATGCCTTCATCAGCCGAGTCCAGCAATGTGGCGGGCGGGTAACCGAGCGCCGCGATGATACTGAACACAAGGTAAGAATCGCTTTTTGGTACGATCCAGAGGGCAACCTAGTTGAGACGGTTCAGTTAGGGTATGAGCCGCAGGCGAAATAGGCTCAACCGACTGGGCGGCCGTGAGGAGAGGAGTGTCGTCCTAGGCTCAGGACTCACTGATCAGAGCCAGATGAGCACGTTGGCGGCCAGTGGGAGTGCGGAGAATTAGACGGTTGGGCAGCGTGGCAGCGTGTTGCCACGCGGCGCCAGTCCTTCAGGCGGCCCAACATGATCGCGATGCGGTTACGCCGTTTGTACCGCCGCTTGTCGTATTTGACGGGCAGAGATCGGGATTTGCGGCCCGGAATGCTCGGTTTGATGCCCTTTTGCTCCAAGGCATTTCTGAACCAGTCCGCGTCATATCCACGGTCGGCGAGCAAGGCCGCTGCACCGATGTAATCGCTGACCTGGTCAGCCGCGATGAAGAAGCTCAAAGGACGGCCGTTGGCATCAGTCACGGCATGCAACTTCGTGTTCATGCCGCCCTTGGTCCGCCCGATCATACGCCCGAGATCCCCTTTTTACCTCAAGGCTGGAAGCCGTGCGGTGGGCCTTGAGATAGGTCGCATCGGTCATGACGGTCTGCGGCTCGGCTTTCTGGGCGGACAGGCCTTCCATCATCCGAGTGAACACGCCCATTTCGCCCCACCGTTTCCAGCGGTTATACAATGTTTTGTGCGGCCCGTATTCTCTAGGCGCATCCCGCCAATGCAAGCCGTTCCGGTTGACGAAGATGATCACGCTCAGGACCCGCCGGTCGTCAACCCGTGGCTTGCCGTGGCTCTTAGGGGAATATGGCGAAAGGCGCGCCATCTGCTCGTCCGTTAGCCAATACAGGTCGCCTATGCTCAGTCTCCTCGCGGAGCCTGATGATGTGGACGCCCCC
>NZ_CAVK010000231.1 GCF_000382885.1 Sphingobium indicum BiD32
TCGCTCGAAACGAACGGAGCAAGGTAAAGGCCCAAGCCCTACAGGCCGAGCGCCTTGCGCAGTTCGGCGTTGATCCGGCTTTGCCAGCCCGGCCCGGTGGCGCGGAAACCGTCCAGCACGGCGGCGTCTAGGCGGAGGGTGACCTGCTGCTTGGGATCGCTGGATTTGGGGCGGCCGGGTCTTGCAATAGGGCCGATGCCGGGGCGAATGATCTTGTCGCCAATCCGAAATTCGGCCTGATCGAACATCTCTTCCGTCCATTCCGGGATGTCATCATCATCCCAGTCTGCGGGCATAGGCTTTCTGCTCTCGGTCATTGCATTTCCTCATCGAGATGACGCGCATCCCTTCTTCAGTCGGCGACCAGACCATCATCACAAGGCGGTCGTTTACTAAGCCAAACGTCTGGAACCGAGGTTCGGGATAATCGAACCGGTCATCCTCCCTCGTCAAGATCGGCCCATCAAAAACCTGTGCGGCGTCGGCGAAATCCAGTCCTCTTTCCTGCAGGGTTTTCAATCGCTTTGCTGGATCGAAGCTAATTTTCATGGCGAAATACGTTCCTTAAATTTGGAGCGCTTTGCCTTTCGCCCGCCCATTTTGCATAACTACAGAAATTCGTCAAGCATTTTTGTAACTACAAAAATCACTCCGCCGCCAGCAGCGCCTCGGCGCTCTGGAGGTTGACCGAGACGAGGCGGCTGACGCCACGTTCGACCATGGTGACGCCGAACAGGCGGTGCATCCGGGCCATGCTGACGGCGTTATGGGTGACGATGAGGTAACGGGTCTGGGTCTGCGCCACCATCGCGTCGAGCAGGTCGCAGAAACGTTCGACATTGGCGTCGTCGAGCGGCGCATCGACTTCGTCCAGTACGCAGATGGGGGCGGGGTTGGTCAGGAACAGGCCGAAGATCAGCGCGACGGCGGTAAGCGCCTGTTCGCCACCCGATAACAGGGTCAGCGCGGCAAGTTTCTTGCCCGGCGGCTGGGCCATGATTTCCAGCCCCGCCTCCAGCGGATCGTCACTGTCGATCAGTTCCAGATGCGCCTGCCCGCCATTGAACAGGGTGGTGAAGAGGCGGCGGAAATGGCCGTCGACCGCCTCGAACGCGGCCAGCAGGCGCTGGCGCCCTTCGCGGTTGAGGCTGCCGATCGATCCGCGCAGGCGGTGGATCGCCTGGGTCAGTTCCTCGCTTTCAGCGCGGCTGCTGGCCTGCACCTGCTCCAGTTCCTCCAGTTCCTGCGCCGCGACGAGGTTGACCGGCCCGATCCGTTCGCGATCGACGCTGAAGCGGTCATGATCGGCCTGTTCGGTCTGGGCGATCCGTATGTCGGCGCTGGCGAAACCCAGCTTTTCGGGCAGCAAAGGCGGCGGACATTCAAAGCGTTCGCCCGACAGCCGGTTGGTTTCGATCCGCCGTTCGTCGGCGGATTCGGCGCGGGCTATGGCGGTAGCGCGGGCTTCGCGGGCAGCGGCAAAAATTTCACCACTATGTGCGGCTCGCTGTTCGGCTTGGCGCAAGGCGGCTTCGGCGTCCTGTTCGGCACGGCGGGCGGCATCGGCGGCGGCGATGAGGCTGACGCCCTGATCGTCCAGCGCGGCGATGGCCTGTGCCAGCGCGTCGGGCTGGTCCGCGATCGCGGCGCGTTCGGTCGCTGTCTCCTCGCCGCGCGCGACCATGGCGGCGATGCGCTTGGCCGCTTCGCCCGCGCGGGCGCGCCAGCCCTTGATCTCTGCATCGACGGCGGCCTGCCGTTCGCGGTCGCTGGCCAGGGCGCGGTCGGCCAAAGCCTGATCGGCCTGTAACTGGCTGACGGCGGCGCGCGCCTTCTCGCTCGCCTGCGCCAATGCGGCGACCAGTGCGCGCGTGTTGGCCCCGTCAGGCATGGCGGCGCGGGCGGACTGCGCGCTGTCATGGTCGGCGCGGGCGGTGTCGGCATCGCGCCGGGCCTCGACCAGCCGTTCCTCTATCCCTTCGCGCCGTCCCGCCAGCCGTTCGAGCGCGGTGGTTGCCTCGTCGGCCGTACGGAGCGCGGTGCGCAAATTGTGGTCGGCCTGGGCGATTTGGGTGCGGCCATCGGCGAGCGCTTCGCTGGCGCGCCGTTCTCGCGCCATGGCATCCTGCTGTGCGGTGTTGGCGGCATCGACCTGTGCCTGCGCTGCGGGGCGGGCGGCGGCGATCGCCTCCAGCCGGTTGAGCCGGATCAGCCGTTCGGCGGCCGCCGCACCGCCTTCGGTCGCCACATAGCCGTCCCAGCGGCGCAACTGGCCGTCGCGGGTGAGGAGGCGCTGGCCGACGGCAAGCGCTTGGCCCTCGTCCGTGTCGGCGACCGCGATCTGGGCAAGGCGGCGGGCCAGTTCGGGCGGAGCGGTGACATGGGCGGCGAGCGGCGCGCAGCCTTCGGGCAGGGCGGGGTCGCTGGGCAGCGAGGACGCGCCTGCCCAGCGGCGCTTGCCGTCCGTGGCGATCGGCGCTTCCAGATCATCGCCCAACGCGGCGGCGAGTGCGCGTTCATAGCCGGGCGCGGCCTTGAGCTGATCGAGCGCGCGGCTACGGCCACCGGGGCCGCTGTCCACCGCGCGTTTGAGCGCCGCCGCTTCGCTATCTAGCGCGGCCAGCGCGGCGCTGGCGGCGGAAAGCGCGGCTTGCGCTGTGGCGCGTTGCTCGCTGGCGGACTGGCGCGCGGCCTCGGCAGCGTGGATCGCGGCTTCGGCGTCGTCGCGGGCGGCGCTGGCCTGTTGTTGTGCGGCGATGGCGGTGGCGCGTTGGGTTTCGAGCGGGGCCGGGTCGGGCAGGGCGGCGGCTTCGCTCGTCAACCGCTGGACCTCGCGTTCTGCGCGTTCCAGACGGCTGCGCGCGGCGACCAGCGCGGCTTCCGCCACGCGCAATTCGGCCTGTTCACCGGCCTGCCTGGCCATCGCCTTGGCCAGATCCAGTTCCGCATCACGCGCGGCATCTTCGGCGCTGGCAATGCGGCTGGCGAAATCGGGACGCAGCTTTTCGGTCTCGGCGATCCGGGCCTTGAGCGTCGCGATTTCGCCGGTGAGACGCGCGATGGCTTCAGCGGCGTCGTTGGCGAGCGTGCCTTCGCGGGCGCGATCTTCCTCCAGCCGGGCGGCCTGCTGGGCCAGATCATGCAGCCGGCGGACGACGCCGTCGCGCTGCGTGCGTAGCGTGGCGAGGCGGTGGCCCGCTTCGCTGGCGTCATCGCGCGCGCGCTGGGCGGCGGCGCGGCAGTCGGCCAGCGTGGCGAGTGCGGCCTGGGCGTGTGCGGCGGCGGCCAGTTGCGTCTCCTGCGCGGCGACGACGGCGGCGTCGGCTTCCTTGGCCTGCGCACGGGCAGCTTCGGCGCTGGCATGGGCTTCGCGCCAGCGGGCAAAGAGGGTGCGGGCTTCGGCAACGCGAATCTGGTCGGACAGGCGGATATAGCGTTCGGCGGCGCGGGCCTGACGGCGCAGCGCGTTGGCGCGGGCGTCCATATCGAGCAATATTTCAGCCAGTCGGGCGAGATTGGCTTCGGCGGCGCGGAGCTTCTGTTCGGCGTCCTTGCGCCGGACATGGAGGCCCGCGATGCCCGCCGCTTCCTCCAGCATGGCGCGCCGTTCCTGCGGCCGGGCGGCGATGACGGCGGCGATGCGCCCTTGGCTGACCAGCGCCGGGCTGTGCGGGCCGGTGGCGGCATCGGCGAAGATCAGCGACACGTCCTTGGCGCGCACGTCGCGGCCATTGGCTCTGTAGGCGCTGCCCGCGCCGCGTTCGATCCGGCGGGTAACCTCCAGTTCGCCGTCCGCACCGACATCCACGGCGCTGAACAATTCGCCCTGCTCCTGCACGGTGAGCAACGAGACCTCGGCAAAGTCGCGTTGCGGCCGGGTGGCGGTGCCTGCGAAGATCACATCTTCCATGCCGCCGCCTCGCATGGATTTGGCGCTGGATTCGCCCATGACCCAGCGGATCGCTTCAAGCAGGTTGGACTTGCCACAGCCATTGGGACCGACGATGCCGGTCAGGCCGGGTTCGATGCGCAATTCGGTCGCATCGACGAAGCTTTTGAAGCCGGAGAGCTTGAGCCGCTTTATTTGCATTTTTGTTGGCTGCGCCAGGCACAGACCAGAGACGTGCCGGCGCAGCGTGCCGCCCCGGCCCTTATGCGCTCAGGCGCTGATGTCCGCCCCCCGACGCGCAATCAGATGCCTGCTTCCTTGAGCTTGGGCAGGAGCGCCGCCCAGTTGGCGACATTGTCGACCAGCACGCCGTTGATGAGGAAGCTGGGGGTACCGCTGATCTGATACTGGCTGTTGGCAGTTTCGACGCCCTTGGCCAGCTTTTCGGCTGACGCAGTGTCGGCCAGGCACTGTTTCGCCTGATCCTCTGCAATGCCGCGCTGCTTGGCGAAATCGACGAGGCCCAGAGCGCTGGCCAGCTGGCCGAAGCGCTGCGCCGGGGGTGCGCTCATCAGCGCCTGATAGGGTTGGTCGCCCAGCGCCTGCGCTTTCTCGAACATGGCATTCTGGTTGGCGAAAAACTGTTCGGACAGGGGATAGAAAATATCCTTGCCGCCGCAACGGGCCAGCAGCGCGGTCGAAATGTCGATCGGGTCGCGGACATAGGTGCGGAATTCAAAGCTCATCTTGCCGGTATCGACCAGCTTCCTGATCTCCTCCGACGCCTCGGCCGAGAAATCCTTGCAATGGCTGCACGTATAGGAGCCGAATTCGACCAGCTTCAACTTGGCTGCCGGATTGCCCATAAGATAATAGCCCTCAGGCGTTTCCGCGATGGTTTCCGACCAGACTGCTCCGGCGGGCGGTGCGACAGCGGCGATGGATTCGCCGCTGGGCTTGGCCCCCTCTTCGCTCTTGCCGCAGGCAGCAAGGGTCAGGGACAGGGCGATAAGGGCAACACCGGAAAGGGCTTTCACGACGGGCAAGGCTCCGATTATGGGCAGGATGACGGGTGTTTTAGATCAGCGCGCGGCGGGGGGCAATGCGGCCTGGAGCTTGCCCCAGTCCGATCCGGCGACCAGCGTGCCGTTGACGGTGAAGCCGGGCGTGCCGCTGATCTTCACCTTGTTCCACGCCTCGTCGGTCATCGCCATGATCTGCTTCATCGCCATGGGGCTGGCGATGCAGGCGTTGAGCTGGGCTGGGGTGTAGCCGCGCTTGACCATCAGCGTGTAAAGGCCGGTTTTCTGGCCGATGTCGCGCAGCGCGGCGATCTGCTCGGTCGGCTTGGTGGCGTCGCGGTCATAGGTCTGGAGCTGGTCCATCCACGCATCCTGATTGGCAAACAATGCCTCATGATTGCCCATGAAGCGGGCCGGGCCGCCGCAGCGGGCCAGCAGCGCGGCGGTCAGGTCATATTTGTCGCGCACGGCATTGCGCACTTCGACGCTGACCTTGCCGCCTTTGACGTAATTGGCCTTGAGCGGGGCGCTCGCTTCGCCGACGAAATGGGCGCAGTGGCTACAGGTGTAGCTCACATATTCGATCAGCTTGGTCGGCGCGGCGGGATTGCCCATGGCGTGGCCGCCGATCGCCGAGATGGTGACACGGCTGACCCAATTGGCGGCAGGTGCGGCGATGACGGCGACGGGAAGGGCGAAGAGAGCAAGTGGGAGCAGCTTTTTCATGAGACAAGTCCACTGAACGACTGGCCATGAACGCCAGCCGAATATTTAACAGAATAATTAGCCGATTTTGGGCAGGCCGCTACTGTTGGCAAGCCCCTGCGCCAGCGATTCCAGCACGGTGCGCAGTTCGGGGTCGCCAATGTCGCGCAGCGAATCGCCCAGTTCGACCGGAATGGGTTTGAGGTTGCGCGGCGGCGGGCGGCGTTCGGCGGGGGTGGGCATGATCTCACCCTGCCGCATCGCCACCTTGGCCACGGCGGCATAGCCGAAGAATCGGTTCACCCGTTCGATGAGGTCGGGCAGCATATGCTGCACCATCGGCGCATGGCCGCTCATGACCGTGAGTTGCAGCGTGCCGCCAGCCTTTTGCCCGACCGGGAATCGGATCGATTCGGGCGCGGAGATGCTGGCATAATGGCTGCCGACGATTTCCGACCAGCGGGTGACAATGCTGGACTGGACGAAGCCGAATTTGCGGAAGGCGGCGCGCCCAATGTCGGGCATCAGGTCGGCGATTCGCCGCGATCCGTTGATGCGCGGCCGTTCTGCCGGGGGAATGGCGCGGCTTTTTACTTTAGGCGTCGGGGGGCGTTCCGTCATGGGCCGCACCATGGCATAGCGCCGCCATGCGCGTCGAGGGTGACATGATAAATGGCGGGGTAAAAGACGGGGTAAAAATAGCAGCCGACCTGCTGGCCCATTACGATGTCCACGCCCGGCGCCTGGCCTGGCGTGCGCCGCCCGGTGCCAATGCGGCCGATCCCTATCGGGTGTGGCTGTCCGAAGTGATGCTGCAACAAACGACGGTGGCGGCGGTCGGCCCCTATTTTACCAGCTTCACCGCGCGCTGGCCGACCGTGGAGGCGCTGGCGGCGGCGGATGATGCGGACCTGATGGCGGCCTGGGCTGGGCTGGGCTATTATGCCCGCGCCCGCAACCTGCTGGCCTGCGCGCGGGTAGTGGTGCGCGATCATGGCGGGCTGTTTCCCGATAGCGAGGAGGGGCTGCGCGCGCTGCCGGGGGTGGGTGCCTATACCGCCGCTGCGGTGGCTGCGATCGCCTTTGGGCGGCGCGCGGTGGTGGTGGACGCCAATGTCGAGCGGGTGGTGGCGCGGTTGTTTGCGATTGCGACCCCGCTGCCTGCCGCCCGCCCGGTGATCCGCGCGGCGGCGGACGCGATCACGCCGGATGCGCGGGCGGGGGATTTTGCGCAGGCGATGATGGATCTGGGTGCCACCATCTGCACGTCGCGCAATCCGGCGTGCGGCATCTGCCCGTTGCGGGCGGATTGCGCGGCGGTGCGGACGGCTGATCCCGCCGCCTATCCGGTCAAGGCGGTGAAGAAGGCACGGCCGCACCGGACCGGCCATGGCTGGTGGATCGAGCGGGCGGACGGGCATGTCTGGCTGGTGCGCCGCCCGGACAAGGGCTTGCTGGGCGGGATGCGGGCGCTGCCGAGTTCGGACTGGAGCGTCGATCCCGACGCAACGCCGCCCTTTGCCGCTGACTGGCGGACGCTGGCGGAGCCGGTCGCGCATGTCTTTACCCATTTCTCACTGGCGCTTGGCGTTCACACGACCCATGTGGGGCAGGATCATGTTCCGCCCGGTGCGGGGGAATGGTGGCCGGTGGCGGACATCGCGCAAGCCGGGCTGCCCACCCTTTTTGCTCGCGCGGCGCAGGCGGTGTTGAAGGAGAAGAACGAGGATGCACGGAACTGACCCTCAGCGCAACGAGCCGCCCGGCTTTGTGGGCGGCACGCTCGATCGTGTGGACCATATCCGTACCAACCCGGCGCTGCTGGCCGAGACATTCGCCGATCCGGCGGCGCGACGGCTGGTGCTCGACGGGCTGGAGCCGGTCGAGGTCGATGGTGCGCTGCTGCTGGAACCGATCGAGATTGACGCGCGGGTCAAGGATCATGTGCTGCTGGGCGTCGATCCGGCGGGGCGACCAATCTTCGCGCGCCTGCTGGCCGAACTGACCGGTGGCGCGGGGGCGACGCCGCGCAGCCGTGGGCTGGTGGGGCAGGTGTCGGCGCAGGAACTGGCGCTCTATGGCACGGCGCGCAGCCTGTTGCACTGGCACGCGCGGCATCGCTTCTGCGCGGTGTGCGGCGAGGCGACGGAGCCGGTCAAGGCAGGCTGGGCGCGCCAGTGCGGCATTTGCAAGGCCGAGCATTTCCCGCGGGTCGATCCGGTGTCGATCATGCTGGCGGAATTTGACGGCAAAGTGCTGCTAGGCCGTCAGCACGCCTGGCCGCCGGGGCGCTATTCGGCGCTGGCGGGCTTTATCGAGCCGGGCGAGACGATCGAGGAGGCAGTGGCGCGCGAATTGTTCGAGGAAGCGGGCATCCGCGTCCATGATGTGCGCTATGTGATGAGCCAGCCCTGGCCCTTCCCATCGTCGCTGATGATCGCCTGCATCGCGCAGGCGAGCGGCGACGCGCTGACTTTGGACGCGACCGAGATTGAGGACGCCTTCTGGTGCGACGCCGATGGCGTGCGCGCGGCGATGGCCGGGGAGCCGGATGCGCCCTTCATCGCCCCGCCGCACATGGCGGTCGCGTGGCACTTGCTCGACCGCTGGCTGGCGGGCGTTGCTCCGCGTGAGCCAAGCGCGTAAGGCCGATCACTCCATTTGTCGTTTCGGGAATAGCTTGCCTCCATGCTCAGCCTAGAAGAAGCCCAGTCGCGCGCGCAGGATCTGGTGAGCGCCGCGCGCAAGGCGGGAGCGGATGCAGCCGACGCCATTTACGCCTGTAACGCATCGACCAATGTGTCGGTGCGGCTGGGCGCGCTAGAGGATGTCGAACGGTCCGAGGGTGAGGAAATCGGCCTGCGTGTATTCATCGGCAACCGGTCGGCCAGCATTTCCGCGTCGGACATGAATCCGGCGACCCTTGGCACGCTGGTCGATCGCGCGGTGGCGATGGCGCGTGAGGCACCGGAAGATCCCTATGCGGGCCTCGCCCCGCAGGACCGGCTGATGAAGAAGCGCCCGCCCGCGCTGGACCTGACCGACAGCGAGGAACCGGAACCCGTCGCGCTGCGCGAACGCGCGCGAATCGCGGAGGAAGCGGCGCGCGCCGTGCCTGGCATCACCAACAGCGAAGGCGGCGGCGCGTCGAGCGGTCGCAGCCAGGTCGCGCTGGCGACCAGCCATGGCTTTGCCGGTGCCTATGGCGCGACCAGCCATTCGACCTGGGCCAGCGTATTGGCGGGCGCAGGATCGGACATGCAGCGCGACCATGCCAGCCATAGCGTGCGTCATCTGGAAGATCTGGACCATGCCGAGGCGATCGGCGTGCGGGCGGGCCAGCGCGCAGTAGCGCGGCTGAACCCGATCAAGGTGGATAGCGGCGTCATGCCGGTGATTTTCGACCCGCGCATCGGCTCCAGCCTGCTGGGGCATCTGATCGGCGGGATGGTCGGCCCCGCGATTGCACGGCGGTCGAGCTTTTTGCTCGAATCGCTGGGCGAGGCGCTGTTCGATGCGGGCGTCACCATCATCGACGATCCGTTGCTGGTGCGCGGGCTGCGTTCGCGCCCGTTCGATGGCGAGGGGTTGCCGGTCGAGCGGCGCGCGTTGATCGACAAGGGTGTGTTGACCGGCTGGCTGATGGACAGCGCGTCGGCACGGCAATTGGGGCAGGAACCGACCGGCCATGCCAGCCGGGGCGGCAGCGGCGCGCCGGGCGTCAGCATCACCAACGTCCATATGGAAGCGGGCAGCATATCGCCCGGCGACCTGATGGCGGATGTGAAGCGCGGCATCTATGTCACCGAACTGATCGGCATGGGCGTCAATGGCGTCACCGGAGATTATAGCCGGGGGGCGGCGGGCTTTCTGATCGAAAATGGCGCAGTTACCCATGCCGTGTCGGAAATCACCATCGCCAGCAATTTGAAAACGATGTTCCGATCGCTCATCCCCGCCAACGACCTGCATTTCCGCTATGCGATGAACGTGCCGACGCTGCGCGTCGACGGGATGACCGTTGCCGGGGGCTGAACTCGACCTGCGCGCAATCGTGTCGGCCGTGTCGGACGCGGCCGATCATGCGCTAACGCTGTGGGCGGGCGGCGAGACGCGCGTGCGGCAATGGGAAAAAGTGCCGGGCCACCCGGTGTGCGAGGCCGATCTGGAAGTGGACGGCCTGCTGCGCGCATCGCTTGGCGCGATCGATCCGGGGGCGGGATGGCTGTCGGAGGAGACCGCCGATACCGTGCATCGGCTGGGCATGTCGCGAGTGTGGGTGGTTGATCCGATCGACGGCACGCGCGATTATCTGCGCGGTCGGCCGGGCTGGGCAGTGTCGGTGGCGCTGGTGGAGGACGGCGCGGTGCGGCTGGGGATTCTCGCAGCGCCTGCCCGCAACGAATATTGGATCGCGCAGGCCGGGCAGGGGGCGACGCGCAACGGACGGACGCTGCGTGCCGGCACGCGCGACAGTCTGGCGGGCGCGCGGGTTCCGGCCGAACAATTGCCGCGCATCGACCGCGATCTGGTGACGGTGGAAAAGCCCAACAGCATTGCGCTGCGCATGGCGATGGTGGCAGCGGACGAGGCCGATCTGGTCGCCACCGTGCGCTGGGGCAATGAGTGGGACATAGCGGCGGCCGCGATCATCTGTCAGGAGGCGGGCGCGACGGTGACCGATGCGCTGGGCGATCCATTGCTGTTCAACCGGCCCCGGCCCACCGCCTTTGGCCTTCTATGCGCGGCGCCCGGCATCCATGTCGCTGCCACCCAGCGCCTTGCGCCGCGCGCGCGGGAGATATTGGGCGGGGGTTAGGCGCGCACTACAGCTTGCCATATTTGGTTTCAAATCCAGCGATGTCGCCTGCGGCGAGATATTTGGCTTGGTCGATCCATTGGTCGCGGATCGGGCGGCCCTTGAAATTGCCGAGCCTGGCGTCGATCGCGGCGAGATCCGTGTCGGTCCAGGCGGCGATCTGGGCGAAGCGGGTGACGCCGAGGTCGATGAGCAATGTCTTGAGCTTTGGCCCTACACCCTTGAGGCGGAGCAGGTCGTCCTCGCCTTCGGGGACGGCCGTGATGGCGGGGGACACCGGTACGGGTTCTGGCGCTGGTGTCGGTTCAACTGCGATGGGGGCAATGGGGGCTGCGACGGGGGCCACCGGTTCGACCGGCGCGACGACGGGGGCAGCGGCCACCGGCTCCACAAACGGGGCAGGCGGCGTTTGTGCGGGCGGGGTCGGCGCGATGTCCTGTGCAACGTCCCGCGCCTTGTCCTTGCCGGACAGCAGAAAGACGAGGCCAATAATGACCAGCAGCCCGATCAGCAGCCACAGGCCATAGTCCATGAAAAATTCCTGCATCGCGCGTCGCCTTCTATGAATATGCCGTCGCTATTTAGGGACGCATCGCCCTGATCGGCAAGGCTTCATGCCTGTTCGCGCGCGACTTCGCGCCAGCCAATGTCGCGGCGGCAGAAACCGCTGGGGAAGTTGATCGCGTCGACCGCCGCATAAGCCGCTGCCTGCGCCGCGCCGACCGTATCGCCGGTCGCGGTCACATTAAGGACGCGGCCACCATTGGCGACCAGCGCGCCGTCCTGATCCGCGGTCCCGGCGTGGAACACCAGCGCGCCACCGGCCTGCGCAGCGTCGATGCCCTGGATCGCGCCGCCCTTGTCCGGCGTGCCGGGATAGCCGTTGGCGGCCATGACGATGGTCAGCGCGGTGCGGCTGGCCAGTTCGACCGGACCCTGTCCCGCCAGCGTCCCTTGCGCGACGCTGAGCAGCAGATCGACCAGATCGCCGTCGAAGCGCATCATCAGCACCTGACATTCCGGGTCACCGAAGCGGGCATTATATTCGATCAGCTTTGGCCCCTGGTCGGTCAACATCAGCCCGGCATAGAGGACACCGGAATAGGGCATCCCTTCGGCCGCCATGGTGGCAACGGTGGGCTTGATGATCGTTTCGATCGCCTGGGCTTCCAGGTCCGGGGTCAGGACGCGGGCGGGGCTATAGGCACCCATGCCGCCGGTATTGGGTCCGGTATCGCCATCGCCGACGCGCTTGTGATCCTGCGCCGATCCGAAGGGCAGGATGGCGGTGCCGTCGGTCAGCGCGAAGAAGCTGGCTTCCTCGCCCGTCATGAATTCTTCCAGCACCACTTCCTCGCCCGCCGCGCCGAATGCGCCGGAGAACATGGTGTCGAGCGCGTCGAGCGCTTCGGCGCGGGTTTCGGCGATGATGACGCCCTTGCCCGCGGCCAGCCCGTCCGCCTTGATAACGACGGGTAGCGCGAAATCGTCGAGCGCGGCGATGGCGCCGTCCTTGCTGGTGACGCGGACATAAGCGGCGGTCGGAATATTGGCGCGCTTGCACAGATCCTTGGTGAAGCCTTTGGACCCTTCAAGCTGGGCGGCCTTCTTGTTGGGACCAAACACGGGCACGCCCATTGTGCGCAGATTGTCGGCGAGACCATCGACCAGCGGCGCTTCCGGGCCGATGACGACCAGCCCGATCGAATGGCGGGTGCAGAAATCCAGCACCGCGCGATGATCGGTCGCGGCAAGGTCGACCAATGTCGCGTGCTGGGCTATGCCGGGGTTGCCCGGCGCAGCGTAGAGCGTATCGAGCCGGGGCGATTGCGCCAGCTTCCACGCCAGCGCATGTTCGCGGCCGCCGCCGCCAAGCAAAAGGATGTTCATGTCGCCCATGTCCCCGGAATATGATGCCTATGACAGTTCGGGCCGCCTGTTAGCGGAGGAACGCGCGGGCGACAACGCGCCGCCGCTGTCGGTCAGCGAATTGTCGGGGATGCTCAAGCGCACGGTCGAGGATCGCTTCGGCCATGTCCGGCTGCGTGGCGAGATTTCCGGGTTCAAGCGGGCGGCGTCCGGGCATCTCTATCTGGCACTGAAGGACGATAATGCCGTGCTGGACGGGGTGATGTGGAAAGGCGGAGCGCAGCGGCTGGCCTTTGCGCCGCAGGACGGGGTGGAGGTGATCGCCACCGGCAAGCTGACCACCTATCCGGGCCGCTCCAAATATCAGATCGTGATCGAACGGATGGAGTTGGCGGGCGAAGGCGCGCTGATGGCGTTGCTGGAGAAGCTGAAGGCGAAGCTGGCGGGCGAAGGGCTGTTCGCGGCGGAGCGCAAGCGGCGTTTGCCCTTCCTGCCGCGCACTATCGGCGTCGTGACGTCGCCCACTGGCGCAGTGATTCGCGACATATTGCACCGGCTGGCGGATCGCTGCCCGACCGATGTGCTGGTCTGGCCGGTGCTGGTGCAGGGGCAGGGGGCTGCCGAGCAGATTGCCCGCGCCGTGCGCGGATTCAGCGCCATGGCGGATGGCGGGCCGCTGCCCCGGCCCGATCTGGTGATCGTGGCGCGCGGCGGCGGGTCCATCGAGGATCTGTGGAGCTTCAACGAGGAAATTGTCGTGCGGGCGGTGGCCGACTGTTCGATCCCGATCATATCGGCGGTAGGGCATGAGACCGACACGACGCTGTGCGACTATGCCGCCGACATGCGCGCGCCCACGCCCACGGCAGCGGCGGAAATGGCGGTGCCGGTGCGGGCGGAACTGCTGGCGATGCTGGGCGAGATGGGGCTGCGCGCCGGACGGGCGGTGCGACGCGGGGCGGGTCAGGCGAGGGAAAGGCTGGCAATGCAGGCGCGGCTGATGCCGACGCCCGACATGCTGCTGGCACCCCAGCGGCAGCGGCTCGACCAGCTGTCCGATGCGCTGGGCAGCGGGTTGCGCCACCGGATTGCGGACGCGCGTGCGCAATTGGGGCAGGCAGGCGGCGCGTTGCGGCCCGCGCTGCTCCAGCAATATCTCCAGCGGGCGACCGAGCGGCTCGACCGGTTGCGCCCGCGCCCTGACTATCTGGCGCGGGTGTATCGGGATAGGGCGACGGCGCTCGACCGGGTGTCGCGCCATTTCGCCTCGCTTGATCCCGACCTGCCGCTGGCACGTGGCTATGCGCGGGTGATGGCGGGCGGGCGGCTGGTCCAGTCGGTCGCTGCGGCGCAGGCGGCGGGTGCTGTGACGCTGCATTTCAGGGATGGGACGGTTGATGCGACGGTCGGGGGCAGCGCGGCCTCGCTTGAGAAGCCCGGCCCATCCGCTATATCGTCTGTGTCACGCCCGGCGCGCAAGCCGCGTGGTGCGGACGAAATGCCGCAGCAGGATCTGTTTTCGTGAAACGCCAGAAAGGCTGACCCATGTTGATGTCCAACAGCGATCGCGTCGCCCGGCTCCACTATATGGCCTATAGTTTCCGCGTGTTGCAGGCGGGCGACCATGTGCTGTGCGCCGTGACTGGCCAGAAAATCGCGCTGGAGGATCTCCGTTACTGGAGCATCGCGCGGCAGGAACCCTATGCCGATGCACAAGCGTCCGCGCGGGCCGAGATCAAGGCGACCGGCGGGCGATGAGGCGCTGGGCGGCGGCGGCGCTGCTGATCGCGCTGGCCGGACCATCGGTGGCTGCCGTGCCCGTGCAGACGCGGGTGGATTTCACGATTGCCGGACCAATGACGCAGGGCGGCGCTTTGCTGGGAACTGCGCCGACCGGCACGGTGGCGCTGATGCTGGATGGAAAGCTGGTCCCGATCGACGGCGCTGGCCGGTTCCTGATCGCCTTCGATCGCGACGCTGGGCCGACCGCGCAGCTGGTCGCCCGGCTGGCCGATGGCCGCACGGTTGACCGCCCTATCGCCATTGCGCCCCGCGCCTGGCGGATCGAGCGGATCAATGCGCCGATGCGCCCGACCAAAAGCACGGAGGCATTTCTCGCGCTGCGCAAACCGGAACTGGAACAGATCGCGGCCGCGCGCGCGGTGGTGACCGACGCCCAGGGCTGGCGACAGCGCTTCATCTGGCCACGTACCGGTCGCCTGTCCGGCTTGTTCGGATCGCAGCGTGTCTATCAGGGGACGCCGGGTGCCTATCATGGCGGGGTCGACATTGCAGGTGCGACCGGCGCGGCGGTAGTGGCACCTGCCGATGGTGTGGTGGTCCTGGCCGCTGTAGACAAACCGTTCACGCTGGAGGGGCATTTGCTGATGATCGACCATGGCCACGGCCTGGGCAGCGCTTTCCTCCATCTGTCGCGGATCGACGTGAAGATGGGCGATCATGTGGCGCAGGGGCAACGCATCGGCGCGGTCGGCGCGACGGGCCGCGCGACCGGGCCGCACCTTCATTGGGGGATGAAGTGGAATGACGCGCGGATCGACCCGCTGCTGCTCGCGGGACCGATGCCGAACGGATAGTCACCCCATCGGCCTAGCTGATCCGCTTCATCCGCACAGCGCGGCCACCGTCGACCTTGCCCATGAAACTGCCCATGGCGGCGCGTTTCAGTTCGATTGGCTGGCCGACCTTGGGATCACGCGCGGTCATTGCTTCTGTCGTGATCCATTGTGCGCCGTCCTCCAGCCCGATCTGCCATTTGCCATAGCCCAGGCTGCGTACCGATGCGATCACCGCCTGGATATGGGTGACGCCTTCCTCCGCCTGCGCCTCCTCCTTGCTGTCATCACCGCCGCCCAGGAAGGGCAATTTGGGGAAGGAAAAGCCGAACAGAGTCTTGCGCGTCTTGTTCAGCTCGCCCTTGTCCAGCACCACCACTTCATCGCGTTGCGCCGCGGCATCCATCGCGCCGACCTGCCGGTCGAAACAGGCGAGCCGTTCGGCATCGACCGTGATCGTACGGCATTGGAGCAGGTCGGTGAAGATTTCAGGCCGCGGCTGCTGGCGCTGCGGCGCGGCGGAAGATTGGGCCGCGACGCAGAGCGGAACAAGCAAAAACAGTGCGCGCAAGCCCGTCATAAATCGTCTCTCCATCGCGTCGAACAGTTTGTTCCCCTACCATGCACCCGCCAGAGGCAAGGTCAATATGCGCATGGCCAGCCCGGTAGGACGCACATGGTGTCACAATAGGCCTGCACTGCTGCATCACGCGATATGATTGCTTCATCCTGTTGTATCACCGTGAAATTATGTTGCTAATCAGCCGTAAAACAGTCATGCCACGTTCATGTTGCATTTATGATACAGGGGCATCCAAAAGCGGTGAATGCCCTTTTCCCCGGCTTTACAGCGCCCTTAACCCCGCGCAGTTTCCGGCCATCCATATGGGGGGATCGCTGTCGGGCACCATGTCCCCCCATAGGTACATCATAGTGGCAGGCCATCTGCCAGCCTCCAGAGCAAGGGACTGGACCGTGAAGACATTTTCCAAGAGGGCACTTTTGCGTGCCAGCGCCGCACCGGCGATTCTGGGCGCGTCGCTGATCGCGACCGCCGCATTCGCACAGGATGCGCCGCAGGCTGCCGAAGCCGATATGGGCGACACCATCATCGTCACCGGGTCGCTGATCAAGAACCCCAATCTGGCGCGTTCGACCCCCGTGACGGCGACCACCGCCGACCAGATCGAACTGAAGCAGAACAACACCGCCGAAGAAATTCTGCGCGAAATTCCGGGCATCGTTCCCAGCATCGGTTCGGCCGTCAACAACGGCAATGGCGGTGCTTCGTTCGTCAACCTGCGCGGCCTGGGTTCCAACCGCAACATCGTCCTGATCGACGGCAACCGTCTGGTGCCTGCCGAACTGAACGGCCGTTTCGACCTTAACAACATCCCGCTGGCCCTGATCGACCGCGTCGACGTGCTGACCGGTGGTGCTTCGACCACTTATGGTGCGGACGCCATTTCGGGTGTCGTCAACTTCGTCACCAAGTCCGACTTTGCCGGTCTGGAAGCGAATATCGCCAACCAGCTGACCGAAGAAGCCGACGGCCATTACGTCCGCGCCGACCTGACGCTGGGTGCCAATTTCGACGATGGCCGCGGTAACGTGGTCTTCTCGGTCGGCTATCAGCAGTCCGACCCGGTCTATCAGGGCGATCGTTCCTTCTCCGACGTTTCGATCGACTCCTTCAGCGGCCTGGGCGGCGGTTCGGGCACGTCGACCCCCTCGCGCTTCACCAACGTCAACACGACCGGTGCCGATTCGATCACGACCGGTTGCGGCCTTGATGGACAGCCAGCTTGTAACGCCGTTCAGGGCAACCGTCAGGTTACCGCTGCTGGCGGTGCGTTCCGCCCCACCTCGGCGTTCGACGCTTACAACTTCAACCCCTTCAATATCTTCCAGACGCCGTTTGAGCGCTTCAACATGTACGGCGCAGGCCGTTACGAAGTCAGCGACGCGGTGGAAGTCTATTCGCGCGGCATCTTCTCGAAGAACACCGTCAGCACCATTATCGCCCCGTCTGGCGCGTTCGGCATCTCGGTGGCCGTCCCGCTTAGCAACCCTTATCTGTCTGCGGTACAGCGTAATGCTCTTTGCGCCTTCGACACCAACCCGGGCGTAGGCTACTCAGCGCTCTACTCTCAGGCACAGTGCGACGCCGCAGCGACAGCGACAAACCCGAGCGACCCCAACTATCGTACTGCGACGACCACCGTATCGCGTCGTGCGACCGAACTGGGTCCGCGTATCTCCGATTTCACCACGACCTTCTTCGATTATCGCATCGGCGCACGCGGTGGCATCACCGACTCGATCGACTGGGACCTGTCGGGTAGCTATGGCGAGTCCGAGAACGTTCAGACCCAGCAGGGCTACTGGCTGAACTCGCGCGTCCGTCAGGCGCTGCTGGCGACCAACACCGCGACCTGCCTGACCGATACCAATGGTTGCGTTCCGCTCAACCTGTTCGGCCCGGACGGTTCGATCAATGCGGCGCAGAACGCCTTTCTGACGGCCAACAGCCAGGTCACGACCAAGACGTCGCTGGCACAGGTCAAGGGCACCGTCAGCGGTGACTTCGGCGTTGCTTCGCCTTTCGGCACCGATAGCCTGGCTTTCGCGCTGGGTGGCGAATATCGCAAATATGGCGCCAGCCAGGAATCCGATCTGCTCTCGCAGTCGGGCGATCTGGGCGGTGCCGGCGGTGCGGCCCCGAACATCGACGGCGGCTATGACGTCTATGAAGCCTATGGCGAAATCATTCTGCCGCTGGTGCAGGACAAGCCTTTCTTCCAGGATCTGACGCTGGAAGCGGGCATCCGCTACTCCGACTACACGGTTGATGGCGGTTCGGGCTACAACACGACCACATGGAAGGTGGCCGGTAACTGGACGCCGGTTGACGGCATCAAGTTCCGTGGCAACTATTCGCGTGCGGTTCGTGCCCCGAACATCGCAGAACTGTTCGCTCCAGTGAACACCACGCTGACCAACCTCGACAGCGATCCCTGCGCCGGCGTTGCGCCGACCCAGAACGCCAATCTGGCGGCTGTCTGTATTGCTCAAGGCGCAACAGCAGCTCAGCTTGGTTCGATCATCAACGATCCGGCTGGCCAGGTAAACTCCACCGGTGGCGGTAACCTTGCCCTCGGCCCGGAAAAGTCGAACAGCTGGGGCCTGGGCGTGTCGCTGCAGCCTGCAGCGCTGCCAGGCTTCAGCCTGACGGTCGATTATTACAACATCAAGATTTCGGGTGCCATCACCTTCCCGACGCCTGATGACGTGATTTCGGCCTGTTTCGACAATATCACGGCTGCCAGCGCTTCGGACGCAGCTTGCACCGGCATCCGTCGCGATCCGTCGACCGGCGCACTGTTCGGTGAAGCTGCTGTCGTGGGTGGTCTGCCGCAGTCGCTGTCGAACCTGGGCAAGCTGGCCACGGACGGCATCGACGTTCAGCTGAACTATCAGAAGGATGTCGGTTTCGCGAAGTGGGCGCTTAGCGCCAACGGCAACTGGACCAACAGCTCGACCTTCCAGGCGACCCCGACGTCGGTCAACCGCGAATGCGTTGGCCTCTACAGCGTCAACTGCGCCTCGATCCAGCCCAAGCTGTCCTGGTCGGTGCGTAACACCCTCTCGTTTGACTCGGTTGATCTGTCGCTGCTGTGGCGCTATATCGACGGCGTGAAATATGAGGATGGCGATGCATTCGTCGGCACGCTGAACGGCAAGGAAGTCGATTTCAACCGTATCCCGGCTGAACATTATTTCGACCTGACCAGCCGCTTCCATGTTTCGGACGAGGTCACGCTGACCATGACCGTGCAGAACCTGCTGGACAACCAGCCCAAGGTGGTTGGCAACACCATTGGTTCGACCAGCTACAATAGCGGTAACGTCTATCCGTCGACCTACGACGCGCTGGGCCGCCGCTACACGGTCGCTGCCAAGCTGCGCTTCTGATCCTTCGATCAGGCAAGAAAGAAAAGGGGCCGGTGGCGACACCGGCCCTTTTTCTATGGGTGGGCGTGGAGCGGAGATGCATCCACACGCAGCCATCTACGGCCACGGGAAGCAGCCGCTCGGGCTAAGCCGTCAAAGCCTTGTCCTTTTTAAGAAGAATGTCCCTTTCGATTGGCTCAGGGCGAACCGATCGACGTGCTTCTATCCGTTGATCAGTGGCCGGGGCAGGTACATCGCAATCCCGGCATTGTCCGCCAGCACCATGGCCCAATGGGCAACCTTGGCGACCTCGTCGGCATGGATCTCCAGCCCGCGCTGCGCCGCTTCCGCGCGTTGGCCCGGTGTGAAGGTTGCACCATTTTTGGCGTTGCGGGCAAAGACCGGGCCGCTGGCGATTGCGGCGACCGCTGCATCGTCCAGCGCCAGCCCGAACAGGCGGGCGAGTGCGGCCAAACTCTCGACCGGTCTTGCCACTAGCGTTTCGCTGTCCAGCGTGGCGACCCGCGCGCCCAGTTGATCGCACAGCGTCTGGAACTGACGCTGTTGCGCCAGCCAGCCGACGGCTGCGACCTGAATATCGGTCAGGCCCAGATAGTCGGAGGGCGCTATGCCCAGCGGCTCGATCATCCCTTCGCGCGCCAGCTTCTGGAACAGGTCGCGTACCCAGAGCCGCCCCCACATGCCCTTGCGCGCGATCGAGGCGAGATAGGGTTCCAGTGGGGCATGGAGCAGGAGCGCGCAGGCATCGGGTCGCAATCCCATAACTGCAGGGATTAGCGGATTGATGAGGTTCGAGGGCTTGATCACCACCGCCTCGCCTGGGCCGAAGGGGCGGGCAAGCAGATGCAGGCTGGCGTCCAGCACCCGCGCCACATCCGGCCCCTTTGCCCCGCGATGTCGCCAGCCGATCAGGTCGTTGAGCAGCACAGGCTCTTTCAGGCCCATCGCAACGCCTGGAATATCGAGCGCGGCGGCCAGCAAGGTCGAGCAGCAATAGGCGGAATGAAACAGGAAATGGAGCGGCGCACGCGGCGGCATATGCGCCATGGCGTCAGCCAGCCGCAATACTAACGGCGCTTCCGCCTCCCCCAGATGCTCGTCGGTCAGGAACGGAATGTCGCCATGTCGCGCGCGGGGAACCCGCCGCATATGGACTGCGTCATGCCCCGGATCGTAGCGATGGGCCAGCCATTGGGCATCGCGCATGATGTCGCGGATCGCGGGATCGGGAGAGGTCATGGAGACCAGCCTTCGCATGGCTGTTACGGCCATTCAAGATGCAGGACTTTCCCCTACTTGCCAGCGCCCCGGCTTGTGGTAGCGATGGTGGATGATGGGCTGGGGGGCTTTATGGAATTGGCGGTGGGCCGGTTGGTGCAGCAGGCAGTGGAGGCGCGGCGGCAGGGGCATGTCGCAGCGGCCGAACAATTATTGCGCGATGCGCTTGCGCGGCACCCGGGGGAGCCTCAGGCGCTCAACCTGCTGGGGATGATCGCGCTCGACCAGCGGGATTTTGCGGCGGCCAGCGGGCATTTTCGTGGTGCGGCTGCGGTTGATCCCAGGGAGGCGGCGCTGTGGATGAATGTCGCGTCGGCAGAGCGCGGGCTGGGCCATGCGGAAGGCGAGCGGGCCGCGTTGCAGGCGGCGATCGACATCGACCAGCGCAATTTGATGGCGCAAATCCGCATGGCGCAACTCCAGCAACGGCTGGATGAACGGCAAGGTGCGGCGGACAGTTGGGGCAAGGCGCTGGCGCTGTCCGCGGGACTGCCCGATCTGCCGCCAGCGCTGGTCGAGACGCTGGCGCAGGCGCGGGCATTTGTCATGGCGCATCAGGCGCAATTTGCTGCCTTTGTCGAGGCGGGCGTTGCCGCACAGCTGGCATCGGCGGACAGGGTGACGCAGCGGCGCTTTCAAGCCTGTCTGGACCGGGAATTTGGTCGCCGGATGATCTACCAGAATCATTGTTCGGGCCTGCATTATCCCTTTCTGCCCGCGGACGAATATTTCGACCGGCATCATTTTCCCTGGATGGACGCGCTGGAAGCGCAGACCGATGTAATCCGCGCCGAATTTCTGGCGATGATCGGGCAGAATGACGGGGCGATCCGCCCCTATGTGCGGCAGGATGCCGGAACGCCGCAGAATATATGGACCGCGCTTGATGGCTCGCTCGATTGGGGTGCGGCGTTTCTGTGGGAATATGGCGTGCGGAACGAAGCGGTGTGCGCGGCCTGCCCGCAGACCGTTGCGGTGCTGGAGGCTTTGCCGCGCGCTGATATTCCGGGGCGGGCGCCATCGGCCTTCTTCTCGCTGCTGAGGCCCGGTAGCCGGATTCCCGCGCACACGGGCGTCACCAATACGCGTGCTATCGTCCATCTGCCGCTGGTTGTGCCGCCGGGCTGTTTCTTTCGTGTCGGGGGTGAAACGAGGGCATGGCAAGAAGGTGTCGCCTTCGCCTTTGACGACACGATCGAACATGAGGCGTGGAACGACAGCGATCATTTGCGGGTGGTGCTGATTTTGGACGTGTGGAACCCGCATTTGTCGCTTGCGGAGCAGCAGCTATTGAAGCAATTCTACGCGACGGCCGATGCGAGCAAGACGAACGACGTCCTACCGCGCATCTGATCGACGGCATGGAGGCTGGCCCGTTCGGAGAGACGGGGTCGGCACTGCCGCCTTTCTAGGAGAATTGGAGTGCGAATGTTCAAGGCAGTGATTGCGTCCAGCCTGATCGTCATGGCCATGCCCGCGCTGGCACAGGACAAGGCCCCGCTGGACAAAAATGATCCCGATGCGGTGCGGTGCAAGCGGTTTCAGGTCACCGGTTCGCTGGTGAAGAAGGAGCGGGTCTGCAAGACCAATGCCGAGTGGCGGGCGATTTCCGAGCAGCAGAATCGCGATGCCGATGACATCATCACTCGCAGCCGCGCGGGGATGAACCCCAACGGTTGACAAGGCGGAGGGGCATGGCCCCTCCTGCCTTGTCATGTCAGGCGACGCTGAGCGCCAGCGCGCCGTCGCCATCCTCGACCCGCACCTGCGATCCGTCGGGCACCTCCCCGCGCAGGATCAGGTCGGCGAGCGGGTCTTGCAAATAGCGCTGGACCGCGCGCTTCAACGGGCGCGCGCCATAGACCGGGTCATAGCCGACCCGCCCCAGCCACGCCCGCGCGCCATCGGTCAGGTCGAGCGCGATCTTGCGATCTTTCAGCAGTTTTTGCACGCGGGCGACCTGGATATCGACGATCGGCGCCATATGGGCGACGCCGAGGCGATGGAACAGGATGATTTCGTCCAGACGATTGAGGAATTCGGGGCGGAAATGGCCGCGGACGACCTCCATCACCTGATCCTCGACCTTTTCGACCGGATCATCATCACCCAGCGCCGCGATATACTGGCTGCCCAGATTCGATGTCAGCACGATGATCGTGTTGGTGAAATCGACCGTGCGACCCTGCCCGTCGGTCAGGCGGCCGTCGTCCAGCACCTGGAGCAGGATGTTGAACACGTCGCCATGAGCCTTTTCGACCTCATCGAACAGCACGACCTGATAGGGCCGGCGGCGGACGGCTTCGGTCAGGACGCCGCCTTCCTCATAGCCGACATAGCCGGGCGGCGCGCCGATCAGGCGGGCGACCGAATGCTTTTCCATGAATTCGCTCATGTCGATGCGGACCATGGCATTTTCATCGTCGAACAGGAAACCGGCCAGCGCTTTGGTCAGCTCGGTCTTGCCAACGCCGGTGGGGCCAAGGAAGAGGAAGGAGCCGAGCGGGCGGTTGGGGTCCTGTAATCCCGCGCGGGCGCGGCGGACGGCGGTGGACACCGCTTTCACCGCATGGGCCTGCCCGATGACGCGCTTGCCCAGCGTTTCTTCCATCGCCAGCAATTTTTCGCGCTCACCGGTCATCATCCGCTCGACCGGAATCCCGGTCCAGCGGGCGACGACCCCGGCAATATCCTCGGCCGTCACTTCCTCGCGCAGCATCGCGCCTTCGGACGCGGTTGCCGCTTCGGCGAGGCGTTTTTCGAGACCAGGGATGGTGCCGTAGGACAGTTCGCTCATCTTCGCGAGGTCGCCGGCGCGCTGCGCCTGTTCCAGTTCGAGCCGGGCGGCGTCGAGCTGTTCCTTTATCTTGGCTTCGCCCGCAATCTTGTCCTTTTCCGCCTGCCAGCGGGTGGTCAGTGAGGCGGACTGTTCCTCCAGATTGGCAAGGTCGGTTTCCAGCGTGGCCAGCCGGTCGGCCGAGGCCTTGTCGGTCTCCTTCTTGAGCGCCTCACGCTCAATCTTGAGCTGGATGATGCGGCGGTCGAGATTTTCGATTTCTTCCGGCTTGGATTCCACCTCCATCCGCAGGCGCGACGCGGCCTCGTCCATCAGGTCGATCGCCTTGTCGGGCAGGAAGCGGTCGGTGATATAGCGGTTGGAGAGGGTCGCTGCCGAGACCAAAGCGCTGTCGGTGATCCGCACGCCATGGTGCAGCTCATATTTTTCCTTGAGGCCACGCAGGATGCTGACCGTGTCCTCGACCGTGGGTTCGCCGACGAACACCGGCTGGAAGCGGCGCTGGAGCGCGGGGTCCTTTTCGACATATTTGCGATATTCGTCGAGCGTGGTCGCGCCGATGCAATGGAGTTCGCCGCGCGCCAGCGCTGGTTTCAGCAGATTGCCCGCGTCCATCGCGCCTTCGGATTTGCCCGCGCCGATCAGCGTGTGCATTTCGTCGATGAAGAGGACGACCTGGCCCTCCGCGGCCTTGACCTCGTCGAGCACGCCCTTCAGCCGTTCCTCAAACTCGCCGCGATATTTGGCCCCGGCGATCAGGCTGCCCATGTCGAGCGCCATCAGCGTGCGGTCTTTCAGCGTATCGGGCACGTCGCCATTGGCGATGCGCAGCGCGAGCCCCTCGGCGATCGCGGTCTTGCCGACGCCGGGGTCGCCGATCAGGACAGGGTTGTTCTTGGTCCGGCGGGCGAGGATCTGGATGGTGCGGCGGATTTCCTCGTCCCGGCCGATCACCGGATCGAGCTTGCCGCTGCGCGCAGCTTCGGTCAGGTCGCGGGCGAATTTCTTGAGCGCGTCATAGCGATCCTCCGCGCCTGCGGTGTCGGCGCTGCGGCCCTGACGCAGATGGTTGATCGCGGCGTTGAGCGATTCGGGCTTCACGCCAGCGGCGCTAAGCGCCTTGCCCGCCGTCGTGGTGGTGGCCAGCGTCAGCGCGAGCAGCAGCCGTTCGACAGTGACGAAGCTGTCGCCCGCCTTGCCCGCGACCTGTTCGGCGCTGTCGAGCACGCGCACGGCGTCATTGTCGAGGCCGGGGGTCTGCTGCGCGCCGCTGCCGGACACCGACGGCACCTTGGCGAGCGCTGCGTCCGTGTCGCGCAACGCGACTTCGGGCGCGCCGCCCGCCGCCTTGATAAGGCCCGACGCCATGCCCTGCTCATCCTCCAGCAATGCCTTCAGCAGATGTTCGGGACTGATCCGCTGATGGCTCATGCGGATTGCGACGGTTTGCGCCGACTGGAGGAAGCCCTTGGCGCGGTCGGTGAATTTTTCGAGGTTCATGACTTACCTTTGTGAAGCCCTTGGCTCTTTATGAAACTGCGGCTGATGTGGTGTTGCCCAAAGGCCACACAAGAGGCACTACGCAATTTCCACCAAGGACCGTTTCTTTTCGGCCCGACTTATTTCGGTTTGTCGGCCTTGGGCTGATCCGGGGCGAAGGCGTCGCCGAAAAAGTCGCCCTGATACCAGCGTGGCGCTTGCGGCGCGTCGGCGATGTCGCGGGCGATGGCGTAATTGACGCGGGCGAATTTTGCCGCAGCCTGCCAGTTGAACGGCAGGCGGATCTGGTCCGACGGCTGATGATAGTCGGTCTTGAGGAAATGCTCGAACGCCGCTTTGCCCGGCCCTGCAAAGCCGGTCATCAGGAATACCGAGGGCACGCCTTCCTGCACGAAGCGATAATGGTCGGACCGGGTGAAGAGGCCTTCGGCAGGCAGCGGATCGGGCGAGAGGGTGACGCCTGCGGATGTGGCGGCGCGATCGACGATTGGGCCGAGCGTCGAATGTTCCGCGCCGAATGCGACGACATCGGCAAAATCATAGGTCAGGATCGGCATGTCGAGATTGACCACGCCGACGAGTCTGCCACCGGCGGGCAGGACAGGATTGCGGGCGAGATATTGCGAACCGAGCAGGCCGTCCTCCTCCGCCGTGACCGCCGCGAACAGGATCGAGCGTTTGGGGCGGGTGCCGCTGTCGGCAAAGGCCTTGGCGACCGCCAGCATCGTCGCGGTGCCCGACGCATTGTCCATCGCGCCATTATAGATTTTGTCATCGCCCTTTGCGCTTTGCCGCACGCCATTATGGTCGAGATGGGCCATCAGCAGCACATATTCATGCCCCAGTGCCGGGTCCGATCCGGGCAGGATGGCGATGACATTGGATGAGGCGGCGGTGCGGACGCTGCTGGTGCGGTCAAGCCGGACGAGGGGCTTGAGGGCAAAGCCCTTGGGACGCCCGCCCTTCTTGCCCGCAAGCTGCATGATCGCGGCGATCTTGCGGCCTGACCCGGCGAACAGGGCGTCGGTCGCGGTGCCATTGACCGAAGCGCCGCCGCGAATGGCGGGGGTGCGGGTGAAGGGTTTGGCCTGTGCGTCGAGCCAGCTGACGGTCGGTTCGCTGGCGCGGTCGCGCAGCTTTTCCCAGGGGGTGCGGGCGAGCAGGCTGGGGCTGGGAATGGTGATGAGGCCAATGGCGCCGGCCTTTTGCGCGGCCAATGCCTTTTCGGCGGCGAGATGCGCACCGACTTCGCTGGGCATTCCGACTGGCGAGCCGGAAAGGACCACGGCGAATTTACCGCGCAGGTCGAGGCCCGCATAATCGTCGATCTTCTCGCGGTCCGATTGCAGGCCGTAGCCGACGAACACCGCGCCCGCCTCTATGCTCTGGACCGGTTCGCGGCCGAAAGCACCGATGGCGACGTCGCCGGCCGTGTCGAAGCGGGTGCTGCCAATGGTGAGCGCGGGCTTCACCTTGGGATCGAGTTCGGCCAGCGCCAGCGTGACCGGCTGATACCAGCTGTCCTTGACCGCCTGTTGCAGGCCGAGCGCGGCGAAGCGGGCGGCGACGTAGCGGGCGGCGATGTCATAGCCGCGCGTCCCGGCGTCGCGCCCTTCGAGCAGATCGTCGGCCAGGAAGCTGACATCGGCGCGGATCGCGTCCGGGGAGAAGCCTGGTTCCTGCGCGAGGGCGGGCGCGGATAGGGCGAGCAGCGAGGCAAGCAGGGGCAGGCGGCGGAACATGGGGGAGCCTTTGTAATCTATGATGTCCCGGAACCTATCGCGGCCAGCCGCGCTGTCCAGCGTCAAGCGTATTGCGCTGCTAAAACGCAGCGCTATCCTAGCGTCCTCCGCGGGTGACCAACCCGGCTGCATTTTCTTAGAGGTTGTTCATGACCCTTTCCCCCCTGTCGCGTCGCCTGTCCCTGCTGATCGGCCTGTCTGCGATTGCCCTGACCCCCATGACGCAGGCGGTGGCGCAGACCGCCCCGCAAGCCGCCAGTGCTGCGCCAGCCCCGCTCTCCAGCCTCGTGTCGGCGGTCGATATTCCCTATGAGGAATTCACGCTGAAGAACGGGCTGCGGGTGATTGTCCATACCGACCGCAAGGCGCCGGTGGTGGCGGTGTCGATCTGGTATCATGTGGGATCGCGCTTTGAACCGGCGGGCAAGACCGGCTTTGCCCATCTGTTCGAGCATCTGATGTTCTATGGCTCCGAAAATGCCGACGGGCCGTTTTTCGGGCGGCTGGAGGATATTGGCGCGACCGACTGGAACGGGACGACCTGGTTCGACCGCACCAATTATTTCGAGACGGTGCCGACCGGGGCGCTCGACCGGGCGCTGTTCCTGGAATCTGACCGGATGGGGCATCTGCTGGGCGCGGTGACGCAGCAGAAGCTGGATACACAGCGCGGGGTCGTCCAGAATGAAAAGCGGATGGGGGAGAATGAACCCTATGGGCTGGTCGAATATGCGCAGCTTGCGGCGCTGCTGCCCGAAGGCCATCCCTATCGCCACTCGACCATCGGGTCTATGGCGGACCTGAACAGCGCCAGCCTGAGCGATGTGCAGGGCTGGTTCAAGACCCATTATGGTCCCAACAATGCCGTGCTGGTGCTGGCGGGCGATATTGATGCGGCGACCGCGAAGAAGAAGGTGGAGCGCTGGTTCGGCAATATCGCCGCTGGTCCCGCGCCGCAGGATGTGGATGCGACCATCCCGACGCTCGACAAGGATGTCGAAAAGCTGATGCACGATAATGTCGCGGCTACCCGGCTCTATCGCAACTGGGTGGTGCCGGGCGTCAATGGCGCGGATCTGCCCGCGCTCGATCTGGCGCTGTCGGTATTTGGCGGCCTCGCCTCCTCACGCCTCTACACCACGCTGGTGCGGGACGAGAAGGTAGCGGTGGGGGTCAAGGCCAGCGTCCAGCCATTCGAGAAGCTCAGCATCGCCGAGATTACGGTCGATGTGAAGCCGGGGACCGACGCGGTTGCGGTGGGCAAGCGGCTCGATGCGCTGCTGGCCGACTATCTGGCCAAGGGACCGACCGCCGACGAGGTGCAGCGTGCCGCGACCCGGCAGCTGGCGGGGACAATATCGGGACTTGAGCAGGTTGGCGGCTTTTCGGGCAAGGCGGTGACGCTGGCCGAGGGGGCGGTCTATTCCAACGACCCGGAGAAATATCGCAAGGATCTGGCCGCCTATGCCACCGCGACCCCGGCCCAGGTGGGTGAGGCTGCGCGCAAATGGTTGGGGCGGCCGGTGTTCCGCCTGACCGTGGCGCCGGGTGAACGATCGGCGGCGGACAATGCGCTGGCAGGGAATGCCACCCATAAGCCGGCCTATTTCCGTGATCCCGCCGCGCCCGCTCCGGTCGCGGCGACGCCGCCAGCGCCCACCAAGATCGCCGAGCCGCCGATCGAACCGGTGGCCGATCTGGATTTCCCGACGGTCGAACATGCGAAGCTGAAGAACGGCATAGCGGTGCAGTTTGCGCGGCGGGCGACGGTGCCGACGGTGCGGGTGTCGGTGGCGTTCGACGCAGGCAATGCGGCGGACGACCGGGCCAAGCTGGGGACGGCGGCGCTGACGACCGCGTTGCTGGACGAAGGCACCAAAAGCCGCAGCGCGCTGGACATCGCGCAGGAGCAGGAGCGGCTGGGCGCGTCGGTGAGTGCGGGCAACAGCATGGACCGGACCACGGTGGGGCTGTTTGCGTTGAAGCCCAATCTGGATGCGTCGCTGGGGCTGCTGGCCGATGTGGTGCGTAATCCGGCCTTTGCGCCGACCGAGGTGGAGCGGTTGCGCGGGCAGATGCTGACCCGGATCGCGGCGGAAAAGACCGAACCGACCGCGATCGCCCAGCGCATGTTGCCGCCCTTGCTTTATGGCAAGGCGCATCCCTATGGCATTCCCTTCACCGGGTCCGGCACGGAGAGCGGGGTCAGGGCGGTGACGCGGGCGGACCTGACCGCCTTCCATGATCGCTGGCTGCGGCCCGACAATGCGACGATCTTCGTCACCGGCGACACGAGTCTCGCCGAGTTGCTGCCGCTGCTGGAAAAGCGCTTTGGCGACTGGAAGGCACCGGCGACGCCAAAGGGCACCAAGCTGTTCCGCATGGACCGGATGGCGCGCCCGGCGCGGATCATCCTGATCGACAAGCCGCAAAGCCCGCAGTCGATGATCCTGGCCGGGGTGCTGACGAGCAAGAAGGGGACCGACAATCCGGTGACGCTCCAGTCGGCCAATGAAGTGCTGGGCGGCAGCACGACGTCGCGGTTGACCATGGATTTGCGTGAGACCAAGGGCTGGGCCTATGGCGCGGGGACGTCGCTGCCGGGCGTCAAGGACACGATCCCGCTGCTGGTCTATGCCCCGGTGCAGACCGACAAGACCGGCGAATCGATCATTGCGGCGCGGCAGGACATCAAGGATTTCCTGACGACCAAGGGGACGAGCGAGGCCGAGCGCAACCAGACGATCAACGGGCAGATATTGTCGCTGCCCGGCAGTTTCGAGACATCGTCCGACCTGCTGGGGGCGATGATGCGCAACAGCCTGATCGGGCGGGCTGACGATTTCTACGAGACGCTGCCCAATATCTATCGCGCGATGACGGCGGCCGATTTTGACAAGGCGGCGCGGGAGGCGATCAATGCCGACGGGCTGATCTGGGTCGTGGTCGGCGACGCGAAACTGGTGCGTCCGCAGCTTGACGCGGTGGGCCTGCCGGTGGAGACCGGCACCCTGGCTGACTGAAATTTCTGAAGGAGTGAACAAGATGGCAAGTGTCGATGGCGCCTATGATTGCGTGGCCAAGACGCCGATGGGCGACCAGAAGGGCGTGTTCACCGTGATCAGCAATGGCGACCGGTTCAACGGCACCTTTGCGGGCATGATGGGATCGCTCGACGTGGTCGATGGCAAGGTCGCGGGCAATAAGCTCATCTGGAAGATGGAAATGACCATGCCGATGCCAATGACGCTGGAGTGCGAGGCGGAAGTCGCAGGCGATGCGGTCACCGGGACGATGCAGCTGGGGGCGTTCGGGGCGTCGGCCTTTGCCGGCACGCGGCGGGCCTGAGCCTAGCGGGGTTCGGGTGATGCCCGGACCCCTTAACCCGACACTGAGCTGGACAATCACGCGCACTTGCATGCTTTTGATTAATTAGCTAACTAATCGAAATGGTTGATCGGGAAGCTGGGCGGGCGTTGTTGCATGGGCTGGGCCCGGTGGCGCGGGGGTGGCGGCAGGCGGCGGACGGGGCGCTGGCCGGGCTGGACGTGTCCGGGAGCGCGGGCTGGTGTCTGGTGCATCTCGATAGCGTCGGCGCGGTGCCGCGACAGGCCGAACTGGCGCTGTTGCTGGAGGTCAGTGCGCCGTCACTGGTGCGGACGCTGGACCAGTTGCAACGGGCCGGGTGGATCGAGCGGACGGTCGATCCCGATGACGGGCGGTCCAACCGGGTGACGCTGACCCCGGCGGGCAAGACAATGGCGGGACAGATACAGGCGCGGCTGGACGCATTGGGCGACGACTTGCTGGCCGGGCTGCCTGCCGAGGCGGTCGAGATCGGGGTCGAACTGCTGCAACTCCTTAATCTGCGGCTGGCCGAGGAACGGGTGACGCGCCTGTCGGCCCAGTTAGGTGACGGGTAGAATCCCGCCGCGCAGCAGGATGACGTGAAGATAGCGCGGGCCGTGCGCGCCGCGGACATAGGTGCCTTCGATGTCCGTGGTGCCGGACACGCCGGTGATCCAGTAATGGGCGCGGGGTTGCGGGCCGGGGAGCGGCGCGTCCTCCAGATGGGCGGCAATGGCGGCGACGGGTAGCAGCACGATATGGTGCAGCGTCAGGAAGTTGGGCAGCATCGGCGCGGTCGGGCTGGTCTCGAATATCAGCGATCCGGTTTCGGCGATGCCGAGCCGCGCGATGGCGAGGGTGGCGGTTTCGTCGGGCGCGGCATTGGCGTGCAGGGTGAAGGCCGACCAGTCGCATGGGGCAAGGCGCGGGTCGGGGGGGCAGCAGAGGGTGAGGGGTTCGTTTTCCGCGTGCAGGTAGCGGGCGATGGCCGCCGGGAGGTCGGTGAGGCTGGCGATGACGTCATGGCTGGCATTGACGCTGGGGAGGGCCAGCCGGGCGAGGAATTCGGATTCGAGATTGGTGGCATCCACCGCCGGGCGTTCCGGGGTGTCGAGCAGGGCGGCGGCCTCCGCCGCGAGCGGGGGAGGGCTTTTGAGGCGGGCGAGGATCGCGTTGCGGGCGCTCATTTGCGCTGCTCCCGCTGATATTGGGTCATGAAGCTTTGCGCGGCGGGTTTGGGGAGGTCGCGATATCGGGTCCAGCCGCCCGCCAGCGGCAGGCTGGCGATCCAGCCCTTGCGGCCGAGCAGGCGGATCGCACGGATCGCAAGGCCGGTGCCGAGGCGGTATAGCGCCGGGCGGGTGGCGACCCAGGCCCAGAGGCCCAGCCCTGCGCGCATGGAGGTCGGCTCCAGCCCTTCGCGCCAGCTTTTCTCGCGCCAGCCCTTGAGCAAAGTGGGGAGGGGGATTTTGACCGGGCAGACTTCCTGACATTTGCCATTGAGGGTGCAGGCATGGGCGAGGTCACGATTGGAGGCCAGCCCGTCGAGCGCGGGGGTGAGGACCGCGCCCATCGGACCCGGATAGGTGCCGCCATAGGCGTGGCCGCCAATCTGGCGGAACACGACGCAATGATTCATGCACGCGCCGCAGCGGATGCAGCGGAGCATATCCGCCAGACCTTCCTCGCGCATTTTGGTCCGGCCATTGTCGACCAGGACGATGTGCATTTCTTCCGGCCCGTCGCGGTCGCCGGAGCGTCTGGGGCCGGTGTAGAAGGTCGTATATTGGGTGAGCGCCGCGCCGGTGGCGGAGCGGGCCAGCATCCGCAGCATGGGAATCGCGTGGGGCATTGAGGGCACGATCTTCTCGATCCCGGCGGTCACGATATGGACGCGCGGGGGGACGAGCGAGAGTTCGGCATTGCCTTCATTGGTGACGGTGCAGACCGCGCCCGTATCCGCGATCAGGAAGTTCGCACCCGATATGCCGACATCCGCGCCCAGCATCTTGGCCCGCAGTTCGCGCCGGGCGCTCTGGGCCATGGCGGCGATAGTTTCTTCCTCGTGCGGGGTGCGATGTTTGGCCTTGAACAGGGCGGAGACCTGCTCGCGGGTCTTGTGCATGGCGGGCCAGATGATGTGCGAGGGCCGTTCATCGGCGAGCTGGATGATATGTTCGGCAAGGTCGGTTTCGACCCGGCCGATCCCGGCTTCCTCCAGCGCGTGGGGCAGGCCGATCTCCTCCCCCAGCATGGATTTGGAGCGGGCGACGCTTTTGGCGCCCGCCGCTTTGCAGATATTCATGACGATCTGACAGGCTTCGTCGGCGGTCTGCGCCCAGTGGACCTGCGCGCCCGCCGCGATGGCGCTGGCCTCGAACTGCTCCAGATAGGGGCCGAGATGGGCGATCACATGATCCTTGATCGCGGCGGCGCGGGTGCGGGCAGCCTCGAAATCGGGGAAGGCGTCGATGGCGATGGCGCGCTTGGCTTCTGCTGTCCCGGCAGTGCGCTCGACCGCGATCTTGAGGATCGGGTCGGCCAGCGCGGCGTCGGCGCGATTCAGGAAAGAGGGGGTGGTGAAATCGCTCATGCTTCCTCGCCAATGGCGGGGCCGTCGCCCATGCCCGCGATCAGTTCGATGGCATGGAAGGCGCGGACCTTGCTGCCGTCGCGGTGGAGCTTGCCCGCCATGTTCATCAGGCAGCCGAGGTCGCCCGCGAGCAGCAGGTTCGCCCCGGTGGCGTCGATCGCTGCGGCCTTTTCGCCGACGATGGCGTTGGAGATGGCAGGATATTTGACGCAGAAGGTGCCGCCGAAGCCGCAGCAGGTTTCCGCGCCTGACAGCGGGGACATCGACAGGCCGTCGATCGCGTTGAGCAGGCGGCGGGGCTGGGCCTTGATGCCCAGTTCGCGCAGGCCCGAACAACTGTCATGATAGGTGGCGGTGGCGGGCAGGCGCACGCCGTCGGGTTTCCAGCCGCAGACTTCGTCCAGATAGGCCATGACCTCGAACGTCTTGGCGGCGACCGCCTGCGCGCGGGGGAGCCATGTCGCGTCCTGTTCAAACAGTTCGGGATAATGGCAGCGGATCGTGCCTGCGCAGGAGCCGGACGGGACGACGATGGCTTCATAGGGTTCGAGCGCGGCGATCGTCTGTTTTGCCAGCGCCACGGCATGGTCACGGTCGCCACTGTTGAGCGCGGGCTGGCCGCAGCAGGTCTGGCCCTGCGGCACGACCACCTCGCACCCGGCGGCTTCGAGCGCGCGAATGGCGGCGAAACCGATGCGCGGGCGCATGATGTCGACCAGGCAGGTGACGAACAGGGCGACATTTCTGGTCATAGGCCGTGGCGTTTCGCGAAATGAAGGAACAGGTCGGGCCAGGGCGCGGGCGCGGCAGGCGGGGCGATCAGGCCAAAGCCATGGCCACCATTTTCAAACAGATGGGCTTCGACCGGGATGCCCTTGGCGCGCAGGACGGCGAGCATGGCGAGGCTGTTTTCGGGCGGCACTACCTTGTCGTCCAGCGCATGGGCCATGAACACCGGCGGGGTTTGCGCGCTGACATTCTGGTCGAGCGAATAGGCGCGCATTGTTTCGGGCGATGGGGACGGGCCGAGCAGCTGGGTGCGCGATCCCTGATGGACGAAGCTGCCCTCCATCTGGATCACCGGGTACATATAGGCGGCGATGGCGGCCTTGACCGGTTCGTTGTCGGCGGCGTCGATCGGCGTGTAAATCTGTTCTGGCGAGCGGCTGGTGAGCCAGGCGGCGAGATGGCCGCCCGCCGAAAAGCCGATCACGCCGACGCGGCTGGCGTCATATTGCTCACGGGCACCAAGCGCGCGGACGAGGCGCAGGGCGCGCTGGGCGTCCTGCAACGGCGCTTGCGGGCCTGCCGCCCAGCCATCGGCGGGCAGGCGGTAGAGAAGGCTATAGCAGGCATAGCCTGCGTCGGCGAAGCGGCGGGCGACGCTATAGCCTTCATGGCCGATCGCGACGCGGCTGTAGCCCCCGCCGGGGATGAGCAGGATCGCCGCGCCATTGGGCTTTGCCGGGCGAGTCAGGGTCAGCGTTGGCGTGGTGACATGGGTGAAGAGGCTGTCATGCGGGCCGCTGTCGGCACGGCGCAGGGTTTCGGTTTCGGTCACGGTCACATGATCGCTGCCCGGCGCCCTGCCCGGCCATATCGGGAAGCGGACAAGGCCCGGCGGCAGGGGGATGGCCTGCGCCTGGGCGAGTGACGGGGCTAGCGCGGCACCGGCGATCGCGCCGGAAAGCAGCGTGCGGCGGTCGATCATCGTCATTGGCAATCCGTCCTTCCAAGCGAGGCAGTGCGGGTCAGGGCCGGGCGAGGGTCGGCTATTTTGGCGGAGATGGGAAGGGCCAGAGCCTTTAGCCCGTCGGCGACCAGATCGGCCACCTGCCGCGCGCCCAGCTCGCTGAAATGGGTATCGTCGCTGACGCCCTTGGGGAAGGCGGGGATTTTGTCGTCCATACTGTAGTGGAGGTAGAGGGATTTGGACGCCTCCGGCCCGGCGCGGTCGAGCCAGGCGCGGGAGCGGGCTTCCAGGTCGATGAGCGGGGTGGCGGTTCTGGCGGCGAGATCGCGCACCACGGCGGACCAGGCGGGATAATCGGCGATGGCGCGCCTGTCCGGGCCGAAGTTGCGCCGCGCGACCGGGGTGAGCAGGACGGGGACGCCGCCCGCGATCCGCACGTCGCGGATGAAACGGAGGAGATTGTCGCGATAGTCGGTCTGGGCGGGTGCCCAGCGTTCGGGCTTGGCACGGGTCTGGTCATTATGGCCGAACTGGATCAGCACTGTGTCGCCCGGCATGATGTCGGCGCGCAGCGCGTCCCAGCGCCCTTCGGCCAGGAAGCTGCGGGTGGAGCGGCCATTTCTGGCATGGTTGAGGATGCGCACGTCCGGGGCGGCGGCACAGCGCAGCATCATGCCCCAGCCGGTTTGCGGATAACGGGCGGGGGCATAATCGGCGGCGGTGGAATCGCCCGCGATCAGGATGGTGTTGCCGGGGCGGGTGGCGTGCGCGGGGCTGGTGAAAAGGAGGGTGAGGATCAGCAGGATGGCGCGCTTCATGTATCGACCCCCTTGACGTCATTCCCGCGCAGGCGAGATGGTGGGAGATGGATCCCCGCCTTCGCGGGGATGACAGGGGCAGGTTTGGGAGTCACTGCAAATTCACATACATGCCGCCATCGACCAGCAGCGCGGCGCCGGTGACATAGGCGGCCATGTCTGATGCCAGAAAGACGATGGGTCCGGCGAGATCCTCCGGCGCGCCGAGGCGGCCCAAGGGGGTGCGCTGTTCCATGTAGCGGCGCTTTTCATCGTCGGCGAGATCATCCTTGTTGATCTCCGTCAGGATCGTGCCGGGCAACACGCTGTTGCAGCGGATATTATGCTTGCCCAGCGCAATAGCGGTGGACTGCATCAGCGAATGGACGCCCGCTTTGGTGGGCGTGTAATGGGTCTGATATTCGCCGCCGACCAGTGCGGAGATGGAGGAGACGGCGACGATGGAGCCGCCATGGCCCTGTTTCACCATCTGCTGGGCGGCGGCCTGCACCATGAAATAAGCGCCGTGCAGGTTCACGCGAAAGGTGCGCTCGACGACATCGACCGGCATGTCGAGAAAGGCGTGGAAGGGGCAGATGCCCGCATTGCTGACCATGACGTCGACCTTGCCGAAGGCGTCCACGGCGCGGGCGACGAAATCCTGCGCGGTCTGCGGGTCGGCGACGTCGCCCTTTACCGCGATGGCGCGCTGGCCCAGCGCCTCGATCGCCGCGACGCAGCTTTGGGCGGGACCGTCGCTATTGGCATAGTTGATCGCGACATTCGCGCCATGCTGGGCGGCACCGATGGCGGCGGCACGGCCGATGCCGGTCGATGCGCCGGTGACGAGGACGGTCTTGCCTTCAAGCAATTTCATGGGGCGGGGCTTTCGTTGGTTGGATGATCATCCTCCCCTGCAAGGGGAGGTGGCGCGCGCGCAGCGCGTGACGGAGGGGT